>JAFUPK010000075.1 GCA_017481265.1 Clostridia bacterium
CGACCAATACGAGATTAACATTGATTTAGATTGATAAATCCAATTTGTAGGTGAACTATATGAGAACAAGAAAGGTTGTTGTATTGCCATATGATGCAGCATGGCAATCAGCTTTTAAAAAATAAAGGGTGAGATTGAAGAAGCAATTGGCGATTTAATCATCGGCATTGAACACATCGGAAGCACCTCTGTCAAAGAAATGTCTGCCAAACCTTGCATTGATATTGATGTGATTATTGAGGATTACTCGGCATTTACTGCGGTAGTTGACGGATTGAAAGCAATAGGATATGTCCACGAGGGTGATCTTGGTATTAAGGATAGAGAGGCGTTTAAGTATTCGGGCAAAGAACATCTGCAAATGCATCACTTGTATGTATGTCCTAAATACTCGGAAGAATTGCACCGCCATATTACATTCAGAGATTTTCTCCGAAGCAACCCTGAAGCGGTTAGAAAATATAGTTTGATAAAAGAAAAAGCCGCCGAGTTATTTCCAAATGATATAGACGGATACATAGAGTATAAATCACCGTGCATTAAAGAACTGTATAAAGAATGCGGTTTGAATTAAATCCCAATTTATCAAACTAAATACAAAATAGTCGGAGCGCAAGCTCCGCTCAAACTTTTCCCTCTCCCCGTGTTTCAATAGGTTATACACCAATACACGCCGCACATCAAAAAGCAGAGCCTTCGCTCTGCTTTTCCTATATCATCCTTCAAAAATGTCCTTTACCTTATTTAGCTCGTCTCTTATCTTTATCTTCTGCGGGCACGCCTTTTCGCATTTGCCGCAGCCGATGCAGTCCGACGCTTTGCCGAAGGTTTTCAAGTACCGTTTATAGAATACGTTACACTCTTCGGGAGAACGCTTGCACATTTTGTACTCGTTATAAAGCTCAAAATACTTCGGTATGTTCACATTCACGGGACAGCCTGACTCAATGCAGTAACCGCAGGAGGTACAGGGGATGCCAACGGTGCTTCTTATGATCGCGGTTGCCTTTTCGATGATCCGAAGCTCTGCATCACTGAGCGGCTCAAAGCCCGTCATTGTAGCGATATTGTCCGTGAGCTGATCCATATTTCCCATGCCGCTGAGCGTCATAAATACTCCCGGAAGCCCTGCGGCATAGCGAAGCGCCCACGATGCGACAGACCTTTCGGGTGCGAAATCCTTGAAAAGCTTCACTACTTCATCGGGAACGTTCACAAGCGTGCCGCCCTTCACCGGCTCCATTATGACGATCTTCTTGCCGTGACGTCTTGCCACCTCGTAATTCTTTCTCGACTGTATCTTTTCGTCCTCCCAGTCAAGGTAGTTTATCTGGAGCTGTACAAAATCCACCTCGGGATGCTCTGTGAGGATACGGTCAAGAAGCTCCGCCTTATCGTGATAGGAAAATCCGATCTCGCGGACCTTACCCTCCTTCTTCTTCGCGGAGATAAACTCAAAGCAACCGAAGGGCTCGCATTTTGGATCGTAAAACTCCGCGCTGAGACAATGGAGAAGGTAATAATCGAAATAGTCTACGCCACACCGTCTGAGCTGTTCGTCGAAAACGAGGGGTACTGCCTCGGCATTATGGAGTGAAAAGACGGGTAATTTATCCGCAAGCTGAAAGGACTCCCGTGGGAAGCGCTTCACAAGCAGGTCACGGAGCACATTCTCGCTGTAGAAATTGTGATACATATATCCCGTATCAAAATACGAAAACCCGCTATCCATGTATAGCTTTATCATCTCGTACGCCTTATCATAGTCAACGTTCTTGCTGTCGCTGTCGTCGAAGAGCGGAAGCCGCATCACACCAAAGCCGAAATTTCTCATGTTTAACAATACCTTTCTTATACTCCGTTTTTTATATTGTACCACAAAGTAACCGCAATGTCAAAAAACATTTCAGTTGACTTTTTCTTTTATGTGTGTTATACTATGACCAATAAACCATATTTGTAGAAAGGCAGATTGTCATGGCACGTTTAAAAAAGCTTGAAAGGTGCATCATGCTCGCGCTCTCCGTTCTGCTTCTCGCTCTCTCAGCCTTAGCAGTTTTGCTCGTTTTGCTTGCCAATATTACGTATATTATCAAAAGCCGCGACTTTGTTACTTCTATAGGTCTTGTTGCCTTCAGCCTTTTTTCTCTTATGCCTACCTTTATCGCCGCCGTTTCATCTATATTCGTTATAAAAAAATATAAAAAGCCGCGCTATGAAAGTATTTCCGCCAAAGGCAGAGTTCTGTCTGTCATACTTATCGTTCTTGCTGTCGGTATGACCATATTTTCAAAATACCCCTTATTTTTCACCATAGCTTCCGAAAGTGAAACAAATGATCCTGCCGACTATATGGAGCTTGATCGGTGGGTACAGAATATCGTGGACGAGGACTGTCCTCATCTGTTCCCCGATGAGATCCCCGCAAATACAGAAAACGTAAAGTATTATTACTACGCCGACACCCCGGAAATTGCTGTGGAGTATTTTGAGATCTATGCCGAGTGGCAGGCAGATCCCCAGTATATCAAAACGGAGGCTGAGCGAATAAAATCTCTTCCCGGATATTGCGGTGAGTTTACTCTCGGAAGCTTCACTTGCATAACTGCTGCAGGAAAACTTCCTTTTCACGAAGAACTGAACGGTAGTAATCCCATGTTCTTTGCCTATGATCATGATACAAACACCGTTCGTTATGTCTATTATAACGCACCGTGGATCGAAGACCTTGATGACAGCTATTTTTACAGTCTTGACTGGTAAAGCAGCGTAGTTGCTAAACGTTTATAAAGGGCGCACCGCAGAGGGTGCGCCCTTTTTTATCTTGCATACTCTTTCAGCTTCTCCAGCACAGCTTCAAAGCGCGAGTCTTCACGTATAAAGTCATATCGAGCATTGCTTAACCTATCAAGCCTGTAATAACAATCTGAATGCTCCGTCAGCTCGTGAAAGTCCTTATTCGGTTCGGGATAAGTCAGCTTATCCGTAAGGATAGACGTGTAGTGCTTTCCGTGATCATTCATATAAGACTTATCGTATTCCACCGCGTGATAGCACATCTTCTCAAGCGAGCAAAGCGTTTCTTCCCTTTTATTCTGTGCCGCTTGATATGTTGACATCAGCCAATAATTGAATGAAAGTCTCACGTGATAAAACATCAGATCTTCTCCGTAGATCATCTTGTAAAGCTCAGTTGATATCTCTATCATACGCAGCTTCTTGTCCCAGGTATCCGGTGTATTCGGAAGCTCCTCAGCCAAAGGATAATTTCGGATAGCGATGCCGAGACAGTCGGTCAGCTTATCTATCTCTTCCTGAATATAAAACTCCGTATTACCGTCTCCGATGCCACACGATTTTGCAAATTCTCGACAGTATTTCATAGGAGCAAGCATATTCACCGCTGACATTGCTTTTTCATGCTGACCTGTTTCACCGTAAATAGTAATAAGATTATTTATGGCGGAATATCCTGTGTCGTCATCACGACATTCTGCGATCACCGATGAATACAGACTTTCGATTTCGCTGAAAAGCGCCTCCTCTTTATTCTCCGTCCATCTGAAATAAAGACAAACGGCAAGGTTTTCTTTAATTTCACGATCCATCGGATAACGCGACATTGCATTTCTGGCAAATGCGATACGTTCATCAACTGTTCCCACCTCGGAGAGGCGACACATTTCCTTTTTGATCTTCGCAAGTTCTTTCTCCCTCTCAGAAAGCCTGTATCCGATCAGCTCATCACAGCTTACGGCAAAAAAGTCTGCAAGAGCCGGAAGAAGCTCGATATCGGGATAACCGCCTCCCGATTCCCAACGTGAGATCGCCTGTGGTGTGACCCCCACTGCGTTAGCGAGAGTATCCTGCGTTATATTGTTCTCAGAACGTAGTTTTTTTATTATCGCACCAATTTTTATGTTCATAATATACCTCTTCATATAATTAAAAGAATTATTTGTAAGCTTACGATTACAGTATATCACTTTTTTTATTTTTTTCAATTATAAATCTGTTGTTGCATTTGTAAAGCAATACTTTATAAATGTAAAAAAGCACAGCATACCAAAAGCCGCTGTGCTTTTTGCATTTATCCCAAATTGTATGTACAGAACTTATAGATAAGATTTACCGCGGAAGAACGAAGGAATACAGCATCGGCGCTCTTGAAGGGCGCTCCCGCAGAGCCGTCGCCAATAATCAGGTTCACGTTCTTGCAGTAAAGCAAAGCTTCGAGAACCTTGCGGTCAAGGCTCGGGAATGACAGCGCGATCTCGTCGGCTGATGCGGCATCTACAGAGGTATCAGCTCCGCGAAGATTTGCAAGCTGTTGCACGATTACCGCACAACCGCCGATAGATATAGCTTCGCTAAGATCATATGGAGTAATTCCATCGTCGGCTATTATACCTTGATCAAGTGCCCAGTACAGCGCGTTTTCATATTCGGCGTCCGCAGAAAAGCGGCTCGTCCATCCTTCCGGAATGTTCACCGCCGGGCTTCCTTCAATCCTATATGCAGAATCTATCATCTCAGCATATGAATAAGGTGCAGTAAATCCGAACTGAGTCTCGCTTTCGGGATCCATGAGATCGTGCTTCAGCACGTAATATGCGGGAGCCTGCTTCATGATTCCGATATCCTCATATTTGCCCGTAATATCAACGATCGCCTCGGAATCTGTGCTTCTGTCGAACACGTATGAATAATAATCGTTGTAGAGTATCTCAGCGCTGACATCAAATTTCAGCTTTACAAGATCGTAAAGCCTTTTTCCGCGTTCTCTTGATTCGTCCGTGTTCTCATCATAGGTAAACTCAATGCTCGACGCATTATACTTTACACCATCCGCAATAAAGCTCTTGTCATGAAGTATAGCAAGATGCTCGCTTTCCGGATCGAGGACATCACAGCCCGCAAGGAGTCTGGAATCATAGGTTATACCGAGGAGATTCAGCACCGTAGGAAGGATATCCACCGTTGAGCAGTACGCATCAACATCAACTCTTTCTATACCGGGGACGTAACAGATAAAGGCATTTTTAAGTCTGTCGAAATCATCATTGATCTCTCGTCCCGAAAGCTCAGCGTATGCGCCTTCATCCACGTCAAGTCCGTATGGATAATGATCGGTAGACAGCACTATCATCGTCCTATCAGCTTTTCCTGCCGCTTCAAGCTGCTCCATAAGGCTTGCCACAGCGTATTCAAGCTCAAGATTACACGCTATGTAAGCCTTGACAATATCGGAATAAGGCAAATCCTTGACTATGTCCCAGTTTTTCGCACTCATGGCGTTATCGAGGGTGTACTGATAGTGACCGCTGAAGGTCATGTAATACGCCGCGAAGGGAACATCCGAGGACACATACTCAGGACATGATTCCAGCATCATTTCATAGTCCGACGAAGGCCACGTTACGCTTATGTCAAGCCCGCTGTTAGCGGCTTTGAAATCGTAACCCATATTTGTATGGGTAAAATTTCGGTAATAGAACTCGGCAACGTAATTGTGATATGCTCTGGCTACCCCACCCATCTCGCGGAACAGGTTTCCGTAGCAGTAGGGGAGATAATTGTCCGCCGATTCTCCGAAGCTTGAGTCAACCTTCTCTCTTGACATATCGGGGAAAAGTCCCATGCAGAAGGCATATTCACCATTTGTGGTGGTATTGGGGAAGGTAGCATAAAAATTATTGAACACAAAGCCGTTTGTCGAAAGCTTATAAAGCGCAGGGGTAAGCTCAGGATCAATAAACTCAGGAGAGAACGCCTCCGCACATATCGCAACGATATTGTAACCCTCACAAATACCTGTGTATTCATTCTTTTTGGAGACAGGCATATGCGACACAGCCGCTGTAAGGTTTTGAAGTGCTGTTCCGTCGCCGGCCTTTTCATAAAGCTCCACAAGGTCAACGGACAGATCCGCCTGATGAGTGCTGTCAAGCTGCTGTACAAGCAGATCACCGTAGCTGTTCCCACCGGAGTCCGGGAAAAGCATAAAACGCATCTCCTGGAGCATTGTTATATTAAGTCCAAAGGATTTGACAGCCGTATCCGTTGCGGTAGACGATGATGAAAAGGTATGGTAAAGAGATGGCTCACCTGAAAAGAAGATAGCAAGTGTGCCCACACTTCCGCCAAGGGTAAATACTACGGCAAGGCAGATAGCAATAAGACAAACAGGTCTCGGACGCTTATAAGAAGGACGCATAAGAATGTCATAAATGATATACAGCAAAAGAGGAACAAGGATAAGGAGTATCCATACGAGTGAGTTTCGTATTCCCTCCCAAAGACCTCCGGTAAAATTGGTTACAGCCTGCGTGCCAAGCTTAACGGAAGATACGGGAGCAAATCCCCTGAATATTGCAAAATAAACCGTCTGTATCTCAAAGACAAGCGTTACAGCAGCAATAAACACATATGTCAGCACATGGTTTAACTTGTTCGGAAACACTTCGGTCAGAAGAGCCGGTATAAGTCCGAGTCCGATCGAAAACAAAATTATCCAAACTATGTTTTTATCAAATGTAGAGTAGGCGTATATATGGAGCAAAAGCTCAAGGTAGCAGAACATAAGCGGAAAAAAGGCTGCTCTGAGATTTTTCAGCAATGAGCATAGTTTTTTTCCTAATACAGCTTTCGACATAGGGTTACCTCTTTCGTGGGAATATCTAAACAAATTATATCACATTTCGTTCTCCATGTAAAGCATTTATTGATAATCTATTATTACCATTCCATAGTCATGACCACCGGCCGTGCCGGTGGCCCCGTTAGCCCCTCCAGGGCATATTCCCAGCCGAGTCTATAGGCTCACCGGATTTATTTCCAATGCACTATTTGCCCTACCACCATAAATATGGTTAATATCCTTCGAAAGAACCATCTCAAACGCCGAAGTTTCCTCGCTTCGCTCACCTCCTTGGCTTATGTTTATCTTTTGTTGCCTTCGGCAACAAAAGATAAACGGAGAAAACCTTCATTACTCTCTTTCATTATTTTTTATCTAAAATAGTTATTCTACTCATAGCTAAAGCTTTTTGACACCACCAGCATTGCTGGAGGTTTACGGGGACAACAAAACGACGCCCCACCAAAAGGTGAGGCGTCGTTTTTATTTTAGGTTTGACCCTGAAGTAATCTTACTTTGTGAACTGCTCGCAGAATCTCATGAGGATTGTAGCGATCTGTGCACGAGTTGCATTGCTTCTGGGGCTGAGGAGAAGCTTACCGCCCTCGTTGGAGCCGGTAATAAGCTCTTCAGCGTATGCCCACTTCATAGGAGCTACAGCGTAATCACGTACTCTGTTAGCATCTGTGAAGTCGAGATCCTTAGAAGCAGTAACATCATACTCCTTGAACTCAGCATATCTGTAGAGGATAGCTGCGATCTGCTCACGTGTTACGTCTACGTTAGGACCGAACTCTGTCTTTGTGAGACCGTTAACGATACCGTTAGCGTATGCCCAAGCAACAGCATCCTTGTACCAATCCTGCTTGAGGTCGGTGAAAGGAACTTCAACGTCTACAACGGGCTCACCCTCAAGTCTCCAAAGTACAGTTACGAGCTGTGCTCTTGTGGTAGCTTCGTTGGGAGCGAATGTTGTAGCAGTCTTACCGTTCATAAGACCGTTGTATACTGCGTAGTCAACAGCGTCCTTGAACCAGCTGCCTGCCTTAACGTCTGTGAAGATTTCAGCAGAGTTAACAAGCTTCGGAATAACAGTTACGTCAGTCTTTTCATCACATCTGGAGCAATGACGGGACTTCTGACCGTCTGCCTCGTAAGTAGCTTCAACGTCTACTGTGAACTCTTCAGCGAAGTCGTGGCCGAGAGCGGGAACTACTTCCTGAGCAACTGTGATCTCGCCACATACTGTACACTTCTTACCCTCGGTAAGACCTGTCTCTGTACATGTGGGAGCTACTGCTGCAAGAGTTTCCTCGGTATGTCCGAGAGCATCAACTGTTTCCTGAGCAACTGTGATCTCGCCGCATACTGTACACTTCTTACCCTCGGTAAGACCTGTCTCTGTACATGTGGGAGCTACTGCTGCAAGAGTTTCCTCGGTGTGTCCGAGAGCTTCAACTGTCTCCTGAGCAACGAGAATCTCACCGCATACGGAGCACTTCTTACCCTCGGTAAGACCTGTCTCTGTACATGTGGGAGCTACTGCCTCAAGAGTAACCTCAG
>JAFUPK010000076.1 GCA_017481265.1 Clostridia bacterium
ATCAAATCCGTCTAAATACAACCCTGCGAAGCAGGATTTCATCGCAAACGCGATTTCATCCACCAGAGGTGGATTTCACCCGTCGAAGACGGATTTGACTGCGTGTTCTCCGTTAAGGATAACACGCTAAACCTCGGCGGCTTTTCATTTTCATATCCCCAATAATTCACAAATAAAATCATTGATATTGTGCTGAGTTTTTGATATAATAAAGAAAGAAGCGGTTTTTGTCCGAAAATCGGACGGAAAGGAACTTCTGTGAATATAAACAATATGACAAAGGATGTCACCGAGGCAATAAAGGACTACAAGAAAAGCGATCACCTTATGATGCGTAAGACCTTCTCGATGAAGGACGTGCTCTACCGCAAAAACGCTCCCGCAAAGGAGCTTTGGAGAAGCGAGGTCGCCTTCGATGTGAAGTTTTGCCTTCTTGCCGCGGGTGTCGTTCTTGCATTCATGGTGTTTTTGTGCGCCATGGCGAAAGTATCAGGACATATGAGATGCTTTGCAAGAAAGCTCACAAGACCGCGCAGCAGGTAACGTCCGTCCCCTTTCCAAAAGGGGATACATAAAAAGTGAAAAGTGAAAAGTGAATAGTGAATAGTGAATAGGTAAAATGGGCAAAGGAGGTGCGGAGGTGAACAGGAAGCACGACGGTCTTTGGAGATACATAGTGATCGGCGCAATATTTGTGGTGGTGTGCATAGTATATATCGGTATGTTCGTTGATCTGCAGGTGACAGGTCAGGACTATTATTCCATGTCGAATCCCGTGACATACACAAAGCGGAGCGTCAAGATCCAGGCGCAGAGAGGCGAGATCTACGACAGAAACGGAAACAAGCTGGTCGGTAACGAATTTTTTAACGATATACGTCTTGATTATGCCTCCATGCCAAAGACGAATCCTGAAAAGAACAGCGTCATTCTCTCTCTTCTCGGGTACCTTGAAAAAACAGGCGAGACTGAGAAGCTTGCCGCATACAGATACACCCCCTTTGATATTACAGTGCGCGGAGGAAATCTTGACTTCTCGTACAACGATGACTTTTTTGAGACAACGCGAAGCGTGAAGTATGAAAAGATTGCCGCAGAGCTTGGTATAAAGGAGGATGCAGGCGCAGAAGAAGCGGCGGCTGTGTTCATGTACCGCTACGGACTATCCGACAAGGAAGGCGTGCTTACGGTAGCGGCAGAGGACGCGGCAAAGCTTTTCTGCTACCGAATGGATTTCGATATGTGCGATTTTTCCGCACTCAGTCCATATAATTTTGCCGCAGATGTGTCCCTTGAGTATATAGCAAAGATAAGGGAAGCATCGCTTCGCGGCTTTACTGTGTACTGCAGATATTCAAGAACATATAACTACCCGGGATATGCAACGCATTTGCTCGGACGTATACAGAAGATACCCGCCTCCGATGTTGAGTATTACACGGCAATGGGCTACCCTATTGATGCATACGTGGGTACTTCGGGTGCGGAATATGCCTTTGAGCAGTATCTCCACGGCGTTGACGGAGAGATGATCATTACCGAGGACTCATATGGCAACATAGTCGGCACGGAGATAAAGCGTGAACCCACTGCGGGGCTTGACGTATACCTCACCATAGACATCGGTATGCAGATGGCGGCGGAGGATTCTCTTGCATACAATATCGAATACGTAAAGCTTGAAGCATCCTATGAGCCGGGTGAGCGTGACGGAGAGGACTGCGAGGCGGGAGCACTCACGGCAGTTGACCCCAAGACCGGTGAAGTCCTTGTTCTTGCATCATATCCCACATACGACCTTTCCACATATCTTGAGGATCTTAAGTATCTCGGCGCAGACGAAACGGCTCCGCTTGTTAACCGTGCCCTGAACGGTACCTTCCAGCCGGGCTCCACCTTTAAGCCCGGAGTTGCGGTGGCGGCGCTTGATGCAGGCATCATAACTCCTTACACGATCATCGATACCAAGGGTAAGTATGAGTATTACTCCGGTTATCAGCCCAGATGCTGGATATACCTTATGTATAACGATACCCACGGCAAGATAGATGTGACCGAGGCCTTGCAGGAGTCCTGTAACTACTTCTTCTACGATGTAGGCCGTCAGCTTACCATTGAAAAGCTTACCGAGTATATGAGCTCCTTCGGACTCGGTCAGCCAACGGGAATCGAGCTTCCCGAGAAAACCGGAGTTCTTGCGGGACCTGAGTACAGAAGCGACAACGGACTTGAGCCATGGACTCCCGGTGATACTCTGCAGGCGGCTATCGGTCAGTCTGACAACCTGTTCTCGCCCTTGCAGATATCCATGTACACGACGACGCTCGTTAACAACGGAGTGAGATATTCCGCACGTATGCTCCACAAGGTGTGCCCCTATGGAAGCGATGAGCCCGTTGTAGTCGGCGAGAGCAGCATCATCAGCACCATGGACGTGTCCGCGGAAGCCTGCGAGGTCGTCAAGAACGCCATGAGAGACGTTATTGAAAACGGATCGGCTTCCGAGATGTTTGAGGATTACCCCATTACCATCGGCGGTAAGACGGGTACGGCACAGGTCTCCAAGGTCAAGAGCGACAACGCGATCTTTACGGCATTTGCGCCCTTTGACGATCCCGAGCTCGTTGTCACAAGCGTTATCGAGCAGGGTAACACCGGTGCCAACGCGGGTGTTTCCGTAAAGGGACTTTTCGACTACTATTTTGGTGTCGGCGATTACGCAGAGCCCGATGACGGAGGTGACGAGGATGCCGAGTAAAAAGAAAAAAGTGTTGCCGAACGCTGATGGGATCATAAAAGCGCTCGAAGAGCTTTACCCTGAGGCTCTCTGCTCCCTTGAGTATGCGGGAGACCCTTGGCGGCTTTTAGTTGCGGCGCGCCTTTCAGCACAGTGTACCGACGAGAGGGTAAATATCGTTACAAAGCCTCTTTTTGAGAGATTTCCCGATGCCGAAAGCGTTGTAGGCGGCACGGTAGAGGAGATCGAGGAGATAGTGCGTCCCTGCGGACTGTTCAGGACAAAGGCAAAGAGCATCTTTGAAATGTCGAAGATGATAGTCGGGGATTTCGGCGGACGTGTTCCCGATACCATGGAGGAGCTTCTTTCGCTTCCCGGAGTTGGACGCAAAATTGCAAATCTCATCCTCGGCGACATATACGGCAAGGGCGGTATCGTCGCAGATACCCACTGCATCCGTATCTGCGGGCGGCTCGGATTCTACGACGTGGCAAAAAAGGATCCGCTGTTCACTGAAAGAACGATGGAAAAGGTTATCCCGATTGAAAAGCAGAGTGATTTCTGCCACCGCATCGTGCTTTTCGGCAGAGAATATTGCATGGCAAGAGCACCGAGATGTACCGAATGTCCCCTCAGAGAGCTTTGCCTGTTTGAGGAAAAGAAATAAAAGAATCCAAGAAAGGATCTGTTATTAAATATGAAAGACGGATTTATAAAGGTTGCCGCCGCTACACCGAAGGTGTTTGTGGGCAACGCTAAGAAGAATGCAGATGAGATAATCCGAATAATAAAGGAGTCGGCAGAGGCAGGCGTTAAAGTGCTCGTTTTTCCCGAGCTTGCGCTGACGGGAGCTACCTGCGGTGATCTTTTCTTCACCGATACACTTATCCGCGATGCAAAGCGCGAGATCCTGCGAGTTGCCGAGGAGACTAAAGAGTGCGACGTGATCTCTTTCGTGGGACTTCCCGTGAGAGACCTTGGTATGCTCTTTAACTGTGTTGCGGCAGTGAAGGGCGGGGAAATCCTGTCTCTTATCCCGAAGGCTGTCGACAACACGGATATTGACACTTCACGTTACTTTTCATCTCATGCGATGGAACCGCATGGGGTAATGATTGGTGATGAGTATGTTCTTATTACCTATAAGAATATTTTTGATTGCGAATACAATACTTCTGTTAAGATAGGTTGTGTCGTCGGTTCGGACTATTCTCGAATCGAAAAGCTTTGCCGTGCGGGAGCTACCGTTATCGTGAATCCCACGGCAGAGGCTGAGCTTATCGGCAGGGAAGAGTACCGCCGTGCGGCTGCTGTCTCGGATAGCGGAAGATATAACTGCGCTATCGTTACGGCAAATGCGGGAAGCGGTGAATCTACCACAGACTTTGTTTTCGGCGGGCACTGTATCATTTCCGAAAACGGAAATATCGCCTCAGAAAAGCTTCCTTTTGATAAGGCGGAGACCGTTTCTGCCGTTGTTGACACCGAGCATCTCGTGCACGACAGAATAAAGAGCAAAAAAATTACAGAAGACCTTAGCAGTTTTCTTACTCCCTTCACCTTCAAGGACTGTGACACCTCCATTGAAGGCGTCATCGACCCTTATCCCTTCATCCCGAAGGGAGACGCGGAGAAAAGAAGGACCTGCGCGCGCATCCTCGATATTCAAGCTGCTGGACTTGCAAAGCGTCTCGTCGCCGCAAGAGCAAGGACTGCCGTTATCGGAATCTCCGGCGGACTTGACTCCTGCCTTGCTATTCTCGTGTGCGCACGTGCCATGGAGCTTCTCGGACGTCCCATGACGGACATTACCGCAGTTACCATGCCCTGCTTCGGTACCACTGCAAGAACGAGAGGCAACGCCGAAAAGCTCTGCGACGAGCTTGGCACCTCCTTCCGTTGTGTTGATATTGCCGAGGCGGTCAAAATTCACTTCCGCGACATAGGGCACGATGCGGAGGATCATTCCGTGGTCTACGAGAACGCTCAGGCAAGAGAGAGGACCCAGATCATCATGGATATCGCAAATGCCGAGAACGGAATCGTCGTCGGTACGGGAGACCTTTCCGAGCTTGCTCTCGGCTGGGCGACCTACAACGGCGACCATATGTCCAACTACGGCGTGAACGGCGGTATTCCGAAGACTCTCATCCGCTATGTCGTCGCTCACTTTGCTGACGTTTCCGAGGAAGAGGGAAAAACAGCTCTCGCTGAGGTGCTGCGCGACATTCTCCAAACTCCCGTAAGCCCCGAGCTGCTTCCTCCGAAGGAGGGGGAGATCGCACAGAAGACCGAGGATATTGTCGGTCCCTACGAGCTCCACGATTTCTTCCTCTACCGCTTCGTACGCTACGGCGAGACTCCCGCAAAGCTTTACCGCACAGCCCGTGCCGCCTTCGGCAAGGAATACACCGACGAGGTGATCAAGGGCTGGCTCCGTGTGTTCATGCGCCGCTTTGTAACTCAGCAGTTCAAGAGAAGCGCACTTCCCGATGGCGTTAAGGTTGGAACTGTCGGTCTTTCACCCAGAGGTGATTTCCGTATGCCCAGCGACGCTGAGACCTTTGAGTTTGAAATATAATAAAATTATATAAAGGAGAACGAAAAATGAAAAGAACTATATCCATCCTTTTGACGGCACTTATGATGCTTCCTCTTTTCGCCGTGCTTCCCGCATCGGCACAGGAGTATGATGAGATCCCCGGGGTTACACTGACCTATTATGTCTCCGCTGACGGAAAAGCCGATGCTGACGGAAGTGCAGACGATCCCTTTGCTTCCATCGAGGCTGCCCGAGACGCCATCCGCGAACTCAAGAACGGCGCGGGACTTCCCGACGGAGGCATCACAGTTATCGTTAAGAACGGTATCTATAATGTTACAGACAACATTACCTTTACCTCAGAAGACTCGGGAAGTGAAAAGTGTCCCATCAGTTACGTATCCGAAGAACTGCACGGTGCGATCCTCACAAGTGCCGCAGTTCTCGATTATTCGGATTTTGTTCCTCTTTCAAAGGAGGAATCGGACCGTATCATCGACAAGGATGCGGCAGGAAAGGTCTTGAAGCTTGACCTTTCAAAGTACGGCGTTACCGCAGATAACGTGTCTGCGCCCTCAAGAGACTACAGATTTGACCTCGCCGTTGACGGAGCGGTTATGAAGTATGCTGAGTATCCCAACGCCTCATACCACAGAGCACCCTCCGAGATCGAAGCTGAGAGAACGACCAAGCTCGTCATAACCGAAGAGGATGCGGCGCGTATCGCGGGCTGGAAGGACATTTCCGAGGCTTCCGTATACTGCTTTACTACATATGAGTGGGCTACCGCCAATGCCGACATTGCAAGCTTTGACAGTGCGAACAATGCTGTAGAAGTACATGGTTCATACGGTTATGGCTTCGGCACAAGGTCACGATACAGATTTATAAACGTCATGGAGGAGATCGACACCGCCGGTGAGTACTTCCTTGACCGTAAGAACTGTGTGCTTTATGCATATCTTCCCGACGGTGCGGAAAATGCGCTTATCACAGCTAATATCGCAGAGACACGTATCATCTACGCAACAAATGCAGAGCACCTCACGTTCCACGGATTTGATATTAACGGAACGAGAACAGAGGCTGTGAGCCTTAACGACTGCCGCAGTGTGACTCTTGATTCACTTAAAGTAAGCAATATCGGTGATGTAGGTATCAATGCACGCGGTTATAACATCACTATCCAAAACTGCGATATCAGCGGAACAGGTGCCGACGGTATCCGTATCTACGGCGGAGACCGTACAACTCTTACACCCTCCAATAACCTCATTTACAACAACTACATCCACGATTGGGCGACGAGAGGACAGACGTACCGTCCCGGTGTCCGTGTGGACGGCGTAGGTATCACAGTATCTCACAATGAGATCTGTAACTCTCTCCATTTCGCAATCCTTTACTACGGAAACGATAACATCTTCGAGTATAACTACATCCACGACGTTGTAACCGATTCCTCCGATGCAGGAGCGATCTACGCAGGCCGCCACTACGCATATTACGGAAACGTGATGCGCTATAACTATTTCGAGGACATCGGAAGTGCCGAGATGGGTAGCGCAATGGCTATTTACTGGGACGACGGACTTTCGGGACAGACTGCCTACGGAAATGTCATCAACCGTGTTTACGGTAAGAACAGCTTTGCTGTTATGGTCGGCGGCGGACGAGATAACACCATAGAAAACAATATCTTCATTGATATCTATGACGGTGATTCTCCCGTAGGATATGTTATCTCCGTTGATAGTCGCGCAAGAACAGGATATTTCGATCCCACTTACTGGGCGGGAGACCCCTACGGTCACGTTTGGCAGTTTGAGGAGGTACCCTACAATACGGGTATCTGGGCAGAGAAGTATCCCGCTCTCGCAAAGGTGAAGTATGTGAAAGAGACCTTACGCGACGACGATGACGAGTATGCGTTCTTCAACCCTGCATTTAACGTATATAGAAATAATGCCTTTTATACCTCCGGTGCGGGACCTAAGATCCAGCAGTTCGATCTTTCCGGCGTTAATCACGAGATGCCTGAAAACATTATAGACTCTACGGTAAACGAGAATAATGCCCAGGTCGCCAAGAATCTTTCGGATTTCGTAGATGCCGCAAACGGTAATATGAATCTGAAAAAGGATGCTGCGTTATTCGGAAAGATCCCGGGATTTGTTGAGATCCCCTTTGATGAGATCGGTCTTGTGAGCGACGAAGTGGAGATGAACTTCCGCGATGTTAACGAGAAGAAGTGGTTCTACGATGCCGTATATTACGTATTCTGCAAGGGACTTATGACAGGTAAGACCGAGGACACCTTCGTTCCGAATGAGAATATGACCCGCGCTCAGCTCGTTACCGTTCTCTACCGTATGGAAGGACAGCCTTCAACGGACGTAAAGGTGCCTTTCACAGACCTCAAGCAGGCGTGGTACCGTGATGCCGTGAAGTGGGCGTATGAGAACTCTATCGTAAACGGTAAGTCGGATACAGAGTTTGATCCCCTCGGAAGCATCACCCGTGAACAGATGGCGGCGATCCTCTACCGCTACTGCGAGTATAAGAAGATAGACGTCAGCGACAGCGCCGCTCTCGACAGCTTCCCGGACGTTGGTAAAGTACATTCCTATGCGGAAGTTCCTATGAAGTGGGCATATGCGACGGAGCTTATCACAGGTAAGGCGGAAGGTGAACGTGTAGTTCTCGATCCGAGAGGAAGCGCAACACGTGCGCAGGTCGCAACGATCCTTATGAGATTCTGCGAAAAGTATAACTGAATAATGTTATTTAGTGAGGCACACTTCATTTGGAGTGTGCCTCTGCTATATTTTGGGCAGGTGATAAAAGATGTGTTAGGGGAGGCGGAAACTTCGGCGCCCCCGATGGTTCCTACGTGGGATTACAGCCATCCCGTATGGCGCGAGGCGTTAGAACGGACAGTATTGTTTGCTACGCAAACAGTGAGCCTGTCCCTACAATGGTTTGAAAGATTCGCGTATAGCCGGGGCATAGACCAACGCCATAGGAACCGTACATTCCGACAAACCGAGCATTTTTCCTTTGTTTTTGTTGCGGAGCAACAAAAACAAAGATTCAGCCAAGGAGGTGAGGAGCGAAGCGCTCCACTTCGCAAAGCGAAGTGGGGAAACCATTCGGCGCCTGAGATGGTTCCTACAATAGGTTACAGCCGTATCGTGCGGCGGAAGTAAAACCCTCAATAATTAAAAACCGTTATGAAAAAGTAAGCATTTTACCTTTCGAGATCACTCTTTTTCATCGAAATACTAAATTTTTAAAAAAATCAAGAAAATTTTGCTTCAGATGTAGATATTTGAATCAAGATATGTTATAATTACAGTTGCACAGGTCTGTAAAGACGTGTCTTTGCCTATCTTTGCGTCCGAAGGTCTCCCTCGGACAAACCCACAGTCAAAAAAATTTTATTATATTTTGGAGGATTACACCAATGTCCAAGAAGTATGTATACCTCTTCTCCGAAGGTAACGCTACCATGCGTGAGCTCCTCGGAGGAAAGGGCGCTAACCTCGCTGAAATGACCAACATCGGTCTCCCCGTTCCCCAGGGCTTCACCATCACAACCGAAGCTTGCACACAGTACTACGAGGATGGCCGTCAGATCAACGATGAGATCATGGCTCAGATCATGGAATACATCGTTAAGATGGAAGAAGTTACCGGTAAGAAGTTCGGTGACCTTGAGAATCCCCTTCTCGTATCCGTTCGTTCCGGTGCACGTGCATCCATGCCCGGTATGATGGACACTATCCTCAACCTCGGTCTTAATGAGGAAGTTGTTGAGGTTATGGCTAAGAAGTCCGGCAATGCTCGTTGGGCTTATGACTGCTACAGAAGATTTATCCAGATGTACTCCGACGTCGTTATGGAAGTCGGTAAGAAGTACTTCGAGGAGCTCATCGA
>JAFUPK010000077.1 GCA_017481265.1 Clostridia bacterium
AATCTCATCCTATCCGACTTCTTTCGTGAAAGAAGTCAGAATCAAGAAAGCCTTCATAGGCACTCAACACGCCGTGCCTAAAGAAGCTTTACCAGGCTTCGCGGCGCAAAATTCTCCCGCAGAACCGCGAAAGGCTCATAAAGCGAAACGGTATTGTCACCTCTTTCGCGCTTTTACTGCTCCGTCAGCTTCTTGAAATGCGGTGTAGGTTAAAGAGATGCACATACATCCCTCAAAATCCTGCAATCGCGCCGCGTGGCGTTCGTGCGGTTTGCTGACCTACACGGTTCCAATGGCGTTGGTTTACGGAGCGGCTTCACGCAAATCTTCATCCCCAACCACACATTTTCATTTTCCATAGAAAATGAAAATATTTCACATTCGGCGAAGCCGAATATTTCATACGCGAAGCGTATTTCACATTTTCGAAGAAAATATATCACATTCGGCGCAGCCGAATATCATACCACGGGTGCTTTATGAATATCAAAGAATTTCTCAAATCAAATATTCTCACTCTCGACGGCGGCATGGGTACTCTCCTTCAGAAAAGAGGACTCAAACCCGGTGAGCTTCCCGAACGATGGAACATCTCACACCCCGACGTCATACGCGACATCCACAGCGCATATTTTGCCGCAGGAAGCCGCGTTGTAAGCACCAACACCTTCGGTGCAAACACTTTAAAATTCGATAAAGACGAGCTTGAAAGCATCGTCTCTGCCGCTGTGCGCATTGCCCGCGATGCCGCAGATAAGGCAGGCGGAGACCGCTTCGTAGCTCTTGATATAGGCCCCACGGGACACCTTTTAAAGCCCTTCGGCGACCTTGATTTCGAGGATGCCGTTGCCGTCTTTGCCGAGACTGTAAAGCTTGGTGTCAGATCCGGTGTCGACCTCATCCTCATTGAGACCATGAACGACAGCTACGAGACCAAGGCGGCGCTTCTTGCGGCTAAGGAGAACTCAAGCCTTCCCGTTTTCGTCTCCAACGCCTATTCCGCTGACGGCAAGCTCATGACAGGCGCCACTCCGGAAGCCATGTGCGCACTTCTTGAGGGCATGGGAGCCGATGCTATCGGTATGAACTGCTCCCTCGGCCCCCGTGAGCTCATGCCCACCGTCCGCCGCCTCCTTGCCTGTGCCTCTGTTCCCGTTATTCTGAAGCCAAACGCAGGTCTTCCCTCTGTCTGCTGCGGCGAGACCGTCTACAACGTCACACCCGACGAGTTCGCCGAGGATGTGGCGACCCTCGCCCGAGAAGGTGTACGCGTTGTGGGCGGATGCTGCGGAACCACACCGGAATATATCCGCGCACTTTCGGAAAAGCTCGACGGCATAACCCCCGTTCCTCTTACCGACAAATGTATCACAGCCGTTTCTTCCTACACTCATACCGTCGCCTTCGGTGAAGATCCCGTGCTCATCGGCGAACGCATCAATCCCACGGGTAAAAAGCGCTTCAAGCAAGCCCTTCGCGAGCGTGACATGGGCTACATTCTGTCGGAGGCATTCTCCCAGCGCGACTGCGGAGTAAGCGTCCTCGATGTAAACGTGGGACTGCCCGAGATCGACGAGCTACGTCTTCTCACCGATGCGGTCTGCGAGATCCAGGCAGTCTGCGATCTCCCGCTTCAGATAGACAGCACCGATACCGCCGCCATGGAATCGGCACTCCGAAGATATAACGGCAAAGCCATGATAAACTCCGTCAGCGGTAAGGCTGAGAGCATGGCTTCTGTGTTCCCGCTTGCGAAAAAGTACGGCGGAGTCATCGTTGCCCTCACCCTCGACGAGGACGGCATACCAAGCAGTGCCGACGGCAGGGTAAATATCGCCCGACGCATACTCATGGAAGCTGAAAAATACGGCATTTCGAGAAAAGATATAGTTTTCGACACCCTTGCCATGACCGTCAGCGCAGACGGAGGCGCGGCAAAGGTCACGTTGGAGGCTCTTGAACGCATAAAGCGCGAGCTTGGGTGCCACACATCTCTCGGCGTATCGAACGTGTCCTTCGGGCTACCCTGCAGAGACACGGTGAACAGCACCTTCTTCGCCTGTGCACTTGAAAGAGGCTTATCCGCGGCGATAATGAACCCGTATTCCGAAGAAATGATGCGCACGTACCACTCATACCGAGCACTTCACGGACTTGATGCAATGTGCTCACGCTACATCTCATTTATGGACGGAAGATCCGGCATGGACGGTGCAAAAACTGCCGCTCCGTCAACAGCTTCTTCAAGCGCTGACACGGTATTCGCCGCAGTAAGGCTTGGCATGAAGGAGCGCGCCGCCGAGCTGACACGCGTGATGCTTGAGAGCACGCCGCCCCTCGACATCGTGAAAGGAGAGGTGATCCCTGCTCTTGACGAGGTTGGACGGGGCTTTGAGGCAAAGACTGTGTATCTGCCGTCCCTTCTTATGAGCGCGGAGGCGGCAAAGGCTGCCTTTGAGGAAGTGAAGCTTGCCATGTCAAGCTCAAGCGAAAGCTCCGAGGTCAAGTGTCCCTTCGTCATTGCCACGGTAAAGGGAGACATCCACGACATCGGCAAGAATATCGTAAAGCTTCTTCTTGAGAATTACGGTTTTGCGGTGCACGATCTCGGGCGCGACGTACCGCCGGAGGACGTAGTTGCCGCAGTTCTTGAAACCGGTGCGCCGATGGTGGGGCTTTCCGCACTTATGACCACAACGGTGCCGGCGATGGAGGAAACTATCAGACAGCTCCGCGAAAAGGTGCCGGGATGCCTCGTTGTCGTAGGAGGCGCCGTGCTCACAGAGGAGTACGCCTCCATGATAGGCGCGGACAAGTATGCCGCAGACGCCATGGAGACCGTGCGCTATGCGGAAGAGGTGTACGCTTCTTTTAAAAAATGACCGTTATTTATGTTGACTAAAAGCTTATTTTTGGGTATACTAATATATCGAAGACAAAACCTGACCGAAAGGAATTAGCGTTGTGAAAACAAGATTATTATGCCTTATTCTATCCGTTTTGATGCTGTCCTCCTGTGCTATGCGAGAGGCTGACGAGACCGCTCCGTCAAGCGGCGGAGTCGGACGGCAGACCGAGGCTGTTTCCACGGATTTGCCTCCTGCAACGGGGGCAGACACATCGGATGCAGTCAGCAGCGAGCCTGCTGCGGAAACAGATGAAAAAGATCCCGATGAGCCTGTAGCGGCTGTTCCGGGTGAGCTTTACATTCCCACAGACCTTTCCTTCCTTGACAGCGTACCTAAGGGTCACTTCTCCGACAAGAATCCCGACGACCCCGAGGGCTGCTGGTACCCCGGACGCTTTGTGCGCAATCTTGCCACAGGCGAGGTTGAGGTAAAGTGGGACCGCACTGCAGACACCCTTGCGCTTATTGACAAGTACGGCGCTATCTACCGCGGAGACGAGACCAAAAAGTACGTATATCTCACCTTTGACTGCGGATACGAGTATGTTACGCCCGAGTACCCGAACGGAGTGACCAGCGACATTCTTGATACGCTGAAGGAGAAGGGTGTTCCCGGCACGTTCTTTGTAACGGGAGATTATCTGAAGGGTACGCAGGGTGAGCAGGAGCTTGTGAAACGAATGCTTGACGAGGGGCACATTGTGGGAACCCACACACTGTCTCACTACAACATGACGACCGTCACGCCGGAGAAGTTTGTGGAAGAGATCAAGGCGAACAATGATCTGTTCAAATCACTTTTCCCCGATGCACCCGACATGACCTTCTACAGACCGCCCGAGGGCGGAGCCAACGAATGGACTCTTGCGCTTGCGCAGAAGATGGGGCTGACCACCTGCTTCTGGTCAGCGACAGAGGCTGATTACAACACGGCAAATCAGCCCGATGTTGCGCAGACACTTAACAATGACAAGGTAAAGCTTCACAACGGCGGAGTATATCTGCTTCACGCGGTTTCTACGACCAACGCACAGATTCTCGGTGATCTTATAGACTATATTATTGCCGAGGGCTATGAAATTCGTCCTCTCGATGAATTTGTAAGATAAGGTATGTTCTTAATTCTTATTTTCCTTTAGGAAAAGTCTTGGTTAACGCTGCTCCAACGCCTCACGCCGTGTGGTATGGCTGTAACCCTTGCGTAACCCCTGTCTCTGTAGGGGCGACCCTATGTGGTCGCCCGCTCAAACGCCTCACGCCGTACGGTATGGCGTAAGAACCATCTCAAACGCCGAAGTTTCCTCGTCGCAAGCTCCTCACCTCCTTGGCTGAATCTTTATTTTTGTTGCTACGCAACAAAAATAAAGGAAAAATACAACGTGCGGTTTGCTGACATACACGGTTCTAAAAGCCTTCGCTTCACGTAACCCCTGTTTCTGTAGGGGCGACCCTATGTGGTCGCCCGTCTAACGCCTCTCGCCATACGGTATGGCTATAACCTTACGT
>JAFUPK010000078.1 GCA_017481265.1 Clostridia bacterium
ATAACAAAGCCTCCCTCCGAGAGGGAGGGGGACCACGTAAGTGGTGGAAGGAGCCTGCGCAACTAAAAGCTTAGTTTATTTTACTGCTTACGCACTCTCCTTCACCCGCTTCGCGGGAGCTCCCTCTCGGAGGGAGCCTTGGTCTTTGTGCTCTTTGACAATGGTGTTTTCAAAACAAGGGTTTGTCATCAAGCTGAGGAGCGCTCAAAGAACGCTCCCGTAATGTATATTTCAGCAAAGCTTATCAAGGGGATAATCTGTAAGATAGTCCCCGGTGTTTTTGCACATTTCGGCAAGGAGCTGCCTTGCATCCTTAAGACTGCAGGTAACAAGCGGGTCGCCGGCGAATGCGGCGAATATCATCTCAAGATCACGCCTTGCGCATCCTTCGCTGACAGCTTCCTGAAGGGCACACACACGACTGATCAGAGGATAGATAGAGGTCGGCACTTTCCCTGCATTGACGGGGACGATCCGATTTTCGGAAAATACTGCGTTGGTTTCAACCACGGCTCCTGAGGGAAGGTTCGGTATCTGGCTTGTATTGGGATAATTTACGTTGGATACGATATCACCAAGTCCTGAAAGTGCACGCATAAGCTTGACGCTGTCCTCGCCCGTTGAACAGAGAGTGATAGCTTTTCCGTTGAGTCGCTGCCTGCTTTCCTCAAGCCGCTCCTCGAGATCGGCAATGCGCCATGAGACGGGAGTGAGGCCGAAGTGCATCTCTGCAACCCGCTCCGGGGACTCGAGATACCATTTTCCGGGACAGAATTCTGCCAGATGGCGATCCCCTGCGGCGGCTATCCATCCGAAGCGCAAAAAGAGCTCCATCTTGACGTACTCATCGCTGGCAAAGTGGTTGTTCATCCAGTTGTTGTCTATCCGTTCGTGGAATGTCAGCTTTTTCTCAAGGCGTTTCTGTGCGTAGTCTTTGTAAAGAGGGAAAAGATCAGTGCCGTTATAGGTCGCTTCGGTGAGCCACGTGAAATGGTTTACGCCAAGTGGATTCACCTTGATGTCGCTTCGGCGCGCAACCTTCATTCCATACTCGGTCTCAAGCATTCTTTTCAGCAGCTCCTGCGTACCGAATACCTCATGACAGCAGCCGAATGCTTTGATACCCGGGAACACGCGGTAAAGTGTCTTTACACAGAGCGTCATGGGGTTTGTGAAGTTTATGACCCATGCGTCGGGACAGTATTTTTCAACTGCCTCTGCGATCACCTCGAACATAGGGATCGTTCTCATGGCTCTGACGATACCCCCGGGTCCCGTGGTATCTCCCACTGACTGATAGATCCCATATTTTTCGGGAGTATGTACGTCGGAGTACATTTCCTTGAAGGTGGCGGGTAAAATGGAGATCACGACAAAATCGGCACCTGTGAGGGCCTCGTGTAAGGTTTCAACAGCACGGTAGTTCCAATGGGACTTGGCATATTCGGCTGTGTTATAGCGGTTGCCGATGATCTCATTTGCTTTTGCCGCTTCCGTGTCGATGTCGTAAAGATCAACATTTCCGCTCATGTTTTCGCACAGAGCGAGATCGCTCATAAGTCCCCACGCCCAACCGCGCGATCCTCCGCCGATATAGGCTATCTTTACGTCCTTTGCGGTGTTATCTTCGTAGTACATAATATTCTCTCTTCGCTATTCTCTCTTCGATTAATGAGGTGTATTTTTTAGGCAAACAGGTAAGATATGACTTCCGGCAGTCTGCGGTGTTTGTACGTTGACTCTCGAACTATATCACAAAAACAACACTGTGAAGAGAAAGACCGTTACGCAGGCTTGCCGGACGTAACGGTCTTTTAAATGCTTAGATATCGAGAGAGTAAGGACCGCGGTTAACGTCGGTTCTGTGTGTCCATGCGCCGCGTGTGAAATCGGGAACCTCAACGGGAGCTCCGCCGTTGGCGATGGAAAGCTCGGAAAGGGGAGTGATCGCCATCCAGGCAGCCATGTCGTATGTGTCGATGGGAGGAACGTCTCCGCTTCTTACGTAGTCTGCGAAAGCGCAGTATGTAAGCCAGTCAAAGCCGTCGTGACCGCCCTGAACACCTTCTTCGAGATACCGTCTCCACATGGGATGCATATACTCCTCGGCGTAGGGTGCAAGATTGTTCATCTTCTCGTTGCCGTGCTCGCCCTTTGCGTCCTCAAATACAGCGCCCATGGGCTCGAAGAATGCCGCCTTGGTACCGCGTACGGTAAAGCGTCTGCTGTAGTGACGGGGAAGAGTGGTGTCGAGGGTGAGAGTGATGAGCTCGCCGCCTGCACACTTGATATTTGTGGAAATGATGTCGCCCTGAGCGAAACGGAATTCGCGGAGAGCGGGATTTACGTCGTCGTGAGTTCTTGCGTACTCGTTGAGTCCCCAGGAGCCTGAAGCCATGGAGGAGAGTGTCAGCATTCTGTTTCCGCGGTTGATGCCGAGGATCTTTGCGATGGGACCAAGCTCGTGCGTGGGGTAATTCTCGCAGTTTCTGTGCATATAGTTGCGCAGTCTGTAGTGGCGGTTCTCCTCGCCGTAGAGGATCTCACTTCTGAGATCGTGGCAGTAGCCGCCCTCGCAGGCAACGATCTTGCCGAAGAAGCCCTGCTTTGCCATGTGGAGCGCCATAAGCTCCTTTGTGCCGTAGCAACAGTTCTCAAGGAACATAACGTGGCGACCTGTGTCCTCATATGCACGGATAAGCTCCCAGCAATCGTCAACGGAATATGCTCCGCCTACCTCGCTGGCAACGAACTTACCTGCGCGCATAGCGGCAACAGTTGCAGGTACATGGTTGTCCCAGGAGGACATGATGACTACTGCATCTACGTTGGGGTCTTCAATGACCTTTCTGTAATCCGTGGAAGCGGCGGGCTTGTGACCCTGTATACGCTCTACGATAGCCTGACCCTGAAGTGCGCGGTCCTCGTAAATATCGCAAACATGGGTGACCTTGACACCTTCCATGGTGCAGTGATAATACTCGAGGCATCCCATTCCGCGGGCGCCGAGTCCGATGACACCGAATCTGATAGTATCTTTCATGACTGTAAACATTCCTTTGCTGTGCGACGTTTTGAAACGGTATGACCGCAGCACGTCGGTTTTTCAACCTTATTATAACATTACAGAAGTAAAAGTCAAGAGCTCGCGAAACATTTATCCCGAAAAAACAAAAAAACAGTAATTATCCGCCCTCGCATACAATCGACAGCGCCCTTCAAAAATAGAAGGATTGCGCATACCGTATTCGACCTAATTATCGGAGCAATGACGCTATAATATGAAAACAGATTGATTATATTGCCGGTTAAAGCCACAGGTGCGCTGTTTTAAGCACACTTGTGCCTGCGACAAACGGCGGTCGGCTTAATGGAAGTGTGAAAAAAGAAAGGTATGGATGTAAAAATGGACAAAAGAACTGCGATAACAGAGGGGATACGTAAGGCCTCAGTAAGACAGATGCTCAGGGGGCTTGCGCTTTTCGGAGGTGGAGCCTTGTTTGCTTGCGGGAGCCTTCCTGCAGGTGCAGCTCCCTTCGGTGTGGCACTTGCCTGTGCCGCAAGGGGGAAGGGAGCATCAATTGCCGCGGCGGCGGGTGCACTTATGTCCTCGCTTTTTAACGGAAAATTTGTTTTTGGATGTGCCGCGGCGGCGGTGCCGCTGATGAGGGCGGTGCTGGGACTTGTGCTTTTCGGAAGGGATGAGGAAAGACGTACCTTGCGGGAAAGGACTGCCGAGAGCAGTGTGCTCGGCGTGATCGCGGGACGCCTGAAAAAGCTTTCGTTCGATGAATCGGTGTATGCGCGGATGATGCTTGCATCTGCTGTGGAGCTGCTCTTCGGAGGCGTGCTTTTGTCAGGAGCGGATTACAGCATAGCAACCGTGGCATCCATTGCGGCGGCGGGAGCCTTGTCGCCCGTTCTCGTGTATCTGTATGAGGCTGTGCTGTTTGTTAAAGGCCATGCCGAAAGAGAAAGCGCACTTTACCGATGCGGCGAGTGTGCCATTGCTGTGTCGGCGGTGCTTGGTGCGTCGTCTGTACTCCCCTTTGCCGATCTCAGCATTCCCTGTGCCTTTGCTGTTTCTATCCTTGTAACACAGCGCAGAGGTATATTTGACGGCACGCTCTATGGGGTCGTATTGAATCTTGCCACCCCAACAGCGGCTCCGCCTCTCTATGCGGTCTGCGCACTTGCATCGGCTCCCCTTCGGAGGCTTGCACCTGCGGTATCGGTGGCGGCAGGATGTATCGGAGGCGTGGCGTGGGCACTGTATTTTGACGGAGTCTCTGCCATGTCGGATGTGGTGCCGAAGCTTATCATAAGCTCGGCTATCCTTGCTCCCGTGTGTGCTTCCGGGATACTTCCGGGTCCGAGGACAGGCTCAAAAGAATCTGACATACGCGCTGATGAGAGCATGACTCTTGTGGTTCGCGACAGCGAGATAAGACGGCGGATGAATTCGCTGTCCGAGGGGCTTTCGAAGCTTTCCGAGCTTCTTTACAGAATATCGGACAACCTTACCGCACCCGATGCCGAGGAGCTGTGTGAGCTTTGCGAGGCCTCATTTGACGAATACTGCACCAAATGCGGCATGAGGACTGCCTGCTTCGGGCGCGAGATAAGATCCACCACCGAGATGCAGTCTAAGATGATCCTTGCCATGAAGCGCGACGGAAGGGTATCGGCGGCTCTTGTTCCGCGGGAGCTTGCCTCGCGGTGCTTCAACATGGGTCAGATAATTGACTCCATGAACGCAGGCTGTGCCAGGATGACCGCCGAGGCGAAGCTTTACGACAGGACATCGGTGGTGGCCGCCGACTATGAGGTGACCTCGCGCCTTTTGGCAGAGGCGGCAGATGCCGGCGTCGACGGCACAAGATGTGACGGAGAGCTTACCGAAAGACTGCGCCGCGCTCTGACAAGGGTATCCTTTAAGGCCGACAGAGTAGGAGTGTTCGGAGGAAGGCTGATGCGGGTGGTGGCTCGCGGGGTTGACATGAAGACCACCTCTGCCGGAGCCGAGGATATAAGGCGCTGTGCGGCAAATGTGTGCGGGATGCCAATGTCACAGCCGGAGTTTTCCGTGGACGGAAGCTGTGTGACCATGACTCTCATGTCACTTCCGTCACTTGCTGTGCGTTGCGGCAGAGCGAGCGTTGCCATGTCAGCCATAAGCGGAAAACACAGCCGTGAGGCGCAGGAGGATGCAACGAGGGAGTTCTCCTACGACAGACGCGGACTGGGCAAGACATCCTCTGCTGACTGCGGAGACGTTATCAATGCGTTCCTCACGGATGATTCCCGATTCTTTATGCTTATATCCGACGGCATGGGAAGCGGACGTGAGGCGGCGCTTACCTCGGGAATATGCGCCGTATTTACGGAGAAGCTCCTTCGTGCAGGCGCGTCCATGGACACCGCTCTTAAGATGCTCAACTCCATGATGCGCTCCCGCGGTGGAGAATGCTCCGCGACGGTTGACCTTATGGAGCTCGACCTTATGAACGGGCAGGTGAGATTCGTGAAGAGCGGTGCTGCACCCTCATTTGTGATACGTGACGGGCGGCTGTTCCGCCTTCAGTCCAAGACCGTACCCATCGGCATCATGCGCGCCCTTGACGCCGAGATGATAAGCTTTGAGGCAGGCGCGGGTGACACTGTGGTAATGCTGTCGGACGGCGTTGCAAAGAGCTTCGAGGACTGCCCATGGCTTTATGATCTTCTCAGCGGAGAAAAGCTTCGTGGCACGGATCCTGAGAGCATGGCACGCACTATAGTGAAGTGTGCGGTAGACAACGGCGCGGCAGATGACATAACCGCAGGCGTCGTTATAATAGAGGATGCTGTCAGCCAAGGATAAGATTTAAAAGTACACAGAGGGAAAAGCCCATGACCGTGGGGATCACAGCGGACATTACAGCCCAAAATATGCTTCCGGATTCGCGCTTTACGGTTATTACGGTGGTGGAGCAGGGAAAATGGACGAGAGTGAAGAGGACTGTGCACAGCACGGTCACGGGAGTCCAGCCTGCGTGCCTTAATATCTCGCCTATGCCGTCGAACTGTGAGAGCTGTGCGAAGCCTGAGCTTGAGTAACCCATGAGCATCAGCGGCAGTATCAGCTCAGCGGCAGGCAGAGCGAGAATAAATGCGCACATTATGACACCGTCCATGCCTGCGATCCGACCTACAGGATCCAAAAGGCGCGTCATGTGTTCAAAGAGGCTTGTGCCGTTTATTCCGGTATTGCAGAGAAACCATATGACGAGACCTGCGGGGGCTGCCACCGCGACAGCACGTCCAAGGACGAATACGGTCCTGTCGAGCACAGAACGGACTATGAGCTTTCGCAGGTCAGGCAGTCTGTAGGGCGGAAGCTCAAGGGTAAAGGATGAGGGACTTCCCCGCATAAGCGTCGCGGAAAGGAGCCGTGACAGGATCAAGGTCAGCACCGTGCCGAGAGCCACAGCGCCGAAAAGTATCAGTGCAGGCATGGCTCCGAAGGCAAGACCCGTCACAGCAGATGAGGCGGAGGCAATGGCGGCGATGACCGCAAGCCTTCCGTTGCAGGGCATTAGGCTGTTTGTGACCATGGCGATGAGCCGCTCTCGCGGAGAATCGATTATCCTGCACCCCGTGACTCCCGCAGCATTACAGCCGAGCCCCATCATCATGGTCAGCGCCTGCTTTCCGCAAGCACGGCATCCCTTGAAGCATCGGTCAAAGCTGTAAGCCACCCTCGGGAGATAGCCGAGATCCTCAAGAAACGTAAAAAGAGGGAAGAATACTGCCATGGGCGGAAGCATGACGGCTGTGACCTCAAAGGTGGTGTACAGTATTCCGTCGCACAGAGCGCCCCTTATGACGTAGGGTACGCCGAGATATAGAAGAAGGCTTCGTATACGGCGCAGAACAGCATCGAATATATATGCAAGTCCTTCGGACAAGGGCGATGCTCCTTTGACCGTAAGGAAGAATACAAATGCCAAGAACAGTACAGCGATAGGCACGGCTGTGAGCTTTCCCGCAAGGATGCGGTCGAGAGCACGGTCGCGCCTGTCTGCATTATCGGGCACCTTTACGCATCTGTCGCAGAGCTCCTTTGGAGTTGGGCGGGAGCACGGTGACTCTTTTCCTTCATTATTCTGCCGCAGAAGTGCACCGAGGCGGCTTTTCAGCAAGGGCAGACCTGCACCGCTCCTGGCGGCGCACCGAACCACGGGAACGTTGAGAAGGGATTCGAGAAGCACATGATCCACCGTGATACCGCGGGAGTCGGCTTCGTCGGCAAGATTTATGCACAGCATATAAGGAAGGGACGTTTGTGCGATCTCCTCGGCAAGCTCTAAGCTCCGTCTCATGGAGCAGGCATCGCAGACCACGATGACAGCGCAGGGAGGCTGTCTTTCCGCACCGTAGTCGCCGGCTCCGCAGATGTAGTCGTGAGCCACCTGCTCGTCGGGTGAGCGCGCACAGAGAGAATATGTCCCGGGAATATCCACAAGGCGCACCGCAACTCCGTCTGCGTCGAAGCTTCCCACAGCCGATGAGACTGTCTTTCCGGGCCAGTTGCCCGTGTGCTGGTGCGCTCCGGTCAGGGCGTTGAATACGGTGCTCTTGCCCACATTCGGGTTTCCCGCCAGGGCTACGGTAAACTCACTCTTGCTGTTCATATGATGTAAGGATCAGCCGCGCATCCTCGTTGCGAAGAGCGATGATGCTTTCGAGCACTCTGTATGCGCGCATACCGCCGAGAGGACTTTCTCCCACACATTCAACGTCGCTTTCCTTCCTGAAGCCAAGCTGTAAAAGCCGTTTGGATATGTCGGCGTTTTTCTTAAGTACATCCGAAATGACGGCGCTCCTTCCGATAGGCAGCGTATCGAGAGGGAGAGCGCCCATGCTTGTTTTTTCAGTCATATATTTTTCACCAACCGAATATTATTTTAGACGGACACAAGGTTCCGTTTGTATAAGTATATGTCGGAGGTGGATATGGGTTACACGGACAGCGCGGCAATGGAGAGAAGGCTGCTTCTTGAGCTGCACATGGCGGAGCTCGGCGGGATGCATGAGAGCTCGGCGCAAAGCCTTGCAGAGAAGCTCGGAGTAACGGCAGGATATGTGATACGCCTTGCAGACAGGCTTGCCTTCAGGGGACTCGCGGATCGGGGTAGGTACGGACGCGTGTCTCTTAGCGAGGCGGGAGAGGCGGAAGCGATGCGGATGCTTCGCAGGCGTCGCATTGCAGAAAGCTTTTGCAAGTGGCTGGGAGTGGAGGCGGAAGTGGATGCCATGTCCATGGATGATACGCTTTCCGATGCCGTTTTGGAGGCAATAGAGGTGAAAATGGAGGCGGAAAGGCAAGATCACGGCGAAAACGGAGAAATAAAGGTGCACGTCATAAGCCCCGACACCCATGGAAATCCGCAGCATACTTGAAATTTCACGAAAAATGTTATATACTACTGTAAAAGAAACGGTTTTACCTGCTGTGCAGATATAAATTTGTTTCATGAATATTTGTGCAGCCCAAGGCTGAATGGAGGTTGAAATGGGTGCTTACGATGCTCTTTCGGTGGTATATGACAGACTGAATACTGACATTGACTATAAAAAATGGGCGGACTTTATCGAGGAGTGCTACAGAAGATATCTTCCCGAGAAGCCGCAGCTTGTACTTGATCTCGGATGCGGTACGGGCTCTATGACCTTAGAGCTTGCCCGTCGCGGCTATGACATGACGGGACTTGACATTTCTCCCGAGATGCTTTCCCGTGCTTACACAAGAAGCGCCGAAGAGGGTGTGAGCGGAGTGCTGTTCCTTGAAGGGGATATGTGCGATTTTGAGCTCTACGGAACCGTGGGAAGCGTGGTGTGCTGTCTTGACGGAATAAACCACCTGATGGACGAGGCGGACGTTATGGACTGCTTCGATCTGGTGCACAACTATCTTGATCCCGATGGGCTGTTTATCTTCGATGTGAACACGCCTTATAAGTTTAAGAATATCTACGCCGACAACGACTACGTTCTCGAGGAGGACGGCGCGGTGTGCGTGTGGCAGAACCGCCTTTCCGAGGACGGGCGCCAGTGTGACTTCCACCTGACGGTCTTCGACAGATGCTCTGACGGGCGCTATGCGAGACACGATGGAGTCCAGAGCGAGATGTGCTACGATGAGCAGACCATCCGCGAGATGCTCGATGAGGCGGATTTTGAGCTTCTCGGCATTTTTGGAGACACAGACTTCGGTAAACCGAAAGCGGACACCGAGCGCTGGTACATCGTGGCGACGGCTAAGAAATAAAGCGGTGCTTTTGCGAAAATGCCCGAAAATCGTCGCAAAAACAGGCGATTTTCGGGCAAAAGAACAGTCTGAAAAAAACTTAAAAAAATTTGAAAAAAGGACTTGACAAGAAAAGACCGTTGTGATATAATACTACACGTCGCAAGGGAGAGCACCTCCCGAGAGACAAAATGGAAGCATAGCTCAGTTGGGAGAGCATCTGCCTTACAAGCAGAGGGTCATAGGTTCGAGCCCTATTGTTTCCAGCACGGAAGGCCGTGCAACCGAACGCGAAAGCGCAAGGTGGCTGAAGCCTTCAGTATGGCCCGGTAGTTCAGTTGGTTAGAACGCTAGCCTGTCACGCTAGAGGTCAGGGGTTCGAGTCCCCTTCGGGTCGCCAACCTAATATGCCGTGATCGGATGATTGCGGCACAGGATGCCTTTGTAGCTCAGTTGGTAGAGCAG
>JAFUPK010000079.1 GCA_017481265.1 Clostridia bacterium
AATGAAATCGTTGCGCGGCAACGATGAAATCTTCACTTCGTTCAGATGAAATCCAAGGACAAGTCCTCGGATGAAATCAAATCCGTCTAAATACAACCCTGCGAAGCAGGATTTCATCGCAAACGCGATTTCATCCACCAGTGGTGGATTTCACCCGTCGAAGACGGATTTGACTGCGTGTTCTCCGTTAAGGATAACACGCTAATGGGCATGATCTTTTTTTCTTTTACAGTATGTCTATATGCTCGCCTTTGAGGGCCCTGTTAATGCTTCTTACCGCACAAAATTTCCCGCACATAGAACAGCTTTCGTTGATTTCGGGTTTTCTTTCGTCGCGGATCCTTCGTGGTTTGTCAGAATCTATAGAGCATTCCCATTGCTTTTCCCAATCGAAGTTCAGCCTTGCTTCAGCCATCCTATCATCAATGTCGTGTGCGTGTGGGACGTGCTTTGCAATATCTGCGGCGTGTGCGGCTATCTTAGCAGAAATAATGCCGGTTTTAACATCATCAACATTAGGCAGTGCAAGGTGCTCTGCGGGAGTAACATAGCATAGGAAGGAAGCACCCGATGCTGCGGCTACAGCACCGCCTATAGCGGATGTGATATGGTCATAACCGGGCGCAATGTCGGTGACGATGGGCCCCAACACGTAGTGCGGTGCTCCCATGCACAAGGTCTGCTGTAATTTCATATTTGCTTCTATCTGGTCAAGCGGCATATGTCCGGGACCTTCTATCATGACCTGTACATCCTTTTCCCATGCCCGCTTTGTCAACTCGCCAAGCCTCACAAGCTCTTCTATTTGACAAACATCTCCGGCATCCGCAAGACAGCCCGGACGACACGCATCACCGAGTGACAGAGTAACATCGTATTCGCGGCAGATATCAAGGATCTCATCAAAATATTCGTAGAAAGGGTTCTCGTTACCTGTCATGGACATCCAAGCAAATATAAGTGATCCTCCGCGGGAAACTATATTCATTTTTCGTTTGTGCTGTTGAATCTGTTTGATCGTTTTACGCGTGATCCCGCTATGTAGTGTAACAAAGTCAACACCATCCTCTGCGTGGAGTCTCACTACATCAATAAAATCCTTTGCCGTGAGTGTGTGGAGGTCTCTTTGATAATGAATAACGCTGTCGTACACAGGCACAGTACCGATCATGGCAGGGCACTCACTTGTGAGCTTTTGTCTGAATGGCTGAGTATTTCCATGGGATGACAAGTCCATTATAGCCTCAGCACCGAGTTCTATAGCGCAGTTTACCTTCTTTATTTCCTCATCGAGATTTTTGCTGTCACGAGATACGCCGAGATTCACATTTACCTTTGTCCGAAGCATACTTCCGATCCCATTCGGCTCAAGACAGGTATGCTTTTTGTTGGCACAGATGATGACTTTGCCGTTTGCAATAAGCTGTCGTATTTCTTCCTCTGAACGGTATTCTTTTTTTGCAACAATTCTCATTTGATCTGTTATGATTCCTTTTTTTGCTGCTTCCATTTGAGTGTGGTATTGCATATTGCCTCCTTCTGCCTTTCGGCGTACAAAAAAATACGGAATACCCAATATGGATATCCCGTAATAATACGTCTTGAAATGATTTCCCTACGTTGGAATTACCCAAATCAGGTTCTTATGGTCGAAGTTCACAACTTCCTCTCAGCCTGTTTACAAGCTCCCATTTATTTAGTTGGCAAAATTATATCACCGACTGCATGATTTGTCAATAGCACAGTGACAAATAACGATTTTGCTATGATAATTTGAAAATAGAGTTATGTTATTCATAATTCTTAATGTCAAATTCACACTTATTTACATATCATGTTACAGAGTTCAGCTTGATAGGAGATGAGATCATGAATTACATGAACAGTTTTACGCTTAAAAGCACAGAGAACAGTAATACTTATTTTGTCGGTATGAATACAGGAAGTGGATTTGTAGGGAAGTACGATGACATAATTAACGAAAAAAAGCTGACCCGTTTGTACATAATAAAAGGGGCCGCCGGAACCGGCAAGAGCACGCTTATGCACCGATGTGCGGAAAAAGCCGAATCGTGGGGATGTAATGTAGAGTACTATCTGTGCAGCTCAGACCCCGATTCACTTGACTGTGTGGTGATTGACGGGAAGATCGCAATTGTTGACGGCACAAGTCCCCACAACCTTGATATGAGGTATCCCGGAGCCGTTTCAGAGATCGTGAATGTGGCAGGATTCCTTGATGACTCAATAATTGCATCTTCGAAGGACGAGATAATATCACTCAGCGAGAAAAAGAAAACTGCTTTTGCAGATGCATATTCGTCGCTTTCACATGTTTCATCGCTGGCACTTGACAGATATAATCTATCTATCCGAGCTGTGGATCTTGATAAGCTTGAACGAAACGTGTGTCGTTTGGTATCTGGTTTTAAAAAGAATAAGGGGACGGGCACGCGGCGGGAGGCTGTGTTGAAGGCTGTAGGAATGAAGGGTTGTTGTAGTCTTGATACTTTCGCAAGGCGTGCAGAGAGTGTCATAAATGTCTCGGATGTGTACGCATCAGCATATCATTATATGGATGTGCTTGCGGCAAAGCTTGAGCGAGAAGGTTTTGATATTATTGTATCACCCGACCCAATATGCCCATCGCTGATCTGCGATATATTTATACCTGAAACGTCGATTCTTATTACTACAGACATTTATCCTGATTGCTCTAAGAGGATAAATATGACACGTTTTTCGTTGGCTCCGAGTCTTAGCGAGATACGCGGTATCATGCGTCTTTCCCATAAATGCTCCGAAGCTCTGCTAAGTGAAGCCTGCGAAAAGCTGAAACTTGGAGGCAAGGCTCACTTTGGACTTGAGAAGCTTTATTCATCAGCAATGGATTTTGATGCTTTGTCAAAATATACAGAAAAACTTTTGCGTAGCATCGAAAAACGTCTGAAGGACTGATGTTCATTGTGTGTTAATAAATAAAGCAAAATTATTTTAAGAAGAAACGCACCTTATTTCATAAAATAAGTATATAATATACTCCTATAACCGAGCGGTTGTCAAATTACATTTCGGTTTGGAAGGGGTAGGGTTAGTGAATAAATTAAAATCACTTTTGTTTAAGCTATTTTACGGCAGATACGGCTCTGACAGCTATGAATATTTTCTTCTTATTATCTATGCCTGCCTTTGTATAGTGAATGCTTTCCTTCTTATAGATGTTTTGCAGATACTTACATGGATACTGTGCTTCTACATTATATTTAGAATGATGTCGAAGAACCATTATAAGAGAAGACGTGAAAACGAGATTTTTTTAGCTGTCTATTCAAAGATCAAGGTAAATATTAAGCTGTTTTTTGACAGAATAAGATATTTTGGAAGAGCGAGCTTCAGAAAGTGTAAGCATTGCAAAGCAATAATCAAGCTTCCCGTAAAAAGAGGTAAGCACAGCGTTCGTTGTCCGAAATGCTCAAAGCTGTTTGATGTCCGTATTCTATAATAAAGCTAAACCCTTCACCTCATGTTCGAAGTGAAGGGTTTAAAGTTATTTTGCGTCAAACCAAGTGGCTCCGACTCCCGCTTCGGCAACAAGAGGAACCGAGAGCTTTACTGCATTCTCCATTTCGCGGACGAGAATAGCTTCAGCTTCCTTTTGGCAGGCTTTGTGAGACTCGATTATGAGCTCGTCATGAACCTGGAGTATTACTCTTGCATCAATTCCTGATCTCTTCAAGGCGCCTGCCGTGTTTATCATGGCGACCTTGATTATATCCGCTGCGCTGCCCTGAATAGGGCTGTTCATAGCAACACGCTTTCCGAAAGCGGCAAGATTTTTATTGGTGGATCTTAACTCGGGGATATTCCTTCTCCGCGAGAACATCGTAACGGTGTAACCAAGCTTCTCAGCTTCCTCAACAGTTTTTCTAAGGTAGCTGTCTACCTTAGGATATGTGGCAAAATAGCTCTGTATATACTCATCAGCCTGCTTGCGAGTACATCCTATGTCCTGTGCCAATGAGAATGCACCAATTCCGTATATGATGCCAAAGTTTACTGCCTTGGCACGGAGTCTCAGCTCCTTTGTCACAGCCTCCGGAGGAACACCAAATACTTGTGAAGCGGTCATGGTATGAACGTCTATGCCCGAATTGAAGGCGGCTATCATATTGTCATCGCCCGAAAGATGCGCAAGAAGCCTGAGCTCAATTTGTGAATAGTCTGCATCAATGAGTATGTGGTCATCATCTTCAGCGATGAAAAATTTACGAAGCTCCCGACCAAGCTCACCTCTTACGGGAATATTCTGCAGGTTAGGGTCGTTGGACGAGAGTCGGCCTGTTGCCGTGCCGCACTGATTAAGGGATGTGTGGATCCTGCTGTTTGAGTCTGCAAGATCTGCTAAAGCCTCTCCATAGGTACCGCGAAGCTTTGCGACCTGCCTATATGACAGGATCTCTGAAATTATGGGGTGATGGAATCGGAGCTTTCTCAGAGTGTCTGCATCCGTTGAGTAACCCGTCTTAGTTTTTTTACCGCTTGGCAGAGAAAGCTCTTCGAAGAGCACTTGCCCGAGCTGCTTTGGTGAATTGATGTTGAAATCGTGACCTGCAAGCATATATATTTTGTCTGCCAGATCATTTTCCATTTGCAGAAGCTGAGCGGCATAATCTCTTATACCGTCACAGTCGACCTTAAAGCCCGCAAGCTCAATATCTGCAAGAACAGCGGCGAGAGGGATCTCAATATTATTAAGAAGTCCTGACATTCCGCTTTTTTCGAGCTCAGCAGAAAGAAAGCTTTTGCAATTCATAATGCAGAAGGCTTCAGAAGCAATTCCGTCTGTAAGAGGAGCATTGCAGTATTCGGCAACGGAAGCGAGAGGGTATGAGCCTTTACCCGGATCCATAAGATACTTTGCAAGCATAGTATCGAATACACAGCGTATTTTGAAATCAAATGGAGACAGTGCCTTAATGAGAGACTTAAGGTCATGGCAGATGATGTTTTTCTTGAAAACTACACTTAGAAGATCAGCGTCAGCGTTATCGCAGGTATATACCTTGTCACCGGAACACACAGCAAGTTCATTGCCGTTATAGGCTACAGCTATAGAATCGTCAAGTGATTCGTTTTTGAATGTCTCTGAATCAAGTCCCAAAACAGTAAAGTTATTATTGGATTCGACAGTCTCAGCAGTACTTTGACCTTCTGCATACCCCTGCAGGGAGAATTTGCGGATAAAGTGGTCGAACTCAAGCTCCTTGAATATTCTGTAAAGCTCCGCCTTGTCCTCTAGGCTTCTTATATATTCATCTGTCGCTTTTCCTATCGGAGCCTCAGTGCATATGCAGGCAAGCTCTCGGGACATATAAGCCGAGTCCTTGCCTTCGTCCAATTTGCGGCGAACAGAGGGAGTTGCGCCGAAGTAGCCATCTTCTGCGGCGGCATAAAGCCCGTCAAGGCTTCCTGCGGCAGAAATAAGCTTTAATGCTGTCTTCTCCCCAATACCCGCAACGCCGGGAATACAGTCGGAGGAGTCGCCCATCAGCGCCTTGACATCTACGAACTGCGAAGGTGAGATGCCGTATGTGTCAATAAAGTGCTGAGTGTCGAACAGCTCATCCTCATGGTTTCTCATGAGGATAACATTTGTGCTTTCGCTTATAAGCTGTAACGAGTCACGGTCTCCCGTAAGGATATATGACATTATGCCCCCATGGAGATCGGCGGATTTGCAAACAGTGCCGATAATGTCGTCGGCCTCAAAGCCTTCCTTTTCAAGAATTGTAAAGCCAAGGGCAGAAGCTATTCTCTTGGCATAGGGCATCTGGCAGGCAAGCTCATCCGGCATCCCTTTTCTGTTACATTTATAGCCATCGAACTGTAAGTGTCGGAAGGTTGGCTTGTGTGTGTCGAAGGTACAGATGGCGTAATCCGGATCAAGTCGGTCAATGTGACGCATTAAAATATTTATAAATCCAAAAACGGCATTGGTTGGCATACCTGCGGCGGTTGAGAGACCGCGCACGCCGTAAAATGCTCTGTTAATTATGCTGTTGCCGTCGAGGACAAGTAGATTTTTCATAAAGCTTAGTTCCTTTATAATTTTTGTGGGCTTTTCGATTTTTAATTATTATAACATATTTTCAGCTTGATTTAAAGCGTTAACAGACAAACACTTGATTTTTTATGAAACTTGAAGTATATTAGATATATAACAATAGGGAGGGATCATCATGAAGCGTCTCATGAAGTTTTTGATGAGCCGAGTGGTAATAGTCGGCGTTTTGATACTGCTTCAGCTTCTTTTTGTGTTGCTTGCAGTGATGAGGTTTTCCGAGTATATCGGAGTATTCTATGGTCTGTTTACTTTGGTTGATCTTGCTGTTGTGTGTAAGATCATCAGTACACGTGAGAATCCAAGCTATAAAACCGCGTGGATCATATTGGTGCTTTCCGTGCCTCCGTTCGGTGTGGCAATGTATTTTTTATTTCGCGGCAATCAGCTTTCTGAAAAATTCAAAAAAATACTTGCGAATATATACAGTCTCATGAGCTTTTCATCACCCGACGACAGTAAAACTGTGCTTGAAGCTGTGGACGAGCCTTCGGCGGTTAGACAGGCTGAGTACATAGCGCGAGCAACGAACTGTCCTCCGTATGCAGACACCGACGTATATTATTATCCCACGGGCGAGGACTTTCTTGCAGCACTGCTGTGTGAGCTTGAGAAAGCGGAAAAGTACATATTTATGGAGTATTTCATCATTGAGAAGGGCGAAATGTGGAACTCCATCCATGATATACTTATGCGTAAGGTTTCGGCAGGAGTAGACGTAAGAGTAGTGTACGATGATCTGGGATGTATTAACCACCTGTCATCACGTTTTCATAAGGAGCTTTCAGCTGAGGGGATCAAATGTCGGGTGTTTAACAGATTTATTCCCATACTGTCAGCACGGCTCAATAACCGAAATCACAGAAAGATCTGCGTGATCGACGGAAAGGTAGGCTTTACGGGAGGTGTAAATATTGCCGACGAGTATATCAATGTGAAGCATCTGTACGGTTATTGGAAGGATAATGCAGTCAAGCTTTGCGGTAAGGCTGTTCACAGCCTTACGGTTATGTTTCTTTCCATGTGGGACAGCCTTGATGTAAAAGATCTTAAACGCGATCCTGATTACAACAGCTACATACCCGTAGCTTATGAGCCGGCGAAGGGCGGAGGTATAGTTCAGCCTTATACCGATAATCCTCTTGACGATAGTCCGGTTGGAGAGACTGTTTATTTAAATATGATCTACAGTGCTAAGAATTATATCTATATCACGACACCGTATCTTATCATAGACTATACCATGGAGAGGGCGCTGTGCTCAGCGGCAGAAAGCGGAATAGATGTAAGGATAGTGGTGCCGGGAATACCGGACAAGCGTATTGTAAATGAGGCAACCAAGTCGAATTACCACAGACTTATTGCTTCGGGCGTAAGGATATATGAGTATACCCCCGGTTTTATCCACGCAAAAACATTTGTCGCTGACGGAAAATTTGCCGTTGTTGGAACAGTGAATCTTGACTTCAGAAGCCTGTATCTGCATTTTGAATGCGGAGTGTGGATGTATAATGCAGAAGTGATAAAGGAAATCAGGGCAGACTTTGACAAGATATTCACAGACAGTACAGAGGTGAGTGAAGAAATGCTGAAGGTAGGTGTGGTAAAGCGTATCTTCCGATCTGTAATTGAACTGTTTTCTCCTTTATTTTGATCAAAGAAGCTCGTTCAGCACGTGTCCGTCAGTTTCAAGACCCTCAAAGGAATGCTGGCGAAGCACTTCGTATACGGCAATTGCCGCACAGTTTGAAAGATTTAGGCTTCTCAGGTTCTGTAGCATTGGCAGGCGGACACATCTTTCGTAATTTTTCAGGAGAAACTCCTCCGGAAGCCCGCGTGTTTCCTTGCCGAACATAAGATAAACCGGATATTCATATGAGGGCTCCGTGTAGCATCGCGGAGCTTTTGTCGTGAAGCAGTAAAAATGGGCATCGGGGTTCTTTACAAAAAAATCGTTAAGGTCATCATAGTAGGTAATGTCGAGGCTATGCCAGTAATCAAGACCTGCTCGCTTCAGCTTTCTGTCATCAACCTCAAAGCCCATGGGACGTATTATGTGAAGAGCACTGCCGGTCGCTGCGCAGGTACGAGCGATATTACCTGTGTTTTGGGGTATCTCGGGTTCGTGAAGGACTATATTAATCTTTTTCATATTCTGAAGTGCCTTTCCATGTGGATTTAACTTGTTGCTGAAAATATTACTGTTTCAATGTAATTATATAATAAAAACACAAGGGATTCAAGAAGAATTAAGGCTAAATTTAATTTAATACGCATAAGTTTACAAAAATCTATTTATTTTTCGTGCGTGATGTTGTATAATATAATTTATTGAATGTATTATTTATATTATCTTTATATTATGTGAAAGGCGGCGCATTTGCGCCGATGTGATAAAATGAGCTTGATTACTAAAGTATTCGGTACGTACAGCGACCGACAGATCAAAAAAATCAAACCTTTACTTACAGTTATAAACGGACTTGCCGATAAGTATAAGCAGATGAGTGATTCCGAGCTTGCTGCAATGACACAAGCTCTCAAGGAGCGCCTTGCAAACGGCGAGACTCTTGATGATATTCTTCCCGATGCATTCGCTACAGCACGTGAAGCGGCAGACAGAGTTCTCGGCAAACGTCCGTTTGATGTGCAGGTGCTCTGCGGAATCCTTCTTCATCAAGGTAGGATCGCTGAAATGAAGACCGGTGAAGGTAAGACTCTTGTCGCTGTGCTTCCGTCGTATCTCAATGCCCTTGAAGGTAAGGGAGTCCATATTGTAACGGTAAACGATTATCTTGCAAGACTTGGCTGTGAGGAGATGGGACGTGTTCATGAGTTCCTCGGCCTTTCCACAGGTCTCGTTGTTCACGATCAAACAAGAGCCGAGAAGCAGCACGCCTATAATTGCGATATTACCTACGGTACGAATAACGAATTCGGCTTTGATTATCTTCGCGACAATATGGTGACCTACAAGGAGAACCGTTCTCAGCGAGGTCACAACTTTGCGATCGTTGACGAGGTGGACTCTATTCTTATCGACGAGGCTCGTACACCTCTTATCATTTCCGGACAGGGAAGCGATGTTGACCCTCTTTACGAAATGGCTGAGCGCTTTGCGCGTACTCTTTCATGCTATGTGATCAAGGAGCTTGATAATAAAGAGGATCACGACAATATCAAGGCAGATTTCATTGTCGACGAGAAAGCTAAGAATACCACTCTTACTTCATCAGGTGTTGAAAAGGCGGAAAAATTCTTCGGAATTGAGAACCTGTCCGATCCCGATAATGCCAACATATCCCATCATATATATCAGGCTATCAAGGCACGCGGAATCATGAAGCGTGATATCGACTATGTTGTTAAGGATAACGAGATCATCATAGTTGATACATTTACAGGTCGTCTTATGCCGGGCAGACGTTATTCTGACGGACTTCATCAGGCTATTGAGGCTAAGGAGGGCGTTATCATCCGCAAGGAGAACCGTACTATTGCAACTGTCACATTCCAGAACTATTTCAGAATGTACAAGAAGCTTTCCGGTATGACGGGTACTGCTCTCTCTGAGGAAAACGAGTTCCGTGATATCTACAATCTTGATGTAGTTGAAGTTCCCACTAATAAGCCGATGATAAGAACGGATCACCCCGATGCCGTTTATAAGACCAAGAACGGTAAGTATGCTGCTATAATCAAGCAGATCGCCGAGTGTCACGAAAAGGGACAGCCCGTTCTGGTTGGTACAGTGTCTATTGAAAAGTCCGAGGAGCTTTCAGCCAAGCTGAAAAAAGCTGGTATCAAGCATAACGTACTAAATGCAAAATACCATGAGAAGGAAGCCGATATCGTAGCACAGGCAGGACGGTTTGGCGCTGTTACTATTTCTACAAATATGGCCGGTAGAGGAACCGACATTCTCCTGGGCGGTAATGCTGAGTATCTTGCAAAGGCTCAGATGCGTAAGGAAGGCTACGAGGAGAACGTAATTGCCGTTGCCACAGGATATTCCGAATCGGTTGACGAAGCTGTCATCGAAGCTCGAGCTCACTATAGAGAGCTCTTTAAAAAGTATCAGGAGGAGATAAAGCCTGAAGCTGATAAGGTATGTGCCGCAGGCGGTCTCTTCGTTATCGGAACAGAGCGCCATGAGTCAAGACGAATTGATAATCAGCTTCGCGGTCGAAGCGGACGTCAGGGAGACCCGGGCGAATCAAGATTCTTCCTTTCCTTTGAGGATGATCTTATGCGTTTGTTCGGAACAGACCGAATGATAGGCATTGTAGACAGACTGGGACTTGAAGAGGATCAGCCGATCTCGGCGCGTATTCTTTCAAACTCCATCGAGGATGCACAGAAACGTCTCGAGGATCAGAACTTCAACAGACGTAAGAACGTCCTTGCATACGATGACGTTATGAACCAGCAGAGAACTATCATCTATGCTCAGCGTTCCGAGGTTCTTGAGAACGGTAATCTCCGTGAAACGATTCTTAAGATGATCAATGAGACCATCACAGATGCCGTAAGCGAAGCTCTTCACGATGAACTTATGGAGAACTGGGATCTTGACGGCCTCAAGGCTCGTTATAAGGGTCTGCTTTGCGATGATAATGACTTTACCGATCTTTCCGATAATGCCGCAGAAAACCGTGAGCTTATTCGTGATACTCTGCTTGAGAGAGCTATGAAGATCTACGATTACAAGGAAAAGGTAGTATTCGGAGAGAATGAAATGCGCGAGGTCGAGCGTATTTCGCTGCTTATAAATGTTGACCGTAAGTGGATGGATCATCTTGAGGCTATGGATTCCGTAATGGAGACCATCGGACTTCAGGCTTATGCACAGCGTAATCCTATTTCCGAGTACCGTATTGCGGCAGGTAACTTCTTTGATGAAATGGTGCTTTCTATTCGTGATGATACAGCAAGAATGGTGCTTTCAGCTATGCCGAGAACGGGAATGAGACGAGTTGAGGTAGCAAAGCCTGTATCTGCAGGTGCACCTTCCGCCAAGTCCTCTCCCAAAAAGCCCGTGGTCAATAAAAAGGAGAAGGTCGGCAGAAACGATCCTTGTCCCTGCGGAAGCGGAAAGAAGTATAAAAAGTGTTGCGGTGCCGGTAACGAAGCATCGGCTGAATAATTCATGAATCAAAGGGGGAAGAGAGGACTTCCGATACAGTCGGATCTACCGACTCTTCCTCTGTTTTTTCATCGAGTAAGCATCCAAAGACTGATTGGAGACTATTATATGGGTTTCGGACTATTACTTATAGGTTACTTTGTGTCATTTGCAATGAGCCTGTCGGGGAAAAGCTATTTTCTTGATATTGCGGGCGGATTTTTAATGACCTACGCTTTGATGAAGATCTCGGACTACAGCGTAAAATTTAAGATTTCCGTTCCGTATTCCATGGCGTTCGTCATAGCATCTCTTGCAACGGCAGCAGTATCACTCTTTATTGGAGAAGGTATCGTTGTTGTCTTTATGTCTACAGTGCGTGCCGCTACGATCTTGCTTTTTCATATCTATGTGCTCCTTGCACTTGAGGATATGGCAAAGGGTGCCGATGATTACACCCTTGCAAAGAGATCAAAACGTAATCTGAAAATCGTAATAACTTATTTTGTGTTTTACATTCTCGTTGAATTTGGAAAGCTTGTGTTCGATGATGTAATGACAGCTTACAGCAATGCCTTTATGTATTTCTATCGAGTATTCTGGCTTATCATGAATCTCATACTGATCCATAGTGCATATGCAAGACTGTACATTGAGGGTACACAGCAAAAATATGCCGAGCTTTCCGAATTTAAGGAGTCTAAGATCAAGTTCATAAACGGCATCAAAAAACGTGCATACGAAGCGCAGAAAAAAGCATATGAGGCCGACATGAAGATGATGCGGGATGCAAAGGAATATGCCGCGGCAAACAGAGATAAATACGAGGCAAAAAAGAAAAAGAAGAAGCATAAAAAGAAATAGTGATAAAAATTAAGTATGAAAGCAGGTGCAATATGGGTTTCGGACTTATAAGCGCAGGACTTATATTCCTCTTTAATCCAAATATCAATATTATTGATATTTTTCCGGATTTTATCGGGCTTTGGCTCGTTTGTGCGGGGCTTACCAAGCTTGCACAGATAAATGCAGACCTTATGGATGCGAGAGGACTCTTTTTCAAGCTTTCTATAGTAGAGCTTGCTAAGTTTTTCTCCATACTTCTCATAAGCTCACAGGATCCGACAAGATATCTCCTTTTATCTTTTGTGTTCGGGGTAATTGAGTGTATACTGTTTACCTTGTCTGTACGTTCCTTGTTTATTGGTATCGAGAATCTCGGTATGCGCTTTTCTTCTCGAGCTGTTCTTGCGACATATAAGAAGAAAAAGGGAAGTGTAACTGCCGATGTCTCAACAAGATTTCGAGTATATATGCTTGCGTTTTTCTATCTCAGAACGTTTTTTGCGATGGCACCTGAATTTACGGAACTGCAGGACGATACAATAATTTCTAATTACCGTATAGTTTATACTCAGTTTAAGGGAGTATTTTACGGCCTTTCCGCAATAATTGTATTTATTCTCGGAATAATCTTCATAAAACGTGTAGTAAGCTTCTTCGGCGGTTGCCGTAAGGATAAGGAGTTTATTGCCGCACTTGAGGATTCGTATGCCAAATTCCTCGTAATAAACAAGAATTATCAGGTTTCACGTGTAATGAAGCTCGTGCTCATTCTCTATGCAGGAGCGGCGGCTCTTACTTATAATCCGACAAATGACGGTCTTATAGTGCTTCCTCTGGTTCTTTGCGGGATAGTGCTCGTAATTATATCACTAATTCTTTCGAGTATTGACAGAAAAGCATTATTTGCAGCGATTCCCGCAGGAATAATGTCTGTTATGTCGGTCGTTGACTTTGCAAAAAAGGACGCCTTCTATATTGACAATACAAAATTTGAGGATGTGTTCCATATAGAATCGGCAATGGATAAGTATTCCGTTATCAATAATCTCGCACTTGTGGAATATATTCTCCTGTTTGTAAGCTTTATGATGATAACAAGTATAATCATGCGTGCTATGAGCGAGCATATTCCCATGGCACTTAGCTATAATTCGGTGGAGCTGAGACCCAATGACGATGAGCTTGAAGAGATAAACGGTGCCTTTGGTAAGTACTCCACGATTATAACCGCTCTTATGGCGGCTTCCGTTATAATCTACGGTGCTCTTACAAAGATAGCCATTATTGCAGGTGAGCAGGCGGCGTTTATTGATCGTGACGATATAAACGTGCCTCAGATCGTGTTCTCATGGCTATCCGTCGGTGCAAATGCTCTTACCGCCGCTTGGTTCGTGGCTGTGGTACTCCTTCTCGGATACGCAAGAAAACACATCTATGGCTGTGTCTATAACTGGAGCGTAGTAAGGGAAGAATAATAAGAGTAAGGTTTTGTTTGTTGCAAATCTATAAATACAAGACATCACACTATTAGTTGACTATACTCATTCATTGATTTCGTTGAATTATTTTGTCACTTACTGCGTGACAAAATTCCAAGCGTAGTTGGTAGACTTACTTCGCATAATAAGTTATAATGGTATTAAGATAATTAAGGAGGTATTGTTTATGACGCTTGGACAGAGGATTCAACAAATACGAATAGATCACAGTCTTTCACAAGAGGAATTTGCTGAAAAGATCGGCACAACCCGTCAAACTGTTTCGCGGTGGGAACTTGACCAGACATATCCGGAAATTGCAAAAATTGTGCTTATCAGTAAAATTTTTGCGGTCAGTACAGATTCGCTATTGAAAAATGGAATAAGCACATTTGACATAGATGTTGAGTATTTTATATGTGGTGTATATCGCGGTGCAAACTGCGAAATTGTTGAAACAGAAAAGTTTGCCTTGGTGATGTATTGTTCGCCTGATAAGAATATATTAGGTACAAAACTCTATAAAGGTTATGAAAATAAAAAACGGTTAGTAGCAGTTTGCGAGAGAGATATTTCAGTAGATAAAACGGAATATGCGTATCTTGTTGATGGTAGCGAACCGCACACAGCAATCACAAACAGCGAAAGATTAGCTCCTATGCTGACTGAGGTATATGATTTTAAACGAAAACAATCTATGCGTCGACTTGAAACTTTCGAAGTGGATCATAGTGGTACTCCTCTGCCAACGGTTAATGAAGAAGGCATTCCAAAATGTCTGAAGCTTTGGCGAATGTCAGATACCTATTATGCGAACCACAATAGTTTACGGTTCTTCCTTTGCACAGGAAAAACTGAATATATTTTCTCCATTGATTTTGAAAACACCAATATTTATTGCGGAGCATCGTATAACCTAGTCTTTGATCTTGGACTTTTCAGTGGAAAACAGTTTTTTAGAATTCGAAACTTTAGCGACAATCGTGAACCATGGTGCGGTTTTAGTTGTGATTTTTCCTGTGAACCAACGGAAATCGCAATACCGACAGGTGAATGTGAACTTGGAAAATGTGTTCAGACAAGTAAGGGGTTAATGTGGTGTGTAAAACGGTATACGGATGATGAGATAGTTTTACAGGGGTGCGGTGATGATGAATATATCTATCGTCGCACAGAAAAACGGACAGAACAATTTACAAATATTCACAAGTGAGGCATCATCTTGTTGATGAATATGAATTACATATGGATAGTAATCGAGTAGGAGGCTGAGCATTAATTGATCAGCCTCCTACTCGATTTTCAAAACATTTAACATAAGTTCAAAATAATTAACTGAAGGTTAAGTCTATGTTGAGCAAGCTTCGTTTGCTTATATTGGTATTTGTGATATAATATAAACAAGAACCGGCCGGTTCATTTGAATTATATGGAGAATGATAATGGAACTAAATATAGGTACGAATATAAAACGACTGAGACTCACAAAAGGACTCACCCAAGAACAGTTGGCAGAACGATTAGCAGTATCAACTGCCGCGGTCAGCAAATGGGAAGCAAAAAACACCTATCCTGATATAACTATGCTATTTCCAATCGCGGAGACATTTGGGGTTACAGTTGACGAGCTTTTAGGGTATGATGAGGCAAAAGCCAAGGCAGACATTGAACAAATATTGACAAGGTATCAACAGTTGGGCGTTGATGGCAGATTTACAGAAAAGACTGTGCTGATAACAAACGCACGCAAAAAATATCCTCATGACTACCGGATCATGAATGCATATATGTGGGATAAGGCAGGAGGAAGCGCAGGAAATAATGCCGAAACTTTGCTTGAGAACAAGGATGAGCTGACAGAGATTTGTGACTGTATTTTAGCGGGTTGCACACAGGATGATCTTCGTGTGGAAGCTATCAATATGAAAGCTAAATTGCTTCATGCCGCGGGTGATACCGAAGGAGCTTTAGAACTATTATCTAGTCTTCCTGCATGGTATTCTTCCATCGCGAAGGAGCAGTTATTCGCTAAAGATTCGGCTGAATTCCGATATTGGAATAAGAGAAATTGCTATGGTTTTATGGATGTGATGGCTATAAAGCTTGCACGTACTATTCGTTTTGATCCATCCCTTTCTGTTATTGAAAAAATCGAACGTCTTGAAACGATGGCGCAAGCGTTTTATAAAATGAGTATGGAGCAAGACCTTGAGTTCTTCTGCATCGGAGAAGAAGCGATTTATGCGATTCTTGCAGGTATGCTTACGGCAGATAATGCTCCGATTGAGGATGTTATACGCATAAGAGAAAGACAGGCGGATTCAATGAGAAGAATGATGACTTTTGCGGAAAAAGACTCTATTCTCAAGGAGCGAATAGAGTCTACATACAAGACTGATGATATGGTAGCATGGCTTGTAAATCGCCTGCAGAACTCACCGCATCCTCAGTTTGCAAATCTCAGAAAGAAACCGGAATATACAGATATGCTGAATAAGATGCAGTGATAAAACAAAACCGTCGAGGTAACTCGACGGTTTGTTTTATCTGTTTTGTCTGAATACTTCGTAAGCTAAAACCGATGCTGCGGAGGCGGCGGAAAGGGAACCCTTGAATTCGCGCCCATAGTCGATCCGCACAGTAAGGTCGGCTTTTTGCATAACGGCTGCAGAGATGCCTCTCTTTTCACCGCCGACAATAAGGAATACAGGATAGGTGAGATCTGCGTCGAAAACGGATACCGAATCTCGGATGCCCGCACAGACTACCTTATAGGAGCGTTTTCTGAAGCTCTCGCAAGCGAAAAGTGGATCTGCCACATAAGTGCTCATCAGCTCCGAAGCTCCCGCAGAGGCTCTGCAGACAACGCCAGCGGCACTCATCCAGTTTCTTTCGGGAAGGATCACCCCGTCAACCCCTGCGGCATACAGCGTGCGAAGGGCGTAACCGAAGTTGTAAGGATCCTCGATCCCCTCTATCATCACGTAGAAGCCCTTATCCTTGAGGATGGTATCGTTACTCAGCCGAGGTATCTCTCGCTTTGTACAGAGCGCTATAACGCCTCCGTGAGTGTTTCCGACAGCCATATCGTCGATAAACTCAGCCTCGGCATCAAGAAGCTCAAAACCGTACCTTTCGGATACCCCTTTGAGAAATGCATACTCACGCCCTTTTGAGTTCCGCTTGGCTTTGTCAAACCAAATCTTTGTTATACGTCTTGTACTGCCTTCGTCAATTGACCGAAGGATCGCATTTATTGATGTCATCCCCTCAAAGAGGGTAGAATCCTTCTGTCTTTCAGCTTCTTTTATCACAGCTTACTTTCCTGCGTTTTCCTTGAGATATGCGTTGATGAATCCATCGATCTCACCATCCATTACAGCCTGGATATTACCGTCCTCGTAGCCTGTTCTGGTGTCCTTGGCGAGAGTGTAGGGCATGAACACGTAGGAGCGGATCTGTGCTCCCCACTCGATATTGGTCTTGTTACCCTTAATATCCTCGATCTTTTCAAGCTTTTCTCTCTGCTTGATCTCCATTAGCTTGGATTTGAGCATTTTAAGAGCTGTTTCCTTGTTCTGGAGCTGGCTTCGCTCGGTCTGACAGCCTACAACAATACCTGTGGGAAGGTGAGTGATGCGGATGGCGGAGTCGGTCTTGTTGACGTGCTGTCCGCCGGCGCCGCTTGAACGGTGAGCCGTGATCTCAAGATCCTCGTCGCGAAGCTCAATAGTATTGTCATCATCAAACTCGGGCATTACTTCAACAGATGCAAAAGAGGTGTGACGGCGTCCCGAAGAGTCAAAGGGAGAAACACGGACAAGTCTGTGAACTCCGTTTTCGCTCTTGAGGTATCCGTAAGCATTAATGCCCTCGATCATGATAGTTGCGGATTTAAGTCCTGCTTCTTCTCCGTCAAGCCAGTCGAGAAGCTTTACATTATAACCGTGCTTTTCACCCCAACGGGTATACATTCTGTAAAGCATCTGTGCCCAGTCCTGCGCCTCGGTGCCGCCGGCACCGGGATGGAAGCTGATGATGGCGTTGTTCTTGTCATACTCGCCGGAAAGAAGGATCTCAATGCGCTGACGCTCTTCTTCTGCTTCGATTGCCGCAACGTCAGCAAGGATCTCGTCTGTAAGACCCTCGTCGTTTTCTTCGATCGCAAGCTCAGCCATCATGATTGTATCTTCAAGCTTGGTTGCGAGGTTGTCATAAGCCTCGATCTTGTCCTTTAGCTGCTTGATCTGGCGGAGTGTCTTTCCCGATGTGGTCTGGTCATTCCAGAAGTTGGGGTCAAGTGTGGTGGCTTCAAGAGCTTCAACATCACTTCTCAGCTCGTCGATACGGAGAGCTGAGCCAAGCTCCTCAATGTCAGCTCTGAAAGCATTAAGCTTGTGTTTTGCTTCTTCAAGTGCTATAATCAAATTCGTGTCCTCCGATTTATAAATCTCAGTTAATTATCATCAGTCATTGTCAAGGCTCGGAAATTCAAGCCCATCGGTGTTTAAGTTCGTTCTTTTAGGGTCTCTTTTTAAGGGATCGTATACAAATCTTCTGCACTTATAATCAGCGGAGACTACACCGTATTTGGGGCAGACCATCTTGCTGTCCGATACGATAGGAGAAGCGTGCTCGCAATATTTACAGAAGATTTCGATCTTGTCTTTTGCTTTGATCCTCATTTTTACTCCAATCAGCCTTACAACCGTGAGAAATAAAGATACCGCTACAGTAAGGCATACATATAATAATTATACCTTATACTCACGAATAAATCAAGATGTTTTGTCGTTTTTGACGCATTTATGAAGTAAAATAAGTAAAATCGAAAGAATGATGACCGATAACAGCAGGTTCGATACAATACCTGACGGTAAAGCAGGTTGATTTTTGTTAGCATGAAAGGTATTATCGCTACTGAAAAAAGTATAATATGCAACGCAGAGACCTGATGCCAGGGTGCCCTGTATAAGCTTCACTAAAAGCATAGGCTTTGCTGACAAACCAAGCTTATTTGCGTACGAGGAGCCTTGCATATATGCAGACAGTCCCCCGAAAGAAACGGCAAAGGAGCTAAGAGCTATTCCAAAGACACCTCCGATACGTGCCGCCTGCCTACAGCCTTGCGAAAATTCAAGAACTGTCACAAAAAGTACATTTGCATAAAACGGAATATTAGGCAAAAGCAGATCGATGCTTTCGGCACAAACTGACATAAATGCTGTGAAAGCCGCAATGCTGACACAAGCTGTCGCAGATGTGCAAATAATATCTGAAATTAAAGGGGTCTTCGATTCTTGGCGTTTGCCGTGGACGGCAGCCGGATAACCTCTTTCGGCATTTGCATTTGCCCTGTATGCCAAGGCAACCATTATCCATGACAATAGCTGTGACATATATAATACAACACCGAGCTTGCGATCATTCCACAGAACAGCGCCCACAAGTCCTATGGGAAACGAAGGTCCCGTGTTGTGAGATAGAGCGAGCGTTCTTTCGGCCTCAGCCTTTGTGAGCCTTCCGTCCTTGTAGCTGTCGCAAACGGTCAATGCACCTATAGGAAATCCGCTGATGAACCCAAGCATTACGCTTATTATGGCGTCGCTCTTCAGCCCGAACAGCTTGAAGAGTGTTCCTTTGGCTTTTTCTGCAAGCTTTTGCGTTGCTCTTGAGCTTCCAAGGAGCTTTGATACTACCATAAAGGGAAACAGTGTCGGTATAACTGTCGATGCCGCATAAATAAGAGCTTCTCTTGCGCTTGATGCGGTTTCACTCGGAAATATAAGAAAGGCAGTCCCCAGCACTGCGGCAAGCGTTAATCTTAATAATTCCGTCAAGTATCTTTTCGCTTTCATGAATTATGCCCTCCGAGCTTTCATAGCTTTTACTATAAGTTATGTCAAAGGAGTTGGTAATTTACCGATGTCAAATAAAATAAAGAAAAATATTACTGCGGCTGTGGCAAGTATCCTTGAATTTCCCATGGGTGCTGTCAGTTCGGAAGCCTGTGTTGATATAATCGGCGACAGAGAGGTGAGAATATTTCCGTGCAGAACTGTCTTGAAGCTTTCTTCCGAGCTTGTTGAGGTCGGGTGTTCAAGCGGGCGTGTTTCTGTTAGGGGAGCTGACCTTATTGTCAGCGACTACATTGCAAGCGGTATTTGTGTCAGCGGGAAAATATTCGGTGTGGATATTTCGGGAGGGAAGTGATATGATTCGGAAATTATCACTTTTTCTTTCGGGCTTATATGATTTTACCGTGTCGGCAGAGTACAGTCTTTCCGTAGTGAATATTCTCAAAGAGTATCCTCATACTGCAAAGAATGTAAGAATGAATGGTAACGGAGAGTATGTATTCTCAGTTGCGGCTCTGCATAAGCACACGATCTGCGACGCACTTGATGAAGCAGAGGTGAGCTATTCTATATCGCCTCTTAAAGGGGTACCGAAATATCTTTTATGGCTGCTTTGCCGTCCGGGTATACTTATCGGAATCGTAATGATGATAGCGCTTTCGTACTATTCATCTCAGGTCATATGGGGCTTTGATGTTGTGGGCAACTCTACGGTATCGGATGACGAAATACTACTTCTTCTCGATGAGCTTGGATGCGGGTACGGGGACTATATACCGAGTCTTGATCTTGACCTGATACACGCTACATTTCTCGCGCGCAGTGAAGATATTGCATGGATAGCTGTTAATCTCAAAGGTAACTTCGCGAGGGTCGAGGTAATGGAAACAGAGAAGGCAAAGGACGACGGTCACGAAGACGGGGTATACGCCAATATTACAGCATCCGAGGATGGACAAATATATCTCGTTAAAACTGTTTCGGGTGTGTCAGTTGCCAAGGCAGGAACGGTTGTGAAAAAAGGTGAGCTTCTCATCTCCGGCGTAATTGATGTTAGAGAGGACAGGGTGCGATATGAGTATGCCGAGGGAGAGGTGCTTGCTTATGTTCCGCGTACCATTGAGGTTAAAATACCCTTTGACTATGCCGAAAAAGCGTATACCGGTGAAGAAAAGACGGAAAAATCAATAAAAATCTTCAAAAAATCAATAAATCTTTCCTCAAAGGGTGGAATTGAGTATACAGTTTATGATAAAATAATAGATGATAGGCAAATATGCCTTTTCGGCGTCTTTCCTTTACCTGTGTGGATAACGGACACAACTTATCGTGAATATGAGTATTCTTCCGAAAAACACTCCCGGGCGCAGATTGTTTCACGCGCCATGACTGCTCTTCGCGAAAGTCTTGATGATGTTCTTCTTGATGCCGAGCTTATCTCCAATAAAGTGTCCTACGAGATCACAGATGATGCTTTTGTGATAAAGTACGATATGCTGTGTCTCGCTGATATATCGAAGGTCAGTGAGTTTACTGTGGAGAATTATACCCCTTGAGAAAGGATGAATAACGGATGTCCCAAAAAACAATAATTGTTCACGATTCCGAGGTCACGCGGAGAATATTCGGAAGCTTTGACCGAAATCTTGCGCGCCTTGAGTCGGAGTTTTCCGTTCGTATCTATAACCGACAGGATCCGTCGGGTATTGGTGATGCCATTCACATCGAAGGCGATGAAGACGGTGTGACTCGCGCAAGTGAAGCTATAAAATATCTCAAAAAGATCGCAACGCTCGGTGAAGAGCTGTCAGATCAAAGCGTTGACTATATCATCGGCATGGTGTCAGACGGGCGTACATCGGAGCTCGTAGGATATGATGATGACTGTCTGTTTGTGACCGCTAAGGGAAAACCCATTAAGGCAAAGACCGTCGGACAGAAAAAATATATTGAGCTGATAAAGAAAAACACGGTTGTTCTCGGTGTAGGTCCTGCCGGTACGGGTAAGACCTATCTGGCTGTAATGATGGCTGTTAAGGCACTGAGGGCTCATGAGGTCTCGCGGATCATACTGACCCGTCCCGCTGTTGAGGCAGGCGAGCGCCTTGGTTTTTTGCCCGGCGATCTTCAGAGTAAAATAGATCCTTATCTGCGTCCGCTGTATGATGCTCTCTACGATATGATGGGTGCTGAAAACTGCATGAGGCTCATTGAGAAGATGACCATAGAGATAGCACCTCTTGCGTATATGCGCGGACGTACTCTTGACGATTCCTTTATAATTCTCGATGAAGCCCAGAATACTACACCGGAGCAGATGAAGATGTTCTTAACGAGACTTGGTAACGGCTCGAAGATCGTAGTGACCGGTGACCTTACCCAAACCGACCTTCCATTCGGTCAGAAGAGCGGACTTGCATCGGCGGTGCATATTCTCAAAAACATTGACGATATCGGAATACATGAATTTTCCGACAGAGATGTGGTGCGCCACAGACTTGTACAAAAGATCATAGTAGCATATGACAAGTACGACAGAGAGCGCGCCGTAAAGAAAGCAGAGAGTAAGCACTCACATAATACCTACAGACCGAAGGATAAAGACAAAGGTGATAATTGAAAATGAAGCTAAAAATATACTTTTCAAATGAACAAAGCTGTCATCCCGCAGGTTTCAAAGTTAAAAAGCTTGTTAAGCGTGCGGTTGCGGGAGCTCTGAAATTTGAAGAATTCCCCTATAACGCGGAGGTGTCCGTAACCTTTACCGACAATGAGGGCATCCGCGAGCTGAACCGTGAGTACAGAAACAAGGACAGCGCCACCGATGTTCTTTCATTTCCAATGTATAACTTTTTAGACGGTGACACTCCCGCAGATGAGGATACCGCGGAGCTTGGGGATATAGTAATATCCCTTGAGAGGGCAATAACTCAAGCCGATGAGCTTGGTCATTCTACAAGGCGTGAGATCGCGTTTCTCACCGTTCATTCGACCCTTCATCTCCTCGGTTATGATCACGAGCTATCTGCAGAGGATGAAAGAATAATGTTTGAAAAGCAGGATCGTATCATGGAAGTCCTGCGAATTAAGAGAAAATAACAGATAAGGAAATTTATAATGACTAAAACAGCTTATATTTCGATCATCGGCAGACCCAATGTCGGAAAGTCTACACTTATGAACAGTCTCCTCGGCGAGAAGGTGTCAATAGTTTCTCCGAAGCCGCAGACTACTCGCAACAGGATCGCAGGCATTCTCACTGAAGGGGAAAATCAGTTTGTTTTCCTCGATACGCCCGGTGTGCACAAGTCAAAAAACAGACTTGGTGACTATATGATGAAATCCGTAAGAAGTACAGTTAGAAGCGCAGATGCTGCAATACTTATAGCAGATGCTGCACACCCGGCAGGTACGGTTGAAAAGAATCTTATTGAGCAGATCAAGTCAGCAGAATTGCCGTCTATCCTTGTTCTTAACAAGATCGACATGACCACAGCAGAGAAGCTCGCGGAAACTATCTCATGCTATGCGGCACTTCACGATTTTGATGCTGTAGTTCCCACAGCGGCAATAAACGGCAAGAATGTTGACATCGTGCTCAAGGAGGCTGAGCAGTTCCTTTATGAAAGCGACTGGATGTTCGAGGACGATTCCATCACAGACCAGCCTGAGCGTCAGATCGCATCCGAGATCATTCGCGAGAAGCTTCTTCGCGTGTTAAATGATGAGGTTCCCCACGGCACTGCTATCGTTATAGAGGAATTCCGTGAGACCAAGAAGGTGCTCAACATCAGAGCCGAGATCTTCTGTGAAAAGGCATCTCATAAGGGAATTATTATCGGTAAGAACGGAGAAACTCTTAAGAAGATCGGCTCTTTTGCAAGAGAAGATCTTGAGGAGTTCTTCGGCGTTCAGGTATACATCAATCTTTGGGTAAAGGTCAAGGAGAAGTGGCGCGACAGTGATTTTGTGCTCAATTCCTTCGGCTACAACCCCAAGGATCTTGACTGAGAGCACGAAATGGAAGAACTGAAGACTATGGCTCTCGTTATAAACGAGAAGCAGATCGGAGAGGCGGACAAGCTCCTTACAATGCTTACACCCGAGCACGGAAGACTCGTTGTGTCGGGAAAAGGAGTTCAAAGTCTGAGAAGCCGTCATATGGCGTCATGCCAGCTCTTTTGCTACAGTAATTTTGTTTTTCGTAAATCAAAGAAGTATTATTATATTTCTGACAGCGATACTGAGGAATGCTTTTTTAACATCAGATTTGACATCGAGAAGGTTGCTCTCGCTACATATATGTGTGACGTTGCCTGCGATCTTGCTTTAGAGGACGTGGGAGACCCTGAACTTCTCCGTTTGATGCTTAATTCCTTGTACGCTTTGTCTACGAAAAAGAATCTGTCTCTTGATCATATCAAGGCAGCATTTGAATTCCGTGCGGCTGTACAGGGGGGATTTATGCCGATCCTTGACTCATGCGGTGTATGCGGTAAGGAACCCATTGACGATAATATTGTTTTCGATGTGATGAACGGTATGTTCAGGTGCTCGGAATGCACGAGGCTTGTTTCAAAAGAGGGTATTGACCCGAGCGGTACCGCAGAGATATATCATAAGATTAACAGGACGGTGCTTACAGCGCTGAGGTTTATTGCCACAGCGCCAATAACTAAATTCTTGTCTTTTTCCATACCCGCGGAGGATATGGAGCTCCTTGCAAGATTTGCGGAATCTTATCTGCTCTCCCATCTTGAGCATTCATTCAGTTCACTGAAGTATTTTAAAGATATAAGAATAAACGGAATAGACTATGAATAAAAAATCACTTGGTATACTTGAGTATAATAAGATCTGTGAAAAGCTCGCCGCCTGTGCGCAGACAGACGGAGGCCGTGAGCTTGCATTGAATCTTATGCCTCAAAGCGATACCGTAAAAGTAAAGCAGCTTCAGGCTCTTACAACGAGAGCGAGAGCTGTGGCTGAAGAAAAAGGTCAGCCATCCTTTTACGGCGTATGTAATATTATCTCGCCGGCTGAGAGAGCTTCAAAGGGAGCTTCACTCTCGATGAGAGACCTTTTGCACTGTGCGGCTGTACTGAGATGTGCAAGAAATCTCAGCGCATATATGCTTCCTTCCGGAGATGATGACAAGCTTTATGAAATATTTTCCCGCTTGATCCCCAATAAATATCTTGAGGAGCGTATTACTTCTTCCATCCTTTCGGAGGATACCATGGATGATAATGCCTCTCCCGAGCTTGCCGATATCAGACGCAGCATCAGACGCACAAACGTAAAGATACGCGATATGCTCCAAAAATATGTTTCGGGAGATTCAAAATATCTGCAGGAAAACATTGTTACCACTCGCGGCGGCAGATTTGTTATTCCCGTTAAGAGTGAGTACCGCAATGAGGTCAAAGGACTTATTCATGATACCTCACAATCGGGCTCAACGCTGTTTATCGAGCCTATGGCTGTGGTGGAAGCGAATAACGAGCTTCGGACTCTTGAATCCCGGGAAACGCAGGAGATAGAAAGAATATTATATGAGCTGTCTGCGGCTGTCGGAGATATCGCAGAGTCGCTGAAGCTGAATTACAGGAATCTTGTGGAGCTCGACCTCATTTTCGCGAAGGCTGATCTCTCGATCCTCATGAAAGCTACAGCACCAATCATTACGGAAAATCGTGAGCTCGCTTTGAATCGCGCAAGACATCCTCTCCTTGATAGGAAAACAGTAGTCCCGATAACAGTTAAGCTTGGCGGAGATTACAATATGCTCGTTATAACGGGACCGAATACGGGAGGAAAGACCGTTACACTTAAAACCACCGGACTCCTTTCGGCTATGGCTCAGTCTGGACTTCATATTCCTGCCGATGAAGATTCGGTAGTATGTGTGTTTGACGATATCTTTGCCGAGATCGGTGATGAGCAGAGCATCGAACAGTCACTTTCAACCTTCTCGTCGCATATGAAGGGCATAGTTAATGTACTCTCTTCAATGACCGAGAACTCGCTTGTACTATTTGATGAGCTTGGTTCCGGGACTGACCCCGTGGAAGGAGCTGCTCTTGCTACAGCTATCCTCGAAGAGGTCAGATTTATCGGTGCTATGTGTGTCTCCACGACTCACTATGCCGAGCTGAAGGCCTATGCTATTGAAACTTCGAATGTCATGAATGCATCCTGCGAATTTGATGTAGCTACACTCAGACCGACCTACAGACTCATCATCGGAACGCCCGGTAAGTCCAACGCCTTTGCAATATCCGAAAAGCTGGGACTTCCGGAGCATATAGTAAGCCGTGCTCATGCCATGATCGACGATAACTCAAGGAATTTTGAAAATGTCATCGAGCAGCTTGAAGCTACACGCAGCGAGCTTGAGCGTGAGAGGGAAGAGCTTGAGCGTATGAGGGCTGAATTTGAGGAGCTTAAGAAAAACGGCGAAGAACAGCTTGAGCAGAGGCTGAAAAATGCCAAGGCAGAAAGCGAAAAAATGGTCGATAAGGCAAAACAGCTTCTTGACGGTGCAAGGGC
>JAFUPK010000080.1 GCA_017481265.1 Clostridia bacterium
GTCCCTTTCACGCTAAACACGTGTCTGCGAAGCAGATAAAAATCGGACTTTTGAGTTTTAGTGTTTGTTTGCGCGTGAAACAGTAAAACATTACGTGATAGTTTTTTGTCCCTTTCACGCTAAACACGTGTCTGCGAAGCAGACAAAAATCGGACTTTTGATTTTTAGTGTTTGTTTGCGCGTGAAATCGCTGTAGTTTCGGTTAAAACTATTTGAACTTTCACGCTATCACTTCTCCTATAATAATATAATTTAAACTAAAAATGTGCCGGGGTAAGTTGGTGCTTTGCCCCGGCACTTTGAGCCTGTTTGTAAGTCGATTATCAGAAGTTGTAGATAGTACCGGTCTTTGCAGACTCGTAGATACCCTCAAGGATTCTGGTTACGCAGTAAGCCTGTTCGGGAAGAACGCAGGGAGTACCGTTGTTCTTAACTGCGTTGATCCACTGTCTTGCCTCGAGGTAAGAAGGATCGCTGCTGTCAGCGCCGTCATAGAATGCAACGCCGCCTGAGCTGAGGTTGGGAGAGTAATTGTACATACGTCCCTGACGGATACCGTTGATACGAACACCGTCGATAAGGTCTCCACCGCCCTTAGTACCGCAAACCATTGTGGTAGCCTCTCTTGTATCGAGCATATTGATAGCCCAAGAGGACTCAACGGAGATAGTTGCACCGTTCTCCATTACTACGAAACCGAATGCACAGTCCTCAACAGTGAACTTCTCGGGATCCCAGTCGCCCCAAGCGTTAGCTGTATTCTTCTGGTCATTGAGTGCATGGTATACGCTACCTACACAGTACTTGGGCTTGTAGTTGTCCATAGTCCAGAGTGTAAGGTCAAGCGCGTGTGTTCCGATGTCGATGAGGGGACCGCCGCCCTGCTCATACTCGTTGAGGAATACGCCCCAAGTGGGAACTGCACGGCGTCTGAGAGCGATAGCGCGAGCGTAGTAGATGTCACCGAATGTGCCTGCAAGTGCCTCGTTCTTGAGGTACTGAGAGCCTGCGCACTGACGGTTCTGATAACCGATAGTGAGAAGCTTGCCTGTTCTCTTTGCTGCCTCGATCATCTTGAGAGCCTCTGCAGAGTTGATAGCCATAGGCTTCTCGCACATTACGTGCTTGCCTGCCTCAAGAGCATCAACTGTGATAAAGCTGTGAGCTCTGTTGGGTGTGCAGACGTGAACCACGTCGATAGTCTTGTCCTCAAGAAGCTCCTTGTAGTTCTCATATACCTTAGCGTCAGCGGTACCGTATTTAGCCTTGGCTTCCTCAGCTCTTTCGATGATGATATCGCAGAATGCGACCATCTCGACATCGGGAAGCTGCTTAAGAGAAGGCATATGCTTTCCGTTAGCAATACCTCCGCAACCGATAATACCTATTCTAATCTTGTCAGCCATTTTTTGTCCAACCTTTCGTATCTGCCGCAAAGCCGATGCGCCAGAAAATTTTTATTGTCAACCATATAATAGAATATTCCGCGGCTATTTTCAAGAGCTCCGGAAGATTTTTTTTGCCGCATTTCGTTTTTCGTCGTTTTTACCAAAAAAAGAATTACTTTTTTGTGCGCATTGCTAAGGAGATCCGCAAGTTTTTTATCGTTTTTGTGGCTCTGAAGTTTCACTCGATGCTTCTGTCATGCCTTCGGGACGAGCGAGCTCGGAATCCTTATTTCTTTCATAAAGAATTCCGTCCTTTGAGTAATAATTCGGGTTATTCTCAGCCACACCGATGACCTGCAAGGATGGGCACATCTCAAAAGCCGATGGATCAAGCTCCGTTACCGTTGACGGCAGAGTGATCCTCAGTACCTGTGTACATCCCGTAAATGCATTTGGGCATATTTTCTCAACTCCCTCGGGAATATTCAGCACAAGTGCCCTTGATCCGAGAAACGCGCCCGGAGCAATCGTCTTTACATTATCGGGAATGCTCACCGAAAGAGAGGAATTGTCACACCCGACGAGGATGCTTCCGACTACAACAGCCTTATTTTTTTGCAGATTGAACCATGCGGTCTCGTGGAACGCGGCGTATCCTATCTCCTCAATACCATCCGGAAGCTGTATCTTAAACAGAGATGTGCATTTTTCAAATGCCCTTTCGCCAATGTGGGTAACGCTTTCCGGAAGTGTCACCGTTCTTACGGCAAGAGCCGAAAATGCGCGCTCGCCGATACGCAGCGTGCCTTCGGGGATAACAAGAGAATTAAGCTTTGAGGTGTCGCCTCTGTACTCTGTTACAGTTCCGTTGATAATAACCAATCCGTCCTCAAAGCTGCTGTACCACGGAGTATCCGCAAAGGATTCCTTTGAAAACTCTACAGCACTGTCCGGAAGCTCCAATTCGGCAAGTGCCGAACATCCCGCAAACGCGCAAGGCTTGATTTCGGTAACGCCTTCGGGGATCACCACTCTTTTGATGTTATCCTTTCCCTCAAAGGAAAATGCGCCGATGGAGCTTATCGCCATGCCATCATGCTGTGACGGCACCGTCACCTCTTCCGACTGTCCGTTATATCGCGTAAGCTCACAGGTACCGTCGGGTCTTACGGTAAACACAAATTCAGCTTCAAAGGCAGCATCACCCTGTGACGTACCGCTTTCCGAGCCTTGGCTTCCGTTTCCCGCCGAGCAGGAAACGATCATTAACAGAGAAAGGATAAATGCAGTAAATAATATAAATTTTCTCATATTCTTCCCTTAATACTTCAGCGCACAACATAAGTCGTGCGCTGATAGTGATAAATATTACTTAAGTCCGAGCTCAGCCTTATCAACGGGAGCAATACCGTTAGCTTCAAGAAGAGCTGCAAGTCCTGCCTCATCGGCAACACGGAATACCATGTAAGCCTTGCCGTTGGGATGAGTAAAGAGAGAGTACATATATTCAATACCGATCTCTCCCTCTGCGATAATTGCAAGAAGTTTTGAAAGGCTTGAAGGCTCATCGGGAACGCCTACTACCATAACGGGAGTCATGGTAAGGATATTGCCATGGGCAAGAAGGATGCTTGCCGCGCGCTCTGCGTCATCGGCGATAATGCGGAGGATACCGTAGTCGGCAGTCTCTGCAATGGAGATAGCGCGAAGGTCGATGCCGTTATCTGCAAGAAGATGTGTGATCTCTGCAAGCTGACCTGTGCGGTTCTCAAGAAAAACGGAAATCTGATTTACGTTCATTTCACAAAGCCTCCTTATATTTTGCGTTTGTCTATAACGCGGACCGCCTTGCCCTCACTGCGTGTGATGGTCTTGGGCGCCACGAGCTTGACCTTAGCATAGATACCGAGCATAGCCTTAAGCTCAGCAACGAGTGATTTTTCCATTTCGGTGATCTTAACAAGGGAGTCGGAGAAGTTTTCGGGAGTCATCTCTACCATGACCTCAAGAGTGTCGGAGTTGTTCTGACGGTCAACGACGATCTGGTAGTTAGCGGGATAACCCTGAGCAAGAAGAACTGTCTCGATCTGGGACGGGAATACGTTTACACCCTTGACGATAAGCATATCATCGCTTCTTCCCATGGGCTTTGTCATCTTAACGAAGGTACGTCCGCAGGAGCACTTCTCGCGTGAGAGCACGCAGATGTCACGTGTACGGTAACGGAGGAGGGGGAATGCTTCCTTGGTGATGCAGGAGAATACGAGCTCACCCTTGCTTCCCTCGGGGAGAACTTCACCTGTATCGGGGTCAATGATCTCGGCAATGAAGTGGTCCTCATTGATATGCATACCTGTCTGCTCCTCGCACTCGAAGCTGACGCCGGGACCTGAGATCTCGGTAAGTCCGTAAATATCGTAAGCCTTGATACCGAGCTTTTCCTCGATATCATGTCTCATGTTCTCCCTCCAAGCCTCTGCGCCGAAGATCCCTGCCTTGAGCTTGATCTGATCGCGGAGTCCTCTCTCATGGATGGACTCTGCAAGATAAGCCGCATATGAGGGTGTGCAGCAGATGATGGTAGAACCGAGGTCAGTCATAAACTGGAGCTGTCTGTCGGTGTTACCGGAGGACATGGGAAGTGTAAGACAGCCTACCTTGTGAGAACCGCCGTTAAGTCCGGGGCCGCCTGTGAAGAGTCCGTAACCGTAGCTTACATGGCAAACGTCCTCTTTTGTTCCGCCCACAGCAACGATTGCTCGCGCACAGCAGTCTTCCCAAAGGTCAAGATCCTTCTGTGTATAGAAAGCAACGACACGCTTACCTGTTGTGCCTGATGTTGACTGAATGCGTACACAGTCACTCAGGGGCTTGCCCATAAGTCCGTAAGGATATGCCTCGCGGAGATCGTCCTTTGTAATAAAGGGAAGCTTATGAAGGTCAGCCACGCTCTTGATATCGTCGGGAGTTACTCCCTTCTCTTCCATCTTTGCTCTGTAGTAAGGGACGTTATCCCATACGTGACGAACCTGCTTTACAAGACGTTCATTCTGCCATTCGAGAATCTGCTCGCGGGAAGCAGTCTCGATCTCAGGCTGGTAGTACCTTTTCAATTTAGTTCACTCCTTTTATAATGCTCAGGCGTTACGTCCGAGTTCAAATGCTTTTTTGTTCAGCTCAAGGAATTTTGCGGGAACGCTCTGCTCGATCGCAGTCATCCATTCCTCGAGAGTAAAATCGAAATACTTAGAGAGTCTGCCGAGAAGCACAATATTTACAGCCTTAGAGCTGCCTGCCTCTTCTGCAAGAGAAAGCGCATCAATAACATCAAGATCAACGCCTGCAGCGACCATCTTACCCTCAAGATCCTCCGGATACTTTGCCGCACCCGTGATAACGGGCATGGGATTGATCTTCTGGGTATTGGTGATGACCTTTGCACCCTTTTTGAGATACTCGGTATATCTTGCAGCTTCAAGAAGCTCAAAAGAGATAACGAAATCCGCCTCTCCCTTGTCGATAATGGGAGAATACACCTTGTCGCCGAATCTTACGTAGGTCACGACACTTCCGCCTCTCTGACTCATGCCGTGTACCTCAGATACCTTAATGTCGTAGCCCTTGGTAAGAAGAAGTCTTCCCAGAAGCTTTGAAGCAAGTAAGCTTCCCTGTCCGCCGACTCCGACGATCATGATATTCTTTGTTTCCATACTTATGACCATTCCTTTCTTTGATTTGTGACGTTTTTCCTCAGCCTTGAGGCTGAGGAAAATGCCGCCGCCTTTTGGCGGTAAGGCACAAATGGGTTTGAAAAAGCTGAAGTACGCTTTACGCGTGCTTTGTTTTCAAACTTACCTCCATCACTTCAGCGCATCGAATTTGCAGAGCTGGCTGCAAACACCGCATCCTGTGCAAAGTGTGTTGTCGATCTTAGCCTTGCCGTTCTCCATGCTGATAGCGGGGCAACCGATCTTCATACACATCTTACAGCTCTTGCACTTATCGGCATCCACCTTGAGGGGTGCATTGTGCTTTACGTACTTGAGAAGAGCGCAAGGGCGGCGGGAAATGATAACAGAAGGCTCAGCAGCCGCAAGCTCTTCCTTAATTACGCTGTCACACTCTGCAAGGTTGTAGGGATCCACAACGCGAACACGATTTATACCAACTGCACGGCAGAGAGTTTCAAGGTCGATCTTAGATGCTACGTCACCCTTCAGGTTCTTACCTGTGGTGGGATTCTGCTGATGACCCGTCATACCTGTGATAGAGTTATCAAGGATGATAACGGTAGAATTTGATGAGTTATATGCTACGTTTACAAGTCCTGTAATACCCGAATGCATGAATGTAGAGTCACCGATAACGCAAACAGTCTTGGCATCGCTTGCGCCGCCGTTTGACTTGTTGAAGCCGTGGAGACCTGAAACGGACGCACCCATGCAGATAGTGGAATCAATAGCCGCAAGGGGAGCTACCGCGCCGAGAGTATAGCATCCGATGTCACCCATAACGGTAAGCTTATTCTTAACGAGAGTATAGAAAAGACCGCGATGAGGACATCCCGCACACATTACGGGAGGTCTCGGAGGGATAACGTCATCGAGAACAGGGCCTGCGGCAGCCGCTTCTCCCAGAACTGCTGCCACCTTGTTCTGGCTCAGCTCGTCGATGCAGGAGAAGAGGTTCTTTCCGTCGCACTTGATACCGAGAGAATTAAGATGAGCTTCAATGAAGCCGTCAAGCTCTTCAACAACGATGACTCTCTTAACGGAAGCCGCAAAATCAAGAATGGACTTCACGGGCATGGGCCATACCATACCCAGCTTCAAAACGGGGTACTTGTCACCGCAGACCTCCTTGACGTACTGATAGGAGGTAGAGGATGTGATAATACCGATCTCGTCGGATGTACCCATTTCAAGACGGTTGAAGGGAGCGCACTCGGCATATTCAGAAAGCGCCTTCGTTCTTTCCTCAACGATAGGATGACGCTTCTTTGCGTTGCCGGGCATCATTATGTACTTGGCGCCGTTCTTCTCATAAGCCTTAGTAACCTCGACTCTGTCGGAGGGCTCAACCACGCTCTGTGAGTGGGAAACGCGGGTACACATCTTGATAAGCACGGGAGTATCAAACTTTTCGGAGATCTCATAAGCGAGCTTTGTAAATGCGATAGCCTCAGCGGAGTCGGAGGGCTCAAGCATGGGGATCTTCGCCGCCATTGCGTAGTGACGGGAGTCCTGTTCGTTCTGTGAGCTGTGCATTCCCGCATCATCAGCAACTGCGATGACCATACCTGCGTTGACGCCTGTATATGCGATGGTAAAGAGGGGGTCTGCCGCCACGTTAAGTCCGACGTGCTTCATTCCGCAGAAGCTTCTGTGACCTGCAAGGCAGGCACCGAAGGCAGACTCCATAGCAACCTTCTCGTTGGGAGCCCATTCTGCATAGATCTCATCATATTTTGCTACCTCCTCGGTGATCTCCGTGCTGGGAGTTCCGGGGTAGCTTGACACGAAGGAGCATCCCGCCTCATAAAGTCCGCGGGCAACTGCTTCGTTTCCGAGCATGAGTTTTTTCATAGCTGTGATAAACCTTTCGTTCAGTTGTTTCAGTTGTTTCAGTTGTTTCAGTTATTACCGATAGAATCCTTTACGGACACCTCAACGGTACGGTCGTAGCAGGAGAATATCTCATCCACCTTCTTTTTGTCGGGCTTCTTTGTAAAGAGGCTGACAAGGGGAACGAGAATAAGTCCGCCAACCATGGCAAATACTCCGCAATGGAGTGAGGTCTTAAATACAAATCCGATAAATCCGGTTGCGGGAAGTGCGATAACACCAAGGCTCTTGAGAAGCATAACACTTGTAAGTCCTACACCGAAGACGAAGCTTACGACAACGGAAGCAACGGTGGTACGCTTTGAATAGAGACCGTAAAGGAAGGGCGCAAGGAAGGCACCTGCAAGTGCTCCCCACGAAACACCCATCATCTGCGCGATCATTGAGAAATTATATGTATCCTTAAGATAAGCGATGACAGCGGAAACTACGATAAAGAATACGATGAAGAGTCTCATAACGAAGACCTTCTTCTTTTCGGTAACATTTCCCTTGGAAAAGACAACGTCAAGAGTAATGGTAGATGCTGAGGTAAGTACAAGGCTTGAAAGTGTAGACATAGATGCGGAGAGCACCAGCACGATAACGATAGCAACGATAAGTGCGGGCATAGTGGAGAGCATTGCGGGGATGATCCGGTCAAACATCACAGCACCGTTTGCTCCGTAAATGCTTGCATTGTCTGAGTAAAGTCTTGCAAATCCGCCGAGGAAGTAGCATCCGCCTGCAACGATGATCGCAAATATTGTGGAAATAACGGTTCCCTTCTTTACTGCATCCTCATTCTTGATGGAGTAGAACTTGCCGACCATCTGAGGAAGTCCCCAAGTACCGAGAGAGGTAAGAAGGACAACCACAACGAGGAAAACAGGCTGAGTTCCGAAGAAGGAGGTAAACGCACCTGCATTCCCTGCGCTTTCAACGTAGGGTGAGGGGATCTGAGACAGCGCCTCAGTAGCACCGCCGAGACCGCCGTTAGCCGCAAGAACAGCAGCAACAACACAAACGATACCGACAAGCATTATTATACCCTGGATAAAGTCATTGATGGCAGTTGCCATATATCCGCCGAATATAACATAGATACCGGTAAGAACGGACATTATTACGATAACTACCCAATAAGGAATATCAAAGGCGATATTGAAAAGGCTTGAAAGACCGTTATAGAGGGATGCTGTGTAGGGGATAAGGAATACGAACACAATAACGGATGCGATGGTCTTGAGATAGGGCGCACCGAATCTCTTTGCGAAGAAATCGGGCATGGTCTTGGACTCGAGCTGCTGAGTCATAAGTCTCGTTCTGCGTCCGAGGATGACCCAAGGAAGGAGAGAGCCAATAAAGGCATTGCCGAGACCGATCCAAGTGGAAGCAAGACCGAAGTTCCAGCCGAACTGTCCTGCATATCCGACAAAGATTACTGCAGAAAAGTATGAGGTTCCAAAGGCAAAGGCTGTGAGCCAGGGACCTACGCTTCTGCCGCCGAGAACAAAGCTGTTGACATCCGTGGCGTGACGGCGGCAACGGATTCCGATTCCGATCATTACCGCAAAGAAGATCACAAGCATAATAGCGGTAAGAACTTTAGTAAGCATGAGATAACACCTCTTTTAAGAAAAATAAAACTGATATATCACAAGTGACGCTTTACTGTTACTTTGTAGTCTGAGCTTCAACAAGTCTGCCGCCGCAGTATTTCTCTCTGAGCGCAGGCTTTTCTATCTTTCCCGTGGGATTACGGGGTACCTTATCGAAGAATATCTTGCGAGGACGCTTATAACGGGGCAGGTCGCGGCAGAACTCATCAATATCCGCCTCGGTACAGGTAACGCCTTCCTTGAGCTCAATGATAGCCGCCGCTATCTCGCCGAGACGGGCATCGGGAAGTCCGATGACGGCAACATCCTTGATATACTCACATGAACGGAGGAAGTCCTCGATCTGTACGGGATAGAGGTTCTCACCGCCTGAGATTACGACATCCTTCTTTCTGTCTACGAGGTAGATAAATCCATCCTCATCCTCACGCGCCATGTCTCCCGTATAGAGCCATCCGTCGCGGAGCACCTCAGCGGTAGCCTCGGGATTCTTATAGTAGCAAAGCATGACGCCGGGGCCTTTGACGATAAGCTCACCAACATCGCCCTTCTTGCAAGGATTGCCGTTCTCATCAACAATAGAAGTCTCCCAAAGGAAGCCCGCCTTACCGATAGCGCCGACCTTATGCACATTTTCAACGCCGAGATGTACGCATCCGGGGCCTATAGACTCGGAAAGGCCGTAGTTGGTGTCATATTCGTGATGGGGGAACACCTTCATCCAGCGGTGGATAAGGCTGGGTGGAACGGGCTGCGCGCCGATATGCATAAGTCTCCACTGATCGAGGCGGTACTTTGAAAGGTCGACCCTGCCGGAGTCAATGGCATCAAGTATATCCTGCGCCCACGGCACAAGAAGCCAAACGATAGTACACTTTTCCTCGGTAATGGCGCGGAGTATCCACTCGGGCTTGATACCGCGGAGGAGTACGGCGCGGCTTCCGGAAAGGAGAGAGCCGAACCAGTGCATCTTTGCACCCGTATGATAAAGGGGAGGAATGCAGAGGAACACGTCGTCCTCGCTCTGGCTGTGGTGATTCTGCTCGGTCATGCAGGAGCTGTACAGTGCTCGGTGATTATGAAGGATAGCCTTGGGGAAGCCTGTAGTTCCGGAGGAGAAGTAGATCGCAGCGATGTCCTCTTCGTCAAGCGCTACCGGAGGAGCACTGGATGAGCAAAATCCCATAAGGTGGAGGCAATCCTCGGTATAATCGGGGCCATCCTTGCCTACGTAGAACACCATACGGAGGTCAAGTCCGTCTGCGATGGCATCCATACGTGTCACAAACTCAGGGCCGAACACAAGAACATCCACATCCGCAAGGTCGAGACAGTATTTGATCTCATCGGAGGAATATCTGTAGTTCATGGGAACTGCAACACAGCCTGCCTTAAGGATACCGAAGTAGATAGGAAGCCACTCAAGGCAGTTCATAAGAAGGATCGCTACTCTGTCGCCCTTTTTGAGCCCTCGGCTGAGGAGCAGATTTGCAAATCTGTTTGCACGTCTGTCGAAATCACGCCAGCTAAGCTCTCGTCTGTAGGGGGCATCGGGATTTGCGCTCTCGATAAGATTAAAGTCCTGCCATGTAAGTGCACGGTCTCTTTCCTCTGAGGGATTTATCTCCACAAGGCTCACTGCAGAGCCCTGAAGCCTTGCATTTCTTTCAAGCAATTCTGTAATAACCATAACAATCTCCATTCAGCCAACGGCTGCACAAAAAATAATGATGAAACAAAAAAACCTCTGCAACGCAGAGGACGGGAATACCCGCGGTACCACCTCAAGTTACCGCCGACGACGGCGGTCTCTCAAATCGCTGTAACGGGCGCACCCGTTCCGCGCCTACTCAATGTTCGGCGGGACTGCTCCGAAAGGTATTCCGCAAAAGGCACTCTGCCGTCTCGCACCTACCGACGGTTCTCTGAAGAATGACTCATTTTGCGTACTTATTTTCATCATCGCTTTAAAATACCCTATTAGTTTATCACTTTTGCAGACCAAAGTCAAGCGTTTTTTGATAATTATGTCTCCATATGTATAAAAAACTTCATCTTCCTGCCCAAATCGGCAGGAAGATGAAAAGTTCTTAATAATTATTCATTGTTTTCAGGCGTCTTTGCAGTCACTCCGACACCAAAGGTCTCCACTCCCGCATCCTTATCGGAGCCTTCCGCATGGATCTCATCAAGAGTTACCACCTTTGAATGGCTGATAGGCTTCCACTCAACCTTCTTGAATATAGCCACCATTGCAATGGGGATATATGTAAGCATGAAGAAGGGGAAGGTAAACGTGAAGATGACCTTCTTATAGGTCTTAGTATGAATGCTCTTCCATTCGGTTATGGTAGTAATAAGTCCTACAAGGAACACGATAAGGCTGGCATTGATTATGGGCATCGCAAGAAGCTCTACCGCATTGCCGAACTTACCGAGACAAAGCATAACGAGTGCTCCGACAACATCGGAGACCGCAACTGCTCCCGTCAGGATCATTGCAGGCATGATGGTCATTGCCACATCAAAGCAGGAGAAACGGCTCTTGGAGGCACGCTTTTCCTTGCTTCTTCTCTTCTTTCCGAAGAGTCCGCGGATAAGCTGACGTCCGTAATTTCCGAACACCTGAAGGAATCCCTTTGCCCAGCGCATACGCTGATCCCAGGACTGCTTGAAGGTAACAGGCTGTTCATCGTAGAACACCGCATCATCGCAGTACCCGATGATCTCGCCGTCAATGATCTTGTCAGTGGTAAATTCGATATCCTCTGTGAGAAGGAAGTATTTCCATGAAGCATATCCGTCTTCATCCTCGAGGAGGGTACGGTCGATCATAAAGCCGGTTCCGGAGATCGCGCAGCTTGTACCGAGGATCATGCGTGAATTATTGAGGTACTTTGCCTCGCGGAGGAACCAAAGAGAATAGCCTGCCGAGATCCAGTTGTCTCCGTAGTTCTTGGAGTTTCTGTAGCTGGTGAACGCCTTATAGCCGTCGCAGTAGGTCTTGTTCATCTCGGTTATGTAGTTGGGCATAAGGATATTGTCCGCATCGAACACGAAATATGCATCGAAGGCATCGCGGGGATAATCCTCTTTAAGGTGGTCGAGAAGGAATTCAAGAGCAAATCCCTTGCCTACATGAGCTGTGTCGAATCTCTCATACACAACTGCGCCTGCTCTGCGCGATATCTCCGCAGTCTTGTCGGTACAGTTATCAGCCACAACGAACACGGTAACAAGCTCGGAGGGATAATCCTGCTTTTTGATGCTGTCGATAAGTCCGCCGATAACATTCTCCTCATTACGTGCAGAGATCATCACCGCAAACTTGTGCGGTACCTCCTTGCCCGTATGAGGCTTTTTCTTTTTAACAAGAGAGACACCGATGTAGAATAACTGATATGCATAGCACAGCAGGAACAAAATTCCGATGCAGGCATTGATTATATACATAGTACTCATAATTTTTAATTACCGGGCATATGCCCTTTCCTTTTTCACACGGCTTGTGTGCCGTTTTTTCCGCACCGTTTCCGACGCGGTCATACTATTATGCTTATTTTATATAATAGGTATGTCGCCGTATATATAATATCACAAAATCGGGAATTTTACAATACTAATATTTATTCTTTCGCTGAATAATGGCACCAAGTGTGTAAAAGGAGGCCGTTTTCATCGCATTTTTCCATTTTTATTGAAGCGTTGCAGGTAATTCAAACCAGAAGGTACTTCCGTAACCTACGCGGCTACGCACGCCGAAGCGCGCTTTATGAAGCGCGAGGATGTTTTTCACGATGGACAGTCCCAGTCCCGTTCCAACAACTGAGCGCTTATGGAACTCGCTTGCCCTGTAGTACCTCTCCCAAATATGGGGAAGCTCCGATGAGGGAATACCGCATCCGCTGTCGGTGACCTCAACTCTGCAGACCCCGTCACGGTAGATCTGCCGCACGGTAACGAGCTTGTCATCTCCCGTATAGTTTATGGCATTATTTATAAGATTGTACACCACACGGAGTATAGCCGAGCGGTCAGCGGTAACACAGAGCTCGCAGTCGCACTGAAGCTGTACACGGTAGCCGTCACGCTCACACATCTTCGAATAGCGCGCTACAGTTTCCCTCAGCGCATCAGTTATGCTGAAGCTTTCAAGGGTAAGCTGACGATTGCCGGAAATAAACCTGGACATATCAAGCAGATCGTTTACAAGGGAAGTAAGCCTGCCTGTTTCATCAATGACCACCTGCATATTCTCGGGTGTCATCTCTCCGGGTATGTCGCGCATGACCTCGGTGTAGCCCGAAATGAGCGTAAGAGGCGTTCTCAGGTCGTGTGACACATTAGCTATAAGGTCCTTTTGCATCTTATCAAGTCCCGACAGCTCGTCTGCAGCATGGTTCAGAGCATCCGCAAGCTCGCAGAGCTCCCTTGAAGAGCCGCCGTCGAAGCTCACATCGTAATCTCCGAGAGCAAGTCTGCCTGCCTCGCGGCTCATTTTAGAAACCGCCGAGGACATCTTGTTGGAGAAGAGTACAGAAATCACAGCCGCAATTACGACAAGGATCAAGCTGATGTAAAAGAGCATCATGCGCATACTCGACACAGTAGAGTCAAGGGGATATATCTCCGTATTGAAAAGGAGCATATATTCTGTTTTTCCGCTTACAAGGACGCGTGAGTACAGAATATCTCCAACAAAGGAATCCATAGCCTCGCCTCCGGGAAGGGACACGTTTTCCATATAGCCATCACGGTCACGTCTCGCTTCACGGTAAAGCCTTGTAAGAAGCGGGTCATTCTGAACCGATTCAAAGTTCAGGTTATGGATAAAGCATCCGCCGTCGACATGGGAGCTTACCACGCTTGTGCCCTTGCCGTTTTTTATACTGTATACGGAGATGCAGATATTATATTTCTCGCTGAGAGTGTGAGCTGCGGACTCATAATCCTCTACGCTCGCCGCAGAGAGCTTGTCAGCACATTTGTCAAGCTCCGAAAGGCGGACGCTTTTATAAAGGTCATCCATGAAAAAAGTTTGAGACACCCATAAAATGCCAAGAACTATCGCCAAAAATCCTATGAAAGATATGAATATTCGTGCTCTCATGGACATTTTGCGGCGTGTTTTCGTATAATTATGCACAGGTGTGCCCGATGCATTGTCATTATTTATTTTATGCATCGCTGTCAAACCTGTATCCCACACCGCGAAGGGTCACGATATGGCTCGAATATTTGCCGAGGCTCCGTCTGAGAAGCTTTATATGGGTATCGAGAGTTCTGTCATCTCCGAAATAATCATATCCCCAGACCTCGGTAATAAGGCGTTCGCGGGACAGTGCGATATTCTTGTTTTTGAGCATATAGAAGAACAGGTCGTATTCCTTAGGTGTCATTTCCGCACGGACGCCGTCTATGTAGACTATCCTTGCCGTCACATCCGCTTTGAGACCGCCAAACTCATACACCTCATTTGCGGAGGGCGCCTGTCTTGGCTCATTGGCGAACGCACGTGCGTATCTTTTCATTACAGCATCGATCCTGAGCATAAGCTCCTTTGGCGAAAACGGCTTGACCACGTAGTCGTCCACACCAAGCTCAAAGCCGTTGATCTTATCGTACTCCTCGCCTCTTGCGCTTAACATGATTATAGGTACATCGGAGAATTTGCGGATCTCGCGGCACGCAGAAAATCCGTCAAGCTCCGGCATCATTATATCTATCACGGCGATATCGGGCTTTTCGTTTCTGCAAAGCTCCACCGCCGCCATTCCGTCTGCTCCTTCGATTATCTCATGCCCCTCATAGTGGGCATATTTTGCAATGAGAGTACGGATGCCCGCCTCATCATCAACTACAAGTATCCTGTACATAGCCTCTCCTTTCAAGCTTCTCATAAAACAGCTTTGAGGGCAGCCGCGGCGGCTGTCCTCTGCTGTGTTAAATTATATTAGTTTTCGGGAACATGATCCGAGGAATAGCAGGTCACCTTAACTGCTCTCAGCTTTCCGTCTCTGTAGATGGTGAATTCAAGCTCATCGCCGGCCTCATGGCTCTTTACGATCTCGGAAACATCGGCACCTGAGGTGATCTCAACTCCGTCAACGGCAATAATGCGATCCTTGTACTTCAGCACATCATCATTAAAGCCCTTCTCTACGCTGTAGATATACACGCCGAGAGCATTTACTCCGAACTTTCTTGCATCGGACACGGTCTGGATATTGTAGGTGGTGATGCCGATGATAACAGAGGGAGTTTCGGGAACGCCGCCGTTCTCGATAATGAGCTTTGCCGTTTCAAGAGCATCGTTTACGGGGATAGCGAAGCCGAGTCCCTCAATGCCTGTTCCGGAGGACTTAGCGTTTACGATACCGATAAGCTTACCTTCCATATTAAACAGACCGCCGCCGGAGTTTCCGGGATTTATTGCCGCGTTGGTCTGGAGAAGATTCATGGTCACGCCATCCACCTCAAGCTCGCGGGCAAGTGCACTGATTATTCCGTTTGTAAGAGTTCCGCTGAGCTCTCCGAGGGGATTACCGATCGCTACAACCTCTTCGCCTACAGCAAGCGTGTCGCTGTCACCTGCTACTGCGGGAACGAGCTTCACATCCTCGGGAAGCGTTACCTTGATAACCGCAATGTCAGCCTCAGCACTTCCACCGACCACAGACGCCGGATATTCCTCTCCGTTCTTCATACGAACGGTAATGGTGTCGGCATATACGGATGTATTATCGTTGCTTGCAACCACGTGGTTATTGGTGATGATGTATCCGTCCTCGCTCATGACAACGCCTGAGCCTGCACCCTGCTGTACGTATCCCCAGAAGCCCTGACTAATGAACTCGGTGGAGATGGCTACGACGCTGTCACCGGTAACGGCCTCCACGTCTGCATAGGTCATCTCACTTCCCTCCTCTACGGATGTGGAGACATCGGGGTCACGGTAGATCACAACGGGGTTGCTGTTTGAGACAGCACCGTTTGTATCGTCAGTGTTATCTGCGACGGGAATACCCGAATCAATAAGATATTCCTCGGCAACATAGGCGCCGAGCATACCAAAGCCCATCGAAAGGAAAAGTCCCGCGATAACGAGCACGGCAACAAGTGCGGCACGTCCGCCTTTCTTTTTCTTTTTCTCCGCTCTTTCAGGCATTGCCGCACGGACATTTTCTGCACCAAGCTGTACACGGTGTGGCGCGTTATTTGGCGCTGCGTTTTCTGAGCTCGTGAAATACTGTGCCGGGCGGGAATCTGCAGAATCCTCCGGTCGGTAGGAGATCACGTGCTCCGCTTCTTTGGTATTTTGAAGATCTGCTTCATTATTGATCCCATCATTTTCGGGAACGTTACGAAGATCATTGTTTTCCATAGTCGATATCCTTTCTCTGTATTTATGCTTTGCAGGCATTCTTTTATCCTGCAAGCTTATTATACCGAGCTTTTGTGATAATTATTTGAAAACACGCGGAAGTTTCATTGAACATGGGCAGGATTTATCCCACCACAGCAAATGATGACTCGGGAAGCGTAAGCTCTCCGAAGCGGACGCTGATCACAAATCCGTCGGAATTGTTTCCCGACACAGAATAGCTGTCAGCCGCGGCGGGTATTTTCAGCTCTGTCTCCGTCTCACCTGCAGGCACGTAGTAGATCACGTAACCTGTCTCGGGCATTGTATCAACAGTACATTCGCCCACAGTCCCTGACGCATCTATGCTGAGGAGCTTTCCTTCAAGAGTATAGTTTTTGGTAAAAGCGATATACTCTTCAAGGCAGTACTTCTCCTTTGAGATAACATAGGAATGCGGTACTCCCACATATCTGTAGTGCCAAGGCTCATGTGCGATGTGGGTATAGCCCTCCTTGGTAGCAGGATAGCGGTGAATAAAGCCATACTCCACACAAATGGTATTTATAACGTCGTAATGCTCGTAGTCAGCCATTTTCTGATAGGTACCGTCATCGAGAAGAATGGTAAGATCCATGGCAAGACCTGTGTGATGCTCGCTGTAGCCGGGGTCAGACACATATTCCCGAGCCGCTTCTTCGCCGTAATCCGTCACATAATTATTGTAAGTCAGCTCCTGATCGGCATAGCTTCGGTATGTGCTGTTGATAAGCAGGCATCTTTCCCCTGCGGCTTCTCTCAGCGCGGCGGCGAAATCGTTGAATACGTCCATCACATCGCGGTCAAGAAGGAAGGTATTATAAGCCACACGGTAATCGTCACTCATGTGCTCATACACCGTAACAAGCTCGCTCTCATCCTCGGGGAAAACATAGGGATTCTCATAATTCACAAGTATAAGGTCTCCCCGATGAACCTCCTCCGCTGAAGCCGTCACTGTGATCATTTCAACCTGCGGCTTCGGAGACATCGTGTCCTTTTCCGAGTTTATCGCTTCCTCGATACTATCGCGCCTGTCATCAATAGCACTTTTCGACAGCTTTGCTATATGGATGACGGATGCGGCAAGCGCGGCTGTGAGAAGCACCGTAATGAGCACCAACGCCATATTGACGCCGCTGCGTCTTTTTCTGTACCTCGAGGGCGCACTCTTGTACACCTCACGCTCGCTTACGCTTTTGCCGGGAGCTTTATTCGAAGGTCTGCGGCTGTTTGGGTTCCGATCATTGCCTGTCATAGAATAACCTTGCCTTTTCTTAGAAGTAACAAACGAGGGGAAAGACCGTAAGCTTTCCCCTCAGAAATATTTTAATCAAAGTGCGTCTTTTCTGGAAAGATTCATACGACCCTTTTCATCAAAGCCGAGGAACTTAACCTTCATCTCGTCGCCGACGTTGCAAACGTCCTCAACCTTTTCGGTTCTCTTCTTATCAAGCTTGGAGATGTGTACGAGTCCCTCCTTCTTGGGAGCAAACTCAACGAATGCGCCAATGGGGATGATCCTTGTTACCTTACCTGTGTAGATCTCACCGGGAACGGGCTCAAATACGATGGCGTCGATCATTGCCTTAGCAGCCTCGATGGATGCCTTGCTGGGAGAAGCGATGAAGATGGTACCGTCGTCCTCGATGTCAACCTTAGCACCTGTATCAGCAACGATTCCCTGGATTACCTTACCCTGCTTACCGATGACCTCGCTGATCTTCTCAACGTCGATCTTCATGGTGAGCATCTTGGGAGCGTACTCGGAAACCTCAGCGCGAGGTGCGGGAATAGCCTTCAGGATGATCTCGTCGATGATGTAATCACGGCCCTTATGAGTTACCTCAAATGCCTCCTTGATGATCTCGGGAGTAAGACCGTCGATCTTGAGGTCCATCTGGATGGAGGTGATACCCTTGTGAGTACCTGCAACCTTAAAGTCCATGTCGCCGTAGAAGTCCTCAAGACCCTGAATGTCGATCATGGTCATGAAGCGGTCGCTGTTCTCCTCGGTAATAAGTCCGCAGGAGATACCTGCAACGGGAGCCTTGATCGGAACACCTGCGTCCATAAGAGCAAGGGTAGATCCGCAAACAGATCCCTGAGATGTAGAACCGTTGGAGCTGATAACCTCGGAAACGAGGCGGATAGCGTAGGGGAACTCTTCAACAGAGGGGAGTACGGGAATGAGAGATCTCTCAGCAAGAGCTCCGTGACCGATCTCACGTCTTCCGGGGCTTCTGGAGGACTTAGCCTCACCTACGGAGTAGCCGGGGAAGTTGTAGTGGTGCATATATCTCTTTTCGGTATCCTCGGTGATTCCGTCAAGAAGCTGAGCCTCGGAAACGGTGCCGAGAGTAGCGATAGTCATAACCTGAGTCTGTCCTCTTGTGAACATACCGCTTCCGTGTACTCTCTTAAAGAGTCCAACCTCAGCAGCAAGAGGTCTGATCTGATCCATTCTGCGTCCGTCTACGCGCTTCTTGTCGTCAAGGAGCCAGCGGCGAACGATCTTCTTCTGGATCTTGTAGATGAGCTCGGGATAAATAGTCTCAAGATCGGGATACTCCTCAAGGAACTCTTCCATGATAGCATCACGGATGGGTTCCATTCTCGCGTCACGGATGTTCTTGTCGTCTGTATCGAGGGCCACCATAACGTCCTTCTCACAGAAAGCGAATACCTTGTCGAACATATCGTGGTCAAGCTCGCAGGAGGGATACTCGAACTTAGTCTTACCGATCTCGGCTACGATAGAGTTGATGAACGCAACGATTCCCTTGATCTCCTCGTGAGCCTTCATGATAGCATCGAACATAACGTCGTCTTCTACTTCCTCAGCACCTGCCTCGATCATAACGACCTTCTTCTCGGAGGCAGCAACGGTAAGCTCAAGCTTGCTTCTCTTTCTCTGCTCGCTTGTGGGGTTGATGATGATGCCTTCCTCATCAGTGAGACCTACGAACACGCCGCCGATAGGACCGTTCCACGGAATATCAGAGATGGAGAGCGCGATAGACGCACCGATCATACCTGTGATCTCGGGAGAGCAGTCGTGGTCAACAGAGGTAACGAGGAGGGAGATAGCAACGTCATTGCGGAGATCCTTGGGGAAGAGGGGACGGATAGGTCTGTCGATAACGCGGGAGGTAAGGATAGCCTTCTCGCTGGGACGTCCCTCTCTCTTAAGGTAGCTTCCGGGGATACGGCCTACGGAGTAGAGTCTCTCTTCGAAGTCGATGGAAAGGGGAAGGAAGTCGATTCCCTCTCTGGGACGTGCGGATGCGGTAGCGCAAGCGAGGATTGCTGTATCGCCGTAGCGAACGAGCGCGGAGCCGTTTGCAAGACCTGCCATTTTACCGACTTCAACTGTCAGAGGACGTCCTGCAAGCTCATAGCTGAACTTTCTGTAGTTTTCAAACATTTTTCTTTTTCCTTTCGTTTTTACTTTAACTTAAAAACCAAATGTCCGTCTGAGAGGTTCAGCATTTACAGAAAGGCATAAGGATTATGCCCTTTTGTAATTACTGATCCTCCAAACGGTGTTTCCGAGTAACTTTTCGCCGTAATAAAATACCGCGGCAGACCGACAGATGCGATCTGCCGCAGTAACTTACGTACGGTTAGACCGTGACTTATCTTCTGAGACCGAGCTTCTCTACGATAGCGCGGTAACGCTCGATGTCGTTCTCCTGAAGATAGCCGAGAAGGTTGCGGCGGTGGCCGACCATCTTGTGAAGACCGCGGCGGCTGTGGTGGTCCTTCTTGTTGACCTTAAGGTGCTCGGTGAGGGTGTTGATGCGATGTGTGAGGATCGCGATCTGAACCTCGGGAGAACCTGTGTCGCTCTCGTGTGTCTTGTACTGCTCGATGATAGCCTGCTTTTCTGCCTTAGTGATCATTTTGTTTCACCTCATAAAAAATATTTTTCGGTCCGTAGGCTCAGGCTTCGGCGGGTGAACCGCTGTTGCATCCGCAAAAGTGCCCGAAGGCTACCCCGCAGGTGCGGCGCTTTATCCGAAGTCCGTGCAAACGGCACCAAGATGTATTATACCACAAAGCTTTCCCTTTGTAAATATGTTTTCCGTTTTTATTTTCGTGCTTTTTTCACAAACTTGACGGTTTTTTCGGAAAAAGGACGCATCCCGTTTTTCGAAAGCGGTCTGCCATTGCGATAAGATCATCTCTCGGCAGCTTTAAGTACGCGGCGAGGCAATCTATACACAAAAATTCCGTGCCGCTGCGATCAATAAGCTTAAGATTGAGTCCCACCTCGTCAGCGGTCAGATTTTTTTCGCATTTTTTGCAGACTCTCATTTTTTACGAACAAGCCTTGCAATGTACATTCTGCTGGAATGAGAATCTATGCGCTCGTGGAAGTACTCGTCGTACACCCCGATACACTCGCCCGTGTAGCAATCCGTCAGCTCAAAGGCATAGCCTGTATCGGGAGTTATACCGAGCTCTGCAAAGAATATGGAAACGCCTGCTTCCTCTTCGTGCACGTTAAAGAGACCGATAGCATATTCGTTGTCGGAAAGCACGCGGAAGTACGCGGGCTGACCCTCCATATAGATTCTGATGGGCTTCTGTCTGATAGGCGCGCGGTAGTCGGGATCCTGATCTATTCTGATAAGCGCCTCGTTCTTGATAAGCGCGAGTATCTCGTCATCAATGGTACGGAGATCGCATCCGAGCATCAGGGGAGCACCGAAGAGACACCAGATGGAGAACTGTGTACGGTACTCCTTAAAACTGTACTTGGATGTACTTACAAGTCCCTTGCCCGCCATACCGACAGTGAGCATATCAAGATCATTGAAGCATCCGGGCGCGCTGTAAACAAGATTCTTCTCCTGACCGAGAGCAATATCCATATAAAGAGGATAGCTGTCGCAAATGTCATCGGTGGAGCGGTACAGATGTCCGCCGACGCTTCTTGCCCAGTTGTGAACGTCGTGACGTCCCCAGTTACAGATGGAGAAAACGATGTCTCTGCCGGTTGCGCGGAGAGCCATTGCCATCTTGAGATAAAGAGACGAGCCGTCTGCCACAGAGGGCTTGGCGCAGTAGTCCACCTTCAGGTAGTCCACGCCGAAGTCGGCGAAGGTCTCGGCATCGAGAAACTCGTGGCCGAAGCTTCCGGGGTACATTCCGCAGGTGGTCACTCCTGCGCAGGTGTACATACCGAACTTGAGCCCCTTTGAGTGAATATAATCACCTACGTATTTCATACCGTGGGGGAACTTTTCGGGATCTGCCACAAGCTTGCCTGTCTCGGGATCACGCTGCTTTTTGCACCAGCAGTCGTCGATGACCACGTATTCGTATCCGACCTTGTCAAGTCCCTTCTCCACAATGGCATCGGCGGTCTCGAGGATGACCTGCTCGTTGATGTTGCCTCCGAAGGTGTTCCAAGAATTCCAGCCCATAGGCGGTTTCTGTACAAACATAGTTATTCTCCTTAAAAATCTTCAAATATATGTCCGAATTGATATCTAAGGGATATCTTTAGGGTAATTATATCATCGAGGCAGGTATATGTCAAGGGGAGGCGGATACAAGGAGAGCTACACTTTGTGCTCGTCAAAAGCCAAATGGCTGCCGCTATTCAAACGGCAGCCATTTTGTTATTTACTTCACGTAATCCATAAATCTTTCAAGTATCTCGGCATATTCCGCGCGGGTGAGATTAGCGGCGGGACGGAGGGTATTGTCGGGGTAGCCTTCGATAATGCCTTCGCCGACTGCCCAGTTCCATGCGTCTGCCCAGATGTGTTCTTCGCCAATATTACCTAACCAAATATATAGTGGAGTTGAAAGGTAATTGTCAACAGTATTCATAAGGTTTACAGGGATTTTCGCGCTATCCTCGAAAGTTTCTGTAGTGTTACCAACAACGATATCCTTTTTGAGGTATTCGGTAACGTAGAGATACAAAGCTACTATCATATCGGTTCGGGTTGTTGTATAATCGGTCTCAAAACTAATTCCGACAAGATAACTATCATGATCATTAAATGTGTTCCCTACCTCGGGCATAGAATAATTCTCGTTTCCAACTCGGTGAAATCCCATTCCATCTACGTAATAATCCGCAGGCGGGGATACACTTACCAACAGAAGTCCGTTATACGCCGCCCAAAATGCTGCATCACGATACCATTTTCCGCGAAGATGAGACGTGCCGTATTTATCATCGCCGGCAAGCTCTATTCCGTACTTACCGTTAATGATATCCTCGTCACTGAAATTCCCGCGGAAGTCAAAGCTCGGCACTACCTCTGGCTCACCTGCGAGGCGGTAGAGCGTCATAAACAGTTCTGTATTACGTAAAGGGGCTTCGGGTTCAAAGCGGACACCGGCTACCTTGCCTTCGACCATACCTTTTTCGGTAAGCGACATTATGCTGTCGTATGCCCAGTGGTTCTTTGGCACGTCTTTGTAGTCGGTAACTGCACCGAGCACTGTCATGGTAAGAACCATACAAAGCGCAAGAATTAGAGATAATAAATTTGTGAAACGCTTCATAACCGTTTCCTCCTTAAAAATATAGATTTACAAAGTTTTCCTTTGCAATTCTATTATAACACATATTGTTTTTTTGTAAAGAGATATCTTTATATCACACAGCAAAATCAGCAATATATACAAATTTCATTATATAGAATTGTACAAAAAGACCCACAGCCGCAGCCGTGGGCCAGCTTGCTGACAACCCCTGTGCTTTGGCACAGGGGTTGTCAAATTAAACAAAGACTAAATCAAAAGTAAAAGGAATGCGCGA
>JAFUPK010000081.1 GCA_017481265.1 Clostridia bacterium
ACGAGGTGAACAAACGCTGTTCACCTCGTTTTTACATCAATTCTGCAGAATTTCTGATAGTTATTTTTTGCACCAGAATCGCCTAAAAGCATTGAAATCGCTGGGGTTTTCAGGTTTTTGTGCTAATAACACTCACAAGTAGCAACTACCACGCCGCAAGCGGAAATAGCAGAAACTACTGCAGCGATGATCATAACATCACCTGTTGCCGGAGCGCTTGTACCTTGGCCTGCGCTTTCGGTGGGAGCATTTGTCACTACAGGGGTTACAACTTCTGTAAGAATATCGGTAATGTCATTTCCGGACTCATCAGTGCCGATCACAACACTCGATGTAACGATCTCCGTTATAACAGGACCTGTTCCGGTTTCGATGGGAATAAGAATGCTTATCATTGTGGAATCTTCTTCAGATTCGGGAGCTGTAGTTACGGGAGTGGTATCAACAGCAGCACCGCCGCCTATAGCATCATTTCTGAAGAAAAGCTTCACAGGGCTGGGGTTTTCGATAAGATTGATGGTCGTCATATATCCGCCATCTCCAAGAGAGATAGCATATGTAGTAGCCGCATCATAGCCTGTACCGGTGCTTCCGCCTGTAGCGGAAATGTTCATATGGATGGAAGAACCCTCAACAGGGAGACCTCCGTCAAGCTCTTCAGCTTTAAGAACAGCATCAAGAGGATAGGACATCTCATATGTAACGGTGTTTCCTTCGATAGAAACTGTAAAGTCACGACCGGGCTGTATATCAGCATTTCCCTTGTATCCGTGTACGCCGTAATCACCGATAAGAAGCTCACCGGTTACGGTGTTCTTGCTGATACCGCGGTACATAACGTCCTGAGTCATGTCGTCCTTCTGAACAACAGAGCACATCATACCGAACTGGAAGAGGAAGTCATCTCCGGCGCCCGGAGCAGGAAGCACACCCTCATTGTGAGGTGTTTCAAGAAGAGTAGCTTTAAGCGCGATATTGAGACCGTGTACCTCATCCCATGAGAAATAGAAGTGCACATTCTTTACGAACTCCTCGCAGGAAGCGAAGAGTGTGGAGTCGCCACTCCAGGAATAAAGGAGATCGGTAGCAGCCGGGTCACGGTTAACGTCGACCTCAACATACTCGTCAGCGCCGATAACGCCATCCTTGATAACAACGGAAGGATCAGCCTTCATAACGTCTACCTCGACCTTGCATCCGCCTGCCATGTTGATAGACTCAGCATTTACAACAACTGCAAATACTGCGATCATAACAGTGCAAAGGATGACTGAAAGAATTCTTTTCATGATTTTTCCTCCAAGTAATAATTTATTATGGAATACAGATATTTACATACCATATCATACAACATTATTACCATTTTTGTATGTATAGCTCTTGTATAGTTTGTGAATCAACTGTTAACACTTCATACAAAGGGATAGCAATACAAAAAATCTCACCCTCTAAAAAGAGGGTGAGAAGTATGTCTTAGATAACAAACTGTTCCATATATCTCTTGCTGAGGATAAGGGAGGCTTCAACTCTTTCCTTTGTTCCCTCGAACGCCTTGTCCTCCACCTCGATGCAGGTGCAGCCCTCGTATCCGATATCAGTGAGAGCGGATACGTACTTGCCCCAATCAACGTCACCGAGTCCGGGAAGCTTGGGAGACATCCACTTGAGAGGAGTAGCCATTACGCCGTAATCGTTGAGACGGTCACGGTAGACCTTGATATCCTTATAGTGAACGTGGAAGATCTTATCCTTAAACTCATAGATAGGCTTGATGTAATCGATCATCTGCCACACAAAGTGTGAGGGGTCATAGTTGAGACCGAAGTTATCGCTGGGGATGATGGAGAACAGCTCTCTCCAGATAGCGGGAGTAGTAGCGAGGTTCTGTCCGCCGGGCCACTGGTCATTGCCGAAGAGCATGGGGCAGTTCTCGATTGCGACCTTAACGCCCTTCTCTTCTGCGAACTTGATGATAGCGGGCCAAACCTTCTTGAACTCCTCAATGTTTTCTTCAACTGTCTTTTCCTGCATTCTTCCGACGAAGGTAGTTACCATATTAACGCCGAGAAGCGCGGACATATTGATGACCTTCATAAGGTGGTCGATGCTGGCCTGTCTCTTTTCGAGATCGGAATCCATTGTATTGGGGTAGAATGCGAGAGAGGAGATCTCAACGCCCTTCTCTGCTGCATAATTCTTTACGTAGTTTACGTATTCTTCGCTGGTGTCGTCAACGTTGATGTGAGATACGCCTGCGTATCTTCTTTCAGCCTTACCCTGAGGCCAGCAAGCAACCTCAACGCACTCAAAGCCCATCTTGGACGCTGTGTCCATCATTTCCTCGAAGGTATATGTATCGAGGATAGCACTTACAAATCCGAGTTTCATAATATTCCTCCAAATAGCCTTTCAGCTTTATTTCTAAAACAATTATAATAAAAATGTACTCACAAGTCAAGTATATTTTAAAGTTTCCTTTTACAGCTCGTATCTTCCCTCTATGGCACGTCTGAGTGTCACCTCATCAGCATATTCAAGATCGCCGCCAATAGGAACACCGTTGGCAATTCTTGAGACCTTGATGCCGAGGGGAGATATGAGGCGTGACAGATACATGGCTGTCGCCTCTCCCTCTATCGTCGGGTTTGTTGCAAGGATGACCTCTGTAACCTCTTCGGTGTTGAGCCTTGTGAGAAGCTCATGGATCTTAAGGTCATCGGGAGACACTCCCTTCATAGGTGAGATCGCGCCGTGAAGCACGTGATATGTGCCGCCGAAATGCCCCGTGTTTTCGATTGCGATAACGGCACGGGGATCCTCAACAACGCATATGACCGATTTATTTCGGTTAATTGACGAGCAGACACTGCACACCTCTGTATCCGAGATATTCTGACAGTGCTTACAGAGAACAAGCTCAGTTTTTACTGCCATTATTGCCTCGGCAAACTCGCGAGCTTCGTTTTCGGTGAAATTCAGCACGCAGAAAGCGTAGCGCATCGCCGACTTTTTACCCACTCCGTCAAGCCTGCGGAACATATCCGCAAGTCTTTCGAGTGGTTCAATATGATCAGCCATTAGAACAGTCCGGGAATAGAACCCATGTTAAGAGAGCCTGTGATCTTTCCCATTTCCTCGCTGTTAGTTGCGTTGACCTTCTTTACAGCCTCGTTTACGCCTGCAACGAGAATATCCTGAAGAGTTTCAACATCATCGGGATCGACGATCTCGGGGTCGATAGTGATATCGCTGACCTCAAGCTTGCCGTTGATCTTGATTGTAACGACTCCGCCGCCTGCCTTGATCTCATATTCTCTGTTATCAAGCTCTTCCTGAAGATTTGCCATATCCTCCTGCATCTTCTGAGCCTGTTTGAGCATTCCCTGCATATTGGAGGGTCCGCCGCCCATTCCCTTGGGTAATCTTGCCTTCATGTTGATCTCCATTCCGCCTTACGGCTATAAATTAAATAATGAAACAAATGCGTGCCTGCAACGCAGACAAAATCAAAAATTATACTATGGTGAAGATTTCAAAAATCAAAGCTCTTCTATCTCATCCATGAGAGACAGTTCGGACTCAGCTACCTCACCAAGCTCAATTTTGACCGAAACCCCCGCTTCTGCGGCACCGCACAGAACGAGAGCATCAGTCAATGTCGCCATGGAATCCGCTTCTGCGAGCATTCCCGCAGTGAAGGAGTTCGGCACCTTAACGATCGCCCTTGAACCGTCATTTGACACAAAGCACTCTGTCCCCTTGACAAATCCGCGCAGGATGGGGTTGAGAGACGCGATCTTCTCGATAAACTCTCCCTTGTCCGCAATACGTCTCCACTTACCGCCGGTTGCTTTACTCTCCGGCTTTTTCGTTTCCGCTTTAACCTCGGCAGGCGCTTCTGCCACAGATTCAGATACATCGTGGGCTTTATCTTCCGCATTCACCGCCGTAGCGGGAACGCTCTTTTGAGAGCTTCCCATAAGCTTTATCTTATCCTCAAGAACGGACAGTCTTGCAAGGACAGCGTCTGCAGAAGCATCAAGCGAGGGTGAGCTCATTTTAACAAGGGTCATCTCCGCAAGATTACGTTTTATCTGCGGAATCCTATTCATGTTGACGAGTGTCTCATCAAGGAGATTTGATTGGTATATCAGCTCCGCTGTTGTAAAATTCTTTGCTGTCTGCGAGAGCATCTCAGCTTCGGGGGCTGTAAGATCGAGATAAGCCGCGGCATCGCTGAGACTTTTTGTCACAAGCATATCGCGCCAAAAGGATATAAGCTCCTGCCAGAACACAGATATATCCTTGGACGATGCCGTAACATCGGCTACTGCGCGAAAAAGTGCGCCATGGTCGCCTGCTTTAACTGCGAGAGCTGTCTTTGCCGCGCTCTCCATTCCCGTGATACCGAGAATGTCACGTACACGCTCTGCCGTCACATCATGGCCGCCGCCTGCACAAAGCTCAAAAAGATTTATAGCATCTCGCATACCGCCCTGCGCCTGCTTTGCAAGGAGGATAGCGGCATCATGCTCAAGGGTTATGGACTCTTTTTCTGCAATATAGGTAAGCCTTGCAACGATATCATCAACGGTAATACGTCGGAAATCGAATCTCTGACAGCGTGAAACGATAGTTGCGGGGAGCTTGTGCTGTTCCGTGGTCGCAAGGATAAAGAGCACGTGCTCCGGCGGCTCTTCAAGAGTCTTGAGAAGCGCGTTGAACGCTCCTATGGAAAGCATATGTACCTCGTCGATGATGTACACGCGCTTTTTCATGAATGCGGGGGTATATGCGACCTCATCGCGTATGTCTCGGATGTAGTCAACGCCCGTATTTGATGCCGCGTCCATCTCCACAACGTCCGTAGCGGAGCCATCGTCAACGGACAAGCATTTGAAACACTTGCCGCAAGGGTCGCCGTTTACAGGCTCGTCGCAGTTGACAGCCTTGGCAAGGATCTTGGCGCAGGTAGTTTTACCTGTTCCTCGGGGTCCGCAGAAAAGGTAGGCGTGAGAAAGGCGTCCTCTCTCCGACTCATATTTCAGAACGGAGGTAATATGATCCTGACCGTACACATCGTCAAAGCTGCGGGGGCGGTATTTTCTGTACAGCGCCATATGTTCCATAAAATCACACCTCTTTCTGCAAATA
>JAFUPK010000082.1 GCA_017481265.1 Clostridia bacterium
CTACAAATTAAAGCAAAAGGAAAGGACGGACAGCCTAAACTGTCCGTCCAACTCCAAGACACCGCCTTACGCAAGATATCCCTATGACAACTTGCGTTTCGGCAAGTGCTTTTTTCTGTCTGGGATAGCTGGATTCGAACCAGCGAATGCAGCAGTCAAAGTGCTGTGTCTTACCGCTTGACGATATCCCAACATCTTGAAGTAGTATACCACATAATTAACGCCTTGTCAAGGAGTCTTTTAAAGCTCAACGTGGGTTACGGCGGGAAATTTTTCGCATAGATATTGAAAAAATGCACACAAGCTGTTATACTTATCTATTATATGTCGTTTTTTCGGAGGTTAATGCACAATGGATAAGCTTAATAACAAATTTCTCTGCTCCACGGGCACCTTGGTCCGCCGTGCAAACGGTTACAATTACACCCGGGCGCTTAGAATAATAGGTGAACTGTTGGGTGAGGGCGCCATCTCCGGCGGAGAGCTTATGATGCTTACCCACTACTATGACAAATTTGACGAAGTAACCTCCGCTGTTAATGCTTCAGGTATCCCCTTTCCCGTGATTCACTGTGAAAAGGGTGTTGGAACAGATCTCTCCTGCGCTGCTGCAATGGATGCAGACGGTGACTATATCAGTGCAACAGCCATGCTGCTTGCACTTCAATCTGACTTCCGCCTCAATTGCCGCTTTGGAGAAAAGATTGGCGCAAAATACATGGTATTCCACCTGTGGAGCGGATTTGACTCGGACACAAATATTGACTACAACATCGAAAATGCCAAGGAGTTTTCCGACATCGCAAATGAATACGGACTACGTCTCCTTTTCGAAACTATCCCCTGCACAACCCATGACCCTATATCAAATCTATCCTCTCTCCTTGACACGTTCCCGGAAGCAGAGTTCATCTACGACACACGCCTTTCCGCGCTTCACGGTCAAGAAATCGAATTTCTCAGAAACGAAAGACTGACGTCCCGTATGCGACATATGCACGTCAGCGACTTTATAGGTGCGCTTCGTGATTTCTCGGCTCTCCGCCCGATATACCACCCGTATGAGGGGCAAATAGACTTTGACAGCATCGCCGCCGAGCTTCACCGAATCGGTTACAGCGGAATGATAACTCTCGAATCCCCTGCTTGTGCAGAGGACGAGACAGATAAAGCAAAGCTTCTTGAAACATTCACGCTTCTGTCACGTGTTTTTTAGCTTCTCTTTAATATAATCATTGTAATTTTCCTCACAATATGATAAAATAATAGTGTATACGGTCAGAAGCAGGTGCCGCACGGCAATTCAACCTTCTGCTGACCCTTCGGTCTTATCCGATAAATCCTTTACTAATGGCAGATAAGAATTTTAAAAACGAAAAGCTCGACACGTCTGACATAAGCCTTCTTTACCCCACAGATGCCGCCCGTGAAATAGCTGAAGCGGCAAATAAAGACAGGCTTTCGGAGTATACCGCAGAACAGCTTGAGCTTTACACTCTCATAGATGTAAACGGCTGTGACCTTGGCGAGTTTTTCACAGACGATAAGGATGTCATTCTGTACCGTCAGGAGACCTTCCGTGATCTTATGGCGTCTGAGGAACTTTCCTCCATGCTGTGCCGTCTCATTCCGCTGATAAACGACATAACAGAGCTTCGCCGTATGGGAAACGATCCTGCATTTGCGGCAGAATCCTACCTTTACAGCATTACCGAGATCGAGCTTTACACATCAGTTCTCGCTATCATGAAGGAGACCCTGCTTCCGCTGAAGGATTCTCTCACGGGCAGAGCCTTCAAAAGACTCTGCGAAGTCATCGAGACTCTCACGGAAAGCGAATACTACAAAAACATAAACAAGCAGCTTGAGGAGCTTACTTCCCGTGTACGTGAGGTCAAGAGCGTGACCATAGGCGTAAACCTCGACTCTCGCCTCAAGGCTGAGTCCGCAGGCGTTCTCTCAGTGAACAACGACAAGTTCAAGTCGGGTCAGCTTATCGACAAGATCCTCCGTCTTGACTTCAAGTCAGACGAAATGACCTGTATCGCGCCCCTTACCCCCTTCAGAAACGATCAATCGGAGAATCAGCAGCTTGCACTCACCTATGCGCTGAGCTCTGCTCTTTGCGATGTTTTCAAGTCCTCCGTACGCTCCTGGAAAAAGGTCATCCAGTCCTATGTTCTTGAGAACACGGACTTCCTCATTAAGATGCTTCCCGAGATCGAGTTTGTGACAAAGGCAGCTGAAATGATTAAGCTGCTGGCAGATAAAGGCTGTCCTGTCACCTATCCCGAAATAGATAACAGCGAAAAGCTCACCTTCAGTGCAAAAGGTCTTTGTAATCCCGTTGTTGCCGTAAAGCTTGACGAGCCTGTTGTGCCCAATGATTTCATCTTCGACGAAAACGGTATGATCTACGTGCTGACGGGACCTAACCGCGGAGGCAAGTCTGTAATCACCTGCGCTGTCGGCTGTGCATTCGCCATGGCGGGACTTGGACTTCCCGTATGTGCCGAAAGCTGTAAGCTGAGCCTTGCGGATGCTATCTTTACTCATTTCCCCCAGGGAAGCGAGGACACCATCGACAAGGGTCGTCTCGGCGAGGAATGCTCGCGCCTTGAGGCGATATTCAACAAGGTATCGCGTCACAGTCTCGTGCTCCTTGACGAGTCATTCTCATCCACAGGTGCATACGAGGCATCTATTATCGCGGGAGAGGTCATCTCAGGCTTCTCTGTGGTCGGTTGCCGTGTGATATTCTCAACTCACCTCCACGACCTTGCCGCACGCACAGCGGAGCTTAATGAGAGATGCTCTGCCGAGGGCGGTGTGAAGATCGACAATCTCGTTGCAGAGGTAGACGGAGCTAAGCGAAGCTTCCGTATACTGAGAAAATCACCCGACGGCAAGAGCTACGCCGCGGATATTGCCAAGAAATACGGTCTCTCCTTTGACGCGATCAAGGGAAAGATCAAACCTTGAGTAAAAATAAATTATGATTATTTGGATAAACGGAGCATTCGGTAGCGGCAAAACCACCGTTGCCACTCTTCTTTCGAAAAAGCTTACTCCTTCATTTATGTATGACCCCGAAAATGTGGGATATTTCCTGTGGCAAAATGAACCCGAATGCATAAAATGCAAAGAGAATTTTCAAAATGAACCTCTTTGGAGAAGCTTCAATTATCAAATGCTCAAAAACATCGCAGAAAATTATGACGGAGATGTAATAGTTCCTATGACCCTCGCAGACGGCACCTATTACAATGAGATAATCGGACGCCTCAGAGCAGACAGCATCAAAGTTTCCCATTTTGTCCTCGGAGCAAAAAGAGAGACCCTGCTCTCGCGTCTTATAGGTCGCGGAGATGGTGCCGACTCCTGGGCCGCCGAGCAGATAGACAGATGCATCGCGGCTTACGAAAGCGGTCTTTTTGAGGGAATCATTGAAACTGACGACAAATCTCCCGAAATCATAACTGATATTATCTTGGAGGAAATAAAATGAACGAACTTCTTACTCTTCTGGAAAACGACAGCCGTCTTACATCGGCGGACATAGCAAGAATGCTCGACAAGGAAACGGGCGATATAAAAAAGATGATCGAAAAGTACGAATCTGACGGAGTTATCCTCGGCTACAAGACCATCATCGACTGGGACAAGACGGACAAGGAATACGTATCCGCTCTCATTGAACTGAAGATCACCCCCCAGCAGAACCACGGCTACGACCACGTTGCCGAGATGATCTACAATTATCCCGAGGTCGAGAGCCTCTACCTCATGTCGGGAAGCTTTGACCTTGCCGTTATGATCGAGGGCAAGACCATGCGCGAGGTGGCATTCTTCGTTGCTGAGAAGCTTGCTACTCTTGAGTACGTTACAGAGACCGCCACACACTTTGTGCTCCGCAAATACAAGGACAAGGGCATCGTTTACGGTGCTGTTCCCACTGACGACAGAGGAAATATACTTTGATGGATTACGAAAAGATACTTTCCCGTACGGTACAGGAGATAAAGCCGTCGGGAATCAGGAAATTTTTTGATTTACTTGAGACACGCAAGAACGTGATCTCGCTTACGGTGGGTGAACCCGACTTCCAGACACCCTGGCACATCCGTGCGGCGGGCATACAGAGTCTCGAAAAGGGCAAGACCCACTACACCTCCAACAGCGGTACGATGCCTCTCCGCGAAGCTATCTCGGGATACCTTGACAGACGCTTTTCCACAAAATATGATCCGAAGAGTGAGATCATCGTGACCGTGGGCGGAAGTGAGGCTATCGACATTGCCATGCGCGCACTCCTTGATCCCGGTGATGAGGTTATTATTCCTCTGCCTGCATTCGTTTGCTATCCTCCTATAGCAGCTCTTTGCGGAGGCGTGCCCGTCATCATCAACACCAAGGAAGAAAACAAGTTCAAGCTTACTGCAGAAGAGCTTCGCGCTGCCATCACGCCGAGAACAAAGCTTCTCGTTCTTCCCTACCCCAACAACCCCACAGGCGCCATTATGACTCGCGAGGATCTTGAGCCTATTGCGGAAGTTCTCCGCGGCACGGACATTATGGTGCTCTCCGACGAGATCTACGCAGAGCTTACATACGGCACTGAACACACCTCAATTGCATCCCTTGACGGAATGCACGAGCGCGTGATACTTGCCAGCGGCTTTTCAAAGGCATACGCCATGACAGGCTGGAGAATGGGTTATCTCTGCGCACCTGCACCTCTCTGCCGTCAAATGCTGAAGATACATCAGTACGCCATCATGTGCGCGCCTACCACTTCACAGTATGCGGCTGTTGAGGCAATGGTAAACGGAGACGCTGACGTAAAGATGATGCGCGACGAATACAACAGACGCAGACGTTTCCTTGTCAGCGGCCTTAATGAGATGGGCATTCAGTGCTTCGAACCTGAAGGCGCGTTCTACGCATACCCCAACATTTCGGGCTTTGGTATGACAAGTGAGGAATTCTGTGAAAGACTTCTCGACGAGCACGGCGTTGCCATCGTCCCCGGTACAGCCTTCGGCGACTGCGGAGAAGGCTTTGCCCGTATCTCCTATGCGTATTCTCCAGAGCATATTGCAAAAGCCCTTGAAAGGATCAAGGCGTTTATCGAAAGCTTAAAATAATAAAACCGAATAATACTATAAAAGATACCGCAAGGATCTCCGCTACAGGTTGTTAAATACATCTCATTAACTGTATCGGAAATCCTTGCGGTATCCTTAGTCATTCTCGGTTATTGTCACACTGTCCTTTGTTTATTATCTACAATTTTACATCTGCTAGCTTGTTTATTCTGCCGTATTTTTGCACAACACATAAACTTTCGTTGACATATTATATATCCTATGTTATAATGGAACTGCAAAGGAAAACTTTGTAATCTATATTTTCAAGGAGGAAACGGTTATGAAGCGTTTCACAAGATTTTTTTCATCAGTACTCGCCGCGCTACTCACATTTACGGTACTCGTTGCGGTAACAAACGCTTGGGAGTTCGATGATGTGTCAGCTACCAATCCTCTGCTCAATGAAATCAATTACGCGGTAGACAATAATTTCATTGAAGGTACCTCGAGCGACACATTCTCACCTAATGCGTATATGACCCGCGGAGATATGGTTCTTATGCTGTACCGCCATTCAATGGATGATGAGGATCGTCCCGATACATCTTTTACAGACGTCCCATCAACTTCGATTTATGCTGATGCAGTAGATTGGGCGGTTTATGCTGGGATTACAAGTGGTACGTCGTCCAATGCTTTTGTGCTTGACACAAATGTACGTCGTCAGCATGCTGCACTAATGATGTACAGATATGCACTGCATATGGGACACCGCACCGATATGACCGCTTCACTTAACAATTTTACCGACATTTCCAGTGTCACCAACGAAGAAATACTGGCAGCATTAAGTTGGGCAGTCGGTGGCGGAATTATGAACGGTACATCTTCTACTACACTTGAACCTAACTCTTACATTACGCGTGGAGACGCCGCTGCAATGCTTCAGAGGTACGGAATCAAGGCTGAAAGATTAAATTTTGCTCGTGATACTTATAGCTTTACTAATGCTGGGGCAAACTTCCATTCCAACACTATCGGTAAATACTTTCTTGTCAATGCTGATTTAGAGTATCTTAGACAAAGAGCCGTAGCAAATAATGTTTTACCGTCAACTTGGGACACTTTTGTAACTGAAAGGATTAACAAAGAGTGGAATGGATCATGCTATGGTATGGCACTTACTGTAATGTTTGACAAGATCGGACATCTTAATGTAAACGAAAACCGTGTAAGTAATGCCGCTACGATCCATGACATCGGTTTACCAAAAGATAATCTTGCATTCGAAAGTATGTTAAATTACTACCAGACGTTACAGTTCTTGCTTGGATTCGCAATTCCTACCACCAACATTGATTTAGTGGAAATGATGTTTGAAATTAAAGATGTTGTGCTAAATGAAGGTATGTGCGTTATTGAATTACACCATAATGGTATAACTGGAAATGGCAACCACGCAGTTGTAGCGCATGACGTTATTGTGTATAATTCAAACTTTTTCCTTATTCAAGTATATGACAGTAATGGCCTAAGTGAAGGAATAATTAAAGTTGATAATAGAGGTTCCACGCCTGAAATAAGATTTGCATCGGCTGGGGAAAATTCCGAGATCAACCTTATAGGTTATCTCACATTGAATGATGTTTTAGATATGTACGGTGATTTTGATCTTGACGGACCGTATAACGATTGGGATTTGTATTACTTAATAGGACACGTAGGGCTCCGTTCTGCAGATCCGATAGTCGGTGATGATGTAAGCACACTGTACATTGAAACAGATTCCGACTTTGCCGTTGTAAACAGCGATGGGGAACGGTTGATCTACGATTATGAAACAAACTCATTCTCAGGTAATATGGAGCTTCGCAGAAAGGCTATTGCCGCACATGGAGCTGATTATGATAAGCTGAGTTATATTCTGACCGTAGAAAAAAGTGATGAATACACTTTCATATCTGCCGGTGATGAAACCGATTGCCATGTGTTGACAAGAACCTCCTATATCGGAGCTAAAGGTACTAATATCGACCGAATGGTAATAGCAGAAACAGGTGCAATTGACATACAGGGTAACGCAATGGAGTATGACGTAGCATTTAATGCCGGTGAAACCGAAGGTATCACTTTCAAGGGTATTGGAACAGGCGACCTTTCGGTAACAAAAGCAAACGAAAAAGTAAATGTTTCCGGAGACGTCAGTGTATTAAGTGCTAAGGTTCTTTCTACCGGTGAAAGTGCAACGGAAATGTGTTCATTCGGTGCCGAACTCACTGTTGTTCCTCCAACTACAGAAAATAATCTTCTTAAATAATTAAGAAAGGGGAAATAGTAATGAAAACTGTAATAAAAGCAACACTATCTCTGATCCTTGCGCTTTGTATGGTTCTTCCCATGACTGTGCTCGGTGCAGTTCCCGATTATAAGGATGTGCCGAAAGATCACTGGGCGTACGACAGCATAATGTCTCTTACCGAAAAGGGCATGGTCGAGGGTAAGGTTGCAGGTACATACTTCGATCCTGAAGATAATCTCCGTACAACCGAGCTTTTGATGACGCTCTACCGCCTTGCAGGAGAGCCTGAGGTAGTGCCGAGCTTTGATTATATGGGCACTCTTCGTGACTCTTTTCGTATGGAATTTTTCGGCACAACATCAGGCTATATTCCATATAGTGGAAAGTGGTTCTGCGATGCAGTTCTGTGGGCAGCCGAAAACGGTATGGCTCTTGTGAAAGCAGATAATTATGGTACGGTACCGAATTCGCCTGCTTTCAGAGCAGGCAGTAAGATAAGACCGCTTGCCGAGGCTAAATCGATTTTGGAAAATGAAGATGCTGATGAATATCACTTTTTTATTCTTGCCAATTATAATAAATTCCAAAATATTGCGTTCCCTGCTTCGCGTACAGATATAGTAGTTGCTCTGTATCTATATACTACCGAATACCTTAAGAAGGAAGTGTCTGTCGATAGCACAACTGATTCTTTTGCTGATAATGATAAGATTCCGAAGATTGATGAGGACAGCTCGCTGTTCTATCCCGACGGAACCGTTAATATCGACTATTTGGATAAGCTTACTTCAGCTAATCTTTACGCTGATATGTACTATATGGGAGAATCCCACATCTGGGCAGATGCTTGGAACTGGGCAGTCGGCGCAGGCATCATCGAAGGTTACCCCGACAACACACTCCGTCCCGCAGCAGAGCTCACCCGTGCGGAATATGCCGAGATCCTCGAAAGATTTGTGGACTATGTGACGTAAGACTCCTTAAATAGTAAAACCCTTCGGAAATTCCGAAGGGTTTTACTACTTTCTCAATTCTTTTTTCAGTCTTTTTAAATAATAGAACGTAGCGCTTCCTACCTTCTTTCCCGAGCATATCTCATAATTCTCCGTTCCGCTGTCAAACCGTGCATCAACGGGATTTGTCTGCATCATAACGATATGACGCATCTTTTTATCTCCCAAAAAATCGGGGATTTTCCCTTTTCTTGCGTAGGCTATGTTCAAAAGTACCTTTTTCTGATTTGTAAGCTCCACCGGCTCATCCGAAAATACAGATCCAAGCGCGGCACCTACAAGAGTTGCTCCCGTAGACGTTGTGGGAATCACGTGATACCCTCCGTCAGCGCTGAAAAGTACAACTCTGCGGAAGCGGAACACAAAATCCACGATATGTACTGCTATTTTCTCTTTTGTCGTCGTTACCGTAAAGTCGGGCTTTTCGTGTACTCCTGTAAGAGACGCAAAGGGCGCACGGCAAAGCTTAAGCCTGTAGCCTTTTTTTAGGCACAGAATCCAAAGAGATATATACATACCGATTCTGCCGAAAAAGTATATCACCACGGGAAGCACGTATCTTATGACAGCAAAAAAGCCGAGGATAACGCCGGGAATCGCCAGAAACGCCCTCCAATGGAGCTTTATAAGGTCCAAAAGCATAAACGAAAGCTCACCGAGGAACAGATACCACAGTATGGGAAAAACTATTGCAAGCACAAGCGCCGCCAGCGGAATACAGCAAAGGATCGGAATAAAGTATTTGCTATGTATGAGATCTTTTAGTTTTTCTTTCATATTCAAATTTCACGACCTATACTATGCCTATATCCGCAGTTGCCTGCGGATATAGGTTTTTTATTATCTTATAATCTTCCCTCTTCTTCTCGTTTTTTCGCCGCTTCAAGCTCAAGCTTTTCGTTTTCCTGTCGCGACTTGATCAAATCACCGAATCTTACGCGGAACACTACCGCACCGACTACGATGCTTCCGATCGCGATCGCAAGTCCGATCACAAGCCTGAGTCCGTCACCAAAGAAGAACACAAGGGGAAAATACAGCGGTATAGCAGCCATGATCGAACGTGAAATTGTCCGCGCACAGTCAGACCTTTCATTATCTGAAAGTCCCACCGTATTCATACCGGAGGCATCACTCTCTTTCATGCTGATGGCTATAACAGTTGAAACGATAGCCATGATCAGAATACCTGCAGAGACCTTCGTAATGGCAATATGATCAGAAAATACAGCTAATGAAATCAGCGTTGCTGCACTTGAAATTACATACCATACGAGCGTTTTCATTGCTTAATTCCTCAGATTTCTTTAACTTCACTTACTTCGGTTTTCTCTTCAATAGGTTTTCCGAGAAATTCGGGAAGCTGTATGCCAGCCATCTTCATAGTCTCACTCATCGGGGGAATGGACTTCATGATTCCCGAAAGAAAGTTTGCTGTAGTGGATGAACCGCCGTCACCGCTCATGGAATCCCAAACGGTGATCTTGTCGATCTGGAGGTTCTTGATAGCCTCAACCTGGATCTTCGTGAGCTCCTCGATCTTGTCTACGAGCATCATCTGTATAGCGGCATTGGTGTCGCCGCCTGCAGCTTCTACGATACGGCTGTAACCCTCAGCCTGCTTTGCAAGTATCTCCTGCATACCGCGTGCCTGTGCTTCCATAGTTGCGAAAATAGCATCCGCTTCACCCTTTGCACGACGGCGTTTTTCCTCAGCCTCTGCTTCTGCGGCAAGCTCGCGGCGTTCCTTCTCGATCTTAGCCGCGATGATAATATCCGCCTGCTTTGTTGCGAACTCACGGTCTGCACGTGCCTGTTCTGCCTGCTGTTCAGCCGCATACGCCTCCTCGAGAGCCTTAGCAGCCGCGATCTTCTCAGCGGCGATAGCACGTCTTTGTGCCTCTGCTTCCTTCTCTCGTCTTATAGCATCGGACTGTGCTATCTGAGCTTTGGATTCGTTTTCACCTGCAATAGCGGTAGCGTTTGACTCAGCCACGCTGATACGCTGGTCCTTAAGAGCACTTGCCTCACCGATAGAACCGTCACGGTTCTTTTCGGCAACGGACTTCTTGGCATCGTTTATAGCCTTAGCCGCTGCTTCCTTACCGAGAGCTTCGATATATCCCGACTCGTCGGTGATGTCGGTTACGTTTACGTTGATGAGACGGAGACCGATCTTCTTAAGCTCAGTCTCCACGTTGTGAGAAACTGCCTCAAGGAACTTATCGCGGTCTGTGTTGATCTCCTCGATATCCATGGTCGCGATAACGAGACGGAGCTGACCGAAGATGATGTCCTTAGCAAGCTCCTGTATCTCGGAAAGCTGTAGTCCGAGAAGTCTCTCAGCCGCATTTTGCATTACACCGGGCTCAACTGAGATACCGACTGTAAAGCGGGACGGAACGTCAACACGGATATTCTGGTGTGACAGCGCGTTAGTCAGATCCACGTTGATTGACATGGGTGTCAGATCAAGGTACTGATAGGACTGGATAATAGGCCAAATGAAGGACGCGCCGCCGTGGATACATTTTGCGCTTCGCGTGGTGCCATCCTTGTTCGTGCCGACCTTACCGTAGATAACAAGAACCTTATCCGACGGACATCTGCGGTACCTTGTGAGTACAACGAGGAGCATCGTAAAAAGGAATACTCCTATTACTGTCAGGGCGATTACTAATGTGGGTGTCATGAGATTTCCTCCTTGAAATTTTTATATTCTCCGCATATATTATCTGCGGAAATTATTTTTTAATAAATGGGCGTACGATTACTTCGTTTTTATCGTTGACCGCTACTATCTGAACTGTAGCGCCCGTGGGGATCTTTTCCTCGTGGTCTGTAAGAGCATCAAGCTCAACGAATCTTTCCTGAAGATTCATAGTTACCTTACCCGTACCCTCTCTCATAGGCGGGATCGGAATATACACGGTGGCGGTGTGTGCAACGGCGTTTTTTGTGCTGAGATTTCCGTTCTCCTGAAGACGGAGAGATGCTTTGATTATGTATGCCGCGGCAAGGAGCGCGCCGATTCCGCCTGCTAAAGCTACGGCAACGGCTACAGCGTTATTTACACCGAGGTCGCACATAGCAACACCGAGCCAGCCGCCTACAGCAAACATGGCAACAATACCGCGTACGGTAAAGAGACGAACACCGTCGAAGTGATCTGCCCCATCGTCAAAATCAAAGTGGTCTGTCTCGTCATTTCCGATGTCGGCGTCAATATCCTCAGCGGTGTCACCTGCAAACTGACCGCCTATACCTAAAAGCAGAAGCACAGTCTGCAGCAGCATGATGACCGTAGCCGGGATGGCCGCCGTTGCAAAAAGCTGACCGAGAGTTGAAAGAGAACTCCACCAATTACTTAGAAGTTCCATATATGTAACCTGACCTTTCTTTATTTGCAGTATAATAATTACTCATCTTTCCTGCCCTCTTTGAGCTGCAGGAAGTAAAGCTCCGCTTCCCTTTTAAGTTCCGCTGAAACGTATGCGCAGACCATTACGAAAAGCGCAAGCCTGAGGCGGTGCACGCTATCGGCGGAAGGACCTGTGTATTCGGCAGTAACCTCTCCTATGATGCGTCCCGTTTCCTCTTCGGATATTCCGCGGGAATCCATCCGCCTGACGGTCTCACACAAATAATCGTACAGCTTTCCTTCGGGGATTATGTCATCTGACACATCGAAAACATCTCCGTTCACCATAGAAAGCAGCTCTGCAATGCGGTCAATGCTCATTGCATCGCGAAGTGATGAAATGATAAGTATTCTCGCAAGCTGCCTCTCGTAATACTTTTTCTTTACGGGGTGGTCGACAAACCCTCGTTTCACCCAGTTCTGAATGGTTGAGTATTCAAGTCCTGTTATGGCGGACACCTGACCTAAGGTGAGTCCATCGGCGGCCTCTATCATTGGGCGGAACAAAGAGAACATTCCGCCGGGTATATCTGCGTACGGCATTACCGTCCCGGGTACAAGCTTTTGCGGCATTGTCGCACCTCCTTCTCTTGTGGTACTATGATTATATCACAAGTTCACGTGAACTTCAAGGGGTTTTTGAAAGATTTTTAAAAAATTTGTCGATTTTTTTATTATTCTTCTCGAAATGGCAAAAAATCCACAGAAATGCACATTGAAATATGCTTTTCTGTGGATAGTTGACATTATGAAAGTATAGTCATCGGCACAATAGTGGGCATTGCGTGTCCGATGCGGCGGACTTCAAGCACGAAGCGGTTGATGGGCTCGACTTTCTCGCCTGCAATAATCGTAACATCGGCAGTTGCGCCCTGCATGGGATAACCGTTACCGCCGTTCCAGCCGTTTCCGAATAGGGTGCGTCTTCCTTCAACCTTCCATCCCTCGGGTAAGTACCAATGGAGTTCAAACTCGTCACGCATATCGAAATAGTCTCCGGTATTTGGAAGAACTGAGATACGACAAGATAAGGAAGCTCCTTCACTTATAACGGGCTCGCGGTCAAACTCCACGAGGACAGGTGCAAAGGGCGACGATACCGTGAAGGAATACTCACTTCTTCTGAACATCTCCTCGCAGAAGTCCCTTCCGCAGAAGGACTCTGCACTTACCGCCGAGAAATCGTCCTCTCCGTCAGTAATTCTGATATGTTCTTTCCCTGCGGCAAGAAGTTCAAGTGTGGGACAGGTCATAACGGGAATAAGGCGCATAATGCAGTCCGTAAGGGCACTCGATGTTGCGGGTAGGAAGCATCCCGTTCCGCGGATTACGGCAACCGTCACGATGTCATCACCTATGTATTCACGCCAGTCGTCCGGGATAACTGCTGTTCCTCCGATGATACCGAGGATAGAGCCGAGGGTCGCACCCGTGCAGTCCGTATCGTCACCGCAGTTTATAGCGAGGATCATTGATTTTTTAAAATCACCCTCGCCGTACACAAGTCCGAGGACGGTAAAGGCTATATTTGCGGGAGCCTGGAACCAGCCAAGGTCCGCGCTGTCCTCAACAACTCGGTTTCTTGCAGTAACCCAGTCAATACCGTTGTCGTAGCAGTCAAGCACAATCTTTACGCTTCTTGCAACGCGGCAATCCTCGGGGATCTTTGATAGACCGATGTTAATAAGAGTACGAATATCGTTTATTATAAACGCGGCGCTCTCAATAGCTGCGATAAATATTGCGGAGGTAGTTCCCTCTGCAAAGCCGTGATCCACAGAAGCGTCTTCAAAGGCATATCTTATAGCTCTGTCGGGGAGTCCGGGATTTGTGCAAGCCCAGATCTCCGTACGGATCCACGCTCCGTTAGAGTGCTTCCAGTCATCGTTATTGACGCTTCCCGATAACGGAGGGATAAGTCCTGCACGCATATTTGCCTTGCAGTTTCCGTATTCGTTCCAGTGGGGGCCTACGAAATTCGTCCAGTATTCGCCAAGGATCTTGGAATCAATATCACGTCCGTGCTCTGCAATGGCACGGAGCCATACGAGCTGAAGATCGAGGTCGTCATTGGGAAGCGGACGTCCCGGAGGTGTAGCGTACCCCTTTATATCGTGGATCTCACGGCTGCCTTCGTAAGGTGCGCCCATAGTTCCGCCTATATTTTTTCCGATAAAGCAGGCGTGTATCTTGTCTCTGAGCTGTTCTCTGTTGAATTTTATCATCATAATCTCCCTTCAGCCTTCGGCTACACAAATATTAACGAAACAAAACTTCGGGAAGATAGCTTTTCTTCTCTTCTCACAATTCTCCCTTCAGCTTTATTATCAAGAAAAAGCCAAGCAAGTGCACGTTACACTTCACATTACACAAGGCTGTAAATCTCCGTGCATCTCTAAACCTAATTATACTTGCAAGGTATAAATATGTCAACCGTTTTTCTTTTAAAAGCTCAGATTTATACCCTGCATTTCCGCTTAATTTCCTTTTTGCAATAACTCCGTTCTTTTACTGTCCAAAACATATTTTTCACATTGACAAAGCACTCAAAATGTGTTATTATAAGATAGATATGTATATAATAATCAGGACATCATACGGAGGTCTGAATGAGTAAGAAGGTTAAGGTTAAGATCCATAAAAAACAGAAGTGCGACAGAATATATGACTATGTCTCCTGCGCATCTGAGCTTGCACGCTCTGTAGAAAACCGAGGAGACAAGGTGCTCTTCTCTTATTTCACATTTGATCACAGACTTTGCGATATTACATACGCCGAGTTCGGTAGCATGATAAAATCTGCCGCTGCGGGACTTACGTCTCTCGGATATGCGGGTAAGCGTATCGCTATCATGGGCGAGACCTCTCCCGAGTGGGTATGTATGTATCTTGCTATTCTTTCGATCGGCGGTGTTGCCATCCCCATGGACCGCGAGCTTGCACCCTCTGAGATCGAAAAATTTCTTGATTGGGTAGAGGCAGACGGTATCACCTATGCCCCCTCACTTGAGAATACGATGAACAAGCTTCGTGAGACAACATCCCGTTTGTCTATCTATATTCCCTTTGCGGGAGATACCAAGAAGTATTCTGTAATTTCCTTCAGCAAGCTTTGCGAGATCGGTCTTCCCTCTGTTGAGGCAGGATTTGATTACCCCGACCTTTCCGGCAGAGAAAATGAGCTTGCGGAATTTCTCTTTACTTCAGGTACAACAGGCAGCAGTAAGTGTGTCATGCTCTCTCAGAAGAACATCTTCTCTGTGGCTATGGCGGCTTGCGAAACTGTTGATTTTAAACCTACAGATACCATCGTGTCTGTTCTCCCCATGCATCACACCTATGAGCTTATGTGCACTATCGCGGCGATCGCTTACGGAATGCACATCTGCATAAACGACTCTCTCAGCCATGTTATCAAGAACTTCAAGCTATTCAAGCCTACCGGTCTCGTTCTTGTACCGCTATTTGTTTACACGATGCATAAGAAGATCTGGGCTGAAGCAAAGAAGAAGGGCAAAGAAAATGTGCTCAAGCTCGGTATCATTGCATCAGGTACCATGAAGGCGGCAAAGATCGACATAAGACGCAAGGTGTTTGCAGAGGTGCTGGATGCCTTCGGCGGACGTCTTGAAAAGGTAATTTGCGGCGGTGCTGCTCTTGATCCTCTCATGATCGAGGCTTTTGAAAACTTCGGAATCTCCGTTTACGAAGGATACGGAATTACTGAATGCTCACCCCTTGCGGCTGTAACTCCCTACTACGCGAGAAAGTACGGCTCTGTAGGACTTGCAGTGCCCTGCTGTGAGATCCGCATTGACCCAGAAAACGGCAGCGAAAACGAGCGCGGATATTACGGCGGTGAGATACAGGTCAAGGGTGATAACGTAATGCTCGGATATTATGACAATGACGAAGCAAATGCCGAAGCGTTCACCGAGGATGGCTGGTTCCGTACAGGCGACGTAGGTTACCTTGATGATGACGGATATCTCTTTATTACAGGCAGACAAAAATCCGTTATTGTCCTCGAAAACGGAAAAAATGTATTCCCCGAGGAGATCGAAGAATATCTCTCACACATCGAACAGATCGCTGAATGTGTTGTAGTCGGCAGAGGCGAGGACGGCGGAAAGATAGAGCTTACCGCTATTGTATTCCCCGATATGACAAAGTTCCCTGAAGGCACAGACGAAGCAACTGTAAGACGTTCCCTTGAGCATTCCATCGGAGCTATGAACAAGAAGCTCCCCTCCTTCAAGCGCGTGCTTCGTATTGAGATCAGAAGCTCCGAGTTTGAAAAGACCAGTGCAAGAAAGATCAAGAGACACCTTGTTAAATGATAATGTTTTCCCTGCCGACGCGGAGCGCATCTGTTTCGGCAGGATTTCATTAAAGCAGGTTTTTATTAAAGAAAGGCTGCAAGAATTATGAAAAATGTTCTTTTAATAATAAATCCACGTGCCGGAAAAACTAAGGTCAAGACCTGTCTTTTCGATATAGTGGACATTCTTTCAGAGCATGATATGACCGTAACCGTCGAGATAACGCGATACAGCGGGCACGCGAGAGATATGTGCTCATATATTTCCGATAGCTACGATATGGTCATATGCGCCGGCGGAGACGGTACCTTGAATGAAGTCTTTGCGGGAATGATCAGTTCAAAAAAGCACATCCCCATCGGATATATTCCCGCAGGAAGCACGAATGACTTCGGCTCAACGCTTAAGCTGTCAAAGGACATGAAAAAGGCCGCCTCCGATATCGTCACAGGTGTTACACGTACAATTGATATCGGTAAGTTTGACAACAGATTCTTTTCATACGTTGCTTCCTTCGGAGCGTTTACCAAAGCCTCCTATTCAACCCCTCAGGAGATCAAGAATACTCTCGGACACCTGGCCTATGTGCTTGAGGGAATGAAGGATCTTCCCACAATAAAGGGAGAATACGCCCGAATCGTTACCGATAACGGAACCGTGCATGAGGGAGAATTCATTTTCGGTGCCATCGCAAACAGTACCTCCGTGGGCGGAGTGATCTCTCTTGATAAGAGGCTCGTTACCATGAACGACGGTCGCTTTGAGCTTATGCTTATTAAAAATCCCAAAAATATAGTGGAGCTCAATAAGTGCATAAACGCGCTTTTGACTAAAAATTATAACACGGACATGATAATATTTGATTCTCTCCGTTCTGCTGAGATCGTGACCGAAAATCCGCTCACATGGTCTCTTGACGGAGAAAGGTGTGACACAGACGGAAAGGTGAGCATTAAAAATCTGAATAATGCTATCAGGATGGTACTTCCCTCTACTGTTAACGAGACAGAGATACTATACGATAATACAGAAGAAGCTGACCTACATTAAAATATGAAAAACGATACAAATAATATTAAAAGAAGACTCGCTCAAGGCAGATCAAGGAAGGTCTTTATCGTCAATACTGTTCTTGCTGTGTTTGTAATAGGTATCCTTGTCCGTTCCCTTATGCTCGGAAACCTGAACAGCGCATTTATATGCCTTATGACACTGTGCCTTTTCTCAGTTCCGGCTATTATAAAGCGCACATTCAACGTAAAGCTCCCCGAGACTCTTGAGATCATCGTACTGTTCTTTATCTTCTGTGCGGAAATACTCGGAGAGCTCGGCAACTATTACATGAGCTACCCACACTGGGATCTTATGCTTCACTCCACCTGGGGATTTCTCTGCGCCGCTCTCGGTTTTGCACTTGTGGACATCATTAACCAGAATGACAAGATAAAGTTCAACCTTTCTCCCGTGTATGTGGCAGTCGTTGCGTTCTGTTTTTCCATGACAGTGGGCGTTTTTTGGGAGTTCTTTGAGTTCACAGCCGATGCGCTTCTCGGAACAGACACACAAAAGGATACCATTATTTCCGAGATCACCTCTACTCTTCTGAATGAAGCTAAAGACGGTGCCGCTGTGACTGTATCGGGGATCAAAGAGACCGTCATAAACGGTGAAGTCGTGATAAACGGCTACATCGACGTTGGACTGCGCGATACCATGGAGGATCTGTTCGTAAACTTTATCGGCGCGTTTATCTTCAGTATCATCGGGTACGTATACATTAAGCACCGCGGTAAAAACTCAAAGGCAAAAAAATTTGCCGAAAGATTCATACCGACTCTTGATGAGGAAGAGATCGAACGTGACCGTGAGCGCGAAAGACGTAAAGCCGAGAAAAAGAAGAAGAAATAACAATAATTCCGACCGGAACGGTCGGAATTATTGTTATTTCACATAATCCATGAATCTTGTGAGCATTGCGGCAAATTCAGC
>JAFUPK010000083.1 GCA_017481265.1 Clostridia bacterium
AAATAGTTTTAACTGAAACTACAGCGATTTCACGCGCAAACAAACACTAAAAATCAAAAGTCCGATTTTTGTCTGCTGCGCAGACACGTGTTTGTTTCATTATTTTTTTGTGCAGCCGTAGGCTGAATGGAGATTAATATGTTTGTAAACATTCAAATAAAGCTCACAGAGGTTGCCGCCTCTGTTGAGACAATGTTAAAGAAATACTTCGAAGGCACTACAGGCGAGCTTGCAGAGGCTATGCAGTATTCACTGCTCGGCGGAGGAAAGCGTATACGTGCTTTTCTTACGGTAAGCTTTGCTGAAATGTTCGGTGGTACAGTCGAACAGGCCATGCCATTCGCCTGTGCTCTCGAAATGATCCACGCTTATTCGCTTATTCACGATGATCTTCCTGCAATGGATAATGACGATATGCGTCGCGGCAAGCCCTCGTGCCATAAACAATACGGCGAGGCTACCGCTCTTCTCGCAGGTGATTCGCTTCTTACAATGGCTTTTGATGTATGCGCTTCGAATACATACGTTTCAGACAGATCTGTCAGACTTGCGGTAAAATCTCTTGCCATGCTTGCAGGGCATCTCGGTATGTGCGGCGGTCAGGAGATAGATCTCGCTGAATCCGTAGCAAGTTATGAGGAGCTCAAGCATCTCCATGCACTCAAAACAGGGGCGCTTATAAAAGCCGCCTGCTTGCTTGGACTTTATGCCGCTACCGACGATCCGGAAGCCAATACTGTCTCAGCAATATCCAAATATGCTGAAGCTTTGGGACTTGCATTCCAGATACACGATGATATTCTTGACGTTACAAGCGACAGCGAAACCCTCGGCAAGCCTGTAGGCAGTGATGCTAAAAATGATAAAAAGACAGCCCTCTCTTATATGTCTCTTGATGAAGCAGTTGTAGAAGAGGATGCCGTAACAAGACGTGCTGTCGAAGCGATCTCTGAATTTCCCGATAGTGACGTACCCGCGCAGCTTGCTGTGTGGCTTATGTCAAGAAAAAACTAAAATGAGACTTGACTATTATCTCAGCCAAAACAATTGCATCTCGAGATCAAAAGCAAAATCTCTTATCGATGAAGGCTGTGTTACTGTTGACGGCAAGATAGTCAAGAAGCCTTCATTTGAGATTGATGAGACAGCAGAGCACATTGTCTCTGTTGATGATTCGGCAAATCCCTATGTCAGCCGCGGAGGACTGAAGCTCAAAGGTGCACTTGATGCCTTCAAGGTCGATGTAAAAGATAAAGTATGCGCTGACATTGGAGCATCTACAGGAGGCTTCACCGATTGCCTTTTAAAGCACGGAGCTAAAAGAGTATACGCAGTAGATTCAGGCACAGATCAGCTCGTGAATACGCTCAAATGTGACCCCAGAGTTGTATCAATGGAAAAGTTTAATGCTCGGGATCTAAGATATGACACTTTCGGAGAGCTATGTTCAATTGCTGTTGCTGATCTTTCGTTCATTTCGCAGACTTATGTCCTTGAAGGGATAGCAGCTGTCTTAGAAAACGGCGGAGAATATATTGGACTTATAAAGCCTCAGTTCGAGTGCGGACGCGCAGCAATAGGGAAGGGTGGAATTGTAAAAAAAGCGACAGATCACCTTTATGCTATAGAACGTGTAACGGATTTTGCTGTCAGCGTTGGCTTTGAAGTAAAAAGTGTTATTATATCACCTATCAGAGGCGGCGACGGAAACAGAGAGTTTCTCATGTATGCTGTAAAAAACACCTCGGAACCAATGTGCCGTTTGTCAAAGAGTCAGCTTTCTGCGTTGACGCGAGAAAAATAACATATCTGTACGGGAGAAGTCATGAAAAGAACAGATAAAATCCTCCTGATCATTAACTTCGAAAAGAACATTTCTGCAGATTACATCTGCTCACTATATGAAATGCTTTCCTCAGAAGAACGCCAGGTGTATATATTTAACGATAATAAGCCTGAGTTCTCATCACGTTGTCCGAACATTAAGCCTCGGCTCCTCACGCAGGGCAGCGCACTTACCGATATTGACATAGCTGTCGTTCTCGGCGGAGACGGTTCTATTATCAGAGCGGCACGGCAGATATGCGCCTACAGTATTCCGATACTCGGTATCAACTTCGGTCATGTCGGCTACCTTGCAGAGCTTGAACAGGCAGACACTCATCTCATAGACAAAGTTTTGTCAGGAGCATATTCAGTTGAGGAGCGTATGATGCTTTCCACACGTATTAGGCGACGCGATGGAAGCACAGTATGTACACCGCCTGCTTTAAATGATATAGTGTTGTCCAATGGACCCGTCGCAAAGCTTTTAACTTTTGATATTTCATGTGACGGTACAGTAATTCAGCATTGCAGAGCAGACGGGCTCGTTATTGCAACTCCAACCGGCTCCACAGCATATTCCATGTCTGCCGGAGGTCCCATACTTGCACCGACTCTCGATGCTTTCTGTCTTACTCCAATATGTCCTCATTCACTTAAAAATCGTCCGGTTATTTTACCGGGAGCTTCCGCAGTTTCGTTATCAAACATCGGAACAGTAAGTGAAAATTCCGTATATGTCACCGTTGATGGAAATAAAGCTGAGAAATTACTCGACGGGGATGTCATTTCCATCGAGAGAGCCACCGCTAAAACAAAGATAATACGTCTCAGGAATAACAGCTTTCTTAATATACTCAACACAAAATTATAATTTACCGATCGGAGATTAAAAATGAAGATCAAACGCCACAATAAGATCCTCGAGATCGTCGAAAACTACAACATAGAGACTCAGGAAGAGCTTATAGACAAGCTTCGACTTGCAGGTTATGACGTAACTCAGGCTACAGTTTCAAGAGATATTCGAGAGCTGAAGCTTCTAAAGGTCATGTCCGAAAACGGTACCTATAAATACATAGTTCCCGGAGGAGGTCACAGTGACAGCAAACATATCTACAGTAAGGCCATCGACGGCTCCATCCGCAGTGTTGAATATTCTCTTAATAATATCGTTATAAAGACGTACCCCGGTATGGCTAACGCAGTTGCAGCAAGAATTGATTCTTTCCGTGAAAACGACATTATCGGAAGCGTCGCCGGCGATGACTGCATTATTATGGTTACAAAGACTGTAGAAGCTGCCGAAGTCCTTACTAAAAAATTCAAAGAGATGACAGGTTCATAATGTTTATTATTTGATAGGCAATAATCGAAGGGAGGTCAAGTCATGCTGAAAAATCTTTATATTTCAAACGCTGCCGTTGCGAAAAACATAGATGTGGACTTTGAAAACGGTTTTTCCGTGGTCACGGGCGAAACAGGCTCCGGAAAATCTGTAATGATAGATTGTCTCCAGATGATATCAGGTTCAAAAACCTCAAAGGATATTATCAGAAGCGGCGAGAATAAAGCTGTAGTATCGGCATTGTTTCAGTTAAGCAAAGACGATGAAGCTGTATTTGACATTCTTGGAATAGACCGGGATGAAAATGGAGAGCTTCTCCTTTCGAGAACACTAACAGCTGACGGAAGAAGTACCGTAAAGGCAAACGGAAGGTCTGTTACATTAGCAGTTTTAAAAGAAGCCTCAAGGGCGCTTCTCGGTATCAATACTCAAGACGAAAAGGTATTTCTTTCAGATAAGAACGAGTATACTGCGATCCTCGATAATTTTGCAGAGGATCATGATCTTCTTGCCGAGTATAAAAAATCGTACACTTCATTGATGCAAACTGAAGCAGAGCTTTCAAACCTTCGTGAGGATCTCAAGGAAAAGAGTATGATGGTGGATATTCTTTCCTATCAAATAAAGGAGATTGAAAACGCCAGACTTTCTGCAGATGATGAATACGAAAAGCTTGAAAAGCTTCGTTCTAAGATCAAATCAGCCGAAAAGATAACCAAAAGTAAAAAAATAGTTTACAAGGCTTTATTCCAGAATGACAAAGGATATTCCGCAGCGTATCTGTTGGAACGCGCTTCAGCGGCACTGTCTCAGATTTCCGACATGGTAGACGGTGCACCCGATATGATCCGCAGACTTGAGGAATACAGATATGATATCGTTGATATAGCCGAAACAGTGAATTCTGCTCTTGATCTTGGGTTTGAGGGAGATCCTACAGAAAAGCTCAACCAAGTTGAATCAAGGCTTAATCTTCTTGATAAGCTTAAAAAGAAGTACGGCTCTACTATTGCTGAAATCAAGGAATTCAAAAATGATGCCTCGGTCAAGCTCAAAAAATATACAGATTCCGATGATGCTGTAAGTGAGCTCGAAGATCGTATCAAAAGGCTGTACGCCGAAGCTAAAATTGCAGCAGATAAACTAAGAGACTGCAGATCACGCGCGGCTAAAACCTTATCAGAAGACATTATATCGACTCTTCGGTATCTCGATATGCCAAAGGTCAAGTTTACTATTGAGGTCATACCCGACATAGACAATGGTAAGTTTAAATTCACATCAAAAGGTGCCGATGTTATTGATTTCAAGATATCGGTAAACCCGGGTGAAGCTCCCGTAAGTCTTGCCAAGGTCGCATCAGGTGGCGAAATGTCACGCGTTATGCTTGCTCTCAGGTCCTCAATAAATAAGAAAACAGCATCGGATACTGTAATATTTGATGAAATAGATGCCGGTGTTTCAGGCAGTACCTCAGAAAGGATCGGACTTCTTCTCAAAAAGCTGTCCAAATCGGTACAGGTCATATGTGTAACGCACTCTCCGCAGATCGCATCGGTAGCCGACTATCACTACCTTATCAGCAAGACCGAGGTTTCAGGACGTGCCGAGAGTAAGATAAAGCTTCTTGAAGATGATGAACGAATCAACGAAATATCACGTATTATCGGCGGTATTGATGTTACTGACAAGCAAAGGGCGGCCGCCGGAGAAATGCTTTTGAAAGGCAAAACACAAAACCTGACATGAATAAAAAGTATAAATATCTTCTCTTCGATGCAGATAATACTCTCTTTGATTTCAATGCAGCGGAAAGACGTGCTTTTCTTGCACTTTCAGCATTGGAGCCATTTGTGTTCACAGAGGAGCATTATCCGCTGTATCACGAAATAAATGATCTTATGTGGAAGAGACTCGAACGATGTGAGATAACCAAAGAAGAGCTGAAGTCGCTCCGCTTCCGAGAGCTGTTCAAAGAGCTTGATCGCGAAGCTTCCAAAGAGCTTATTTCCAACATTGTGGAAGCTTATCCACGTAATCTCGCATTAGGTTGCGATCTTATAGAAGGCGCTGCTGATTTGTTAAAGAATCTTTCTCAAAGCTATAAAATATATATTATAACAAATGGGTTATATGGCGTACAAACAGCACGACTCGAGTCATCCGAGATCAAACCATACATAACAAATATGTACGTATCCGAAAAGGTCGGATACGAAAAACCCAGCAAAAGCTACTTCGGTTATGTCCTTAGTGACATAGGCGATATGAATACGCAAAATTATCTCGTGATAGGCGACTCCCTCAGTTCTGATATCGATGGGGCGATAAATGCAGATATTGACTGCGTTTATTTTGATCCAAGCAACGTTGGTACAGAAGGCAGAAGAGTAACCTACCGCGTTTCATCTCTTCGTGAGATCGAAGATCTGATTTAAAGAAGAATTCCGAAAGGGTCTGTTATATGACAAACGGCATAAAAGAACTCAAACTGATTTTGGATTCAGCATCGGCTCATAAGATCAAGTATTCGGAAAACGAGCCCCTTTCTGTTCACTCATCATTTAAGATCGGAGGAAACGCCGATCTGTTTGCTATACCGAATAATACTGACGAGCTTAAATTTCTTATCCGATGTGCTGCTGAAACCGATGTTCCTGTATTTATACTCGGTCACGGAAGCAATATATTATTTGATGACGGCGGCTATAAAGGACTTATAATTTCTACTGAGGGAATGAACTCCGTTAAGGTCGAAGGTAATATTATGACCGCCGAATGCGGTGCACTCTTAACCAGATGCGCGGTTTTGGCGAAGGATGCCTCTCTTTCGGGAATGGAATGTCTGTACGGTATACCCGGAAGCGTTGGAGGTGCGGTATTCATGAACGCAGGTGCCTACGGCGGAGAAATGAAGGATATCGTTCGCTCAAGCACTTATCTTGATCTCGACACTCTTGAGATATGTACGATAGAGGCAGATGAGCATGACTTCGCTTACAGACACAGTGTCTTCACAGAGAAAAATGCGGTCATATTATCAACAGTCATGGAACTTGTGCCTTCTGATATCTCACTGATAACCGAACGAATGAATGACTATAAAAAGCGCAGAATCGAAAAACAGCCTCTTGACTATCCGAGTGCAGGAAGTACATTCAAAAGATATCCCGGCAAATATACAGCACAGATGATAGACGAGGCAGGCCTCAAAGGATATACCATAGGAGGCGCTCAGGTTTCAGAAAAGCACGCAGGCTTTGTTATAAACAAAGGAAACGCAACCTCTAAGGATGTGCTTGAGCTCATCGACACAATAAAGAAAAAAATCAAGTGTCTGCATGGCATTGATATTGAGACAGAAGTAATATATGTCAAATAATTTCAAATCTTACTCTGCTTCACTGAAAAACACTTTAACAGAGGCTGAGATAAAGAAAAAATGCTGCAGACGTATCTTTTATGATACCTGCGATTATTTAAGTCAAAATATCAAGAGGGTCAACTCACTCAGAGAGATACTTGATCATGTTAAGTGTGAAAAATGTATCAAAGAGTTTATTGCCGCTGCATTCATTCATTGCGGAAGCATTACAGACCCCGAAAAGAGAAATCATCTCGACTTTGTTTTCAGCGACAGTGCAGATCAAGAAGCAGTAGCTGATGCACTTATTGCCTCAGGCTTTGAACCAAAGCTTTCTACACGCCGCGGAAGACCGATCCTTTATTTTAAAGATAACGACACGATCAGCGATCTTCTTGCTTACTTAGGCGCTACTAAAGCCGCTTTTGATGTCATGAATTCGAAAATAATGAAGGAGATTCGCAATAACGCCAACCGACAGGTCAACTGCGATACAGCCAACATCGAAAAAGCTATAAGCGCATCACAGAAATATGTTGATGCAATAAGCTTCTTAAGTGAGCACGGAGGGCTTGAAGCACTCCCCGGTGAGCTTTTTGAAGCTGCCGAGCTTAGAATAAAGAATCCTCAGTCATCACTCAGCGAGCTTGGATCAAAGTGCAGTCCTCCAATCACAAAATCGGGTATGAAGCATAGACTTGAAAAGCTTATTTCTGCTGCAGAGGATCTGAAATCAAGACTTAATCAAAATATTTAAAGAAAGGCGGAAGCACAATGTCAGGCGAATTCGTACATCTTCATTTGCACTCAGAATACAGTCTCCTTGACGGTGCTTGCCGCATCGCCGACATTCCGTCAGCCGCCGCAGCAGCAGGCCATACAGCGGTAGCTATAACCGACCACGGTGTAATGTACGGTGTTATTGAGTTTTATAAAGCCTGCAAAAAAGCAGGAGTCAAGCCCATTATAGGATGCGAGGTCTATCTTGCACGACGAGGCATGACAGACCGTGACAGATACCTCGATTCCCACAGCTATCACCTTGTTCTGCTTGCCAAAGACATGACCGGTTATAAAAACCTCGTCTCGCTGTGTTCCAAGGGCTTTACAGACGGTTTTTACTCAAAGCCAAGAGTTGACCTTGATCTGCTCCGCGAGCATTCTGAGGGGCTTATAGCGCTGTCAGCGTGCCTTGCCGGTTATATCCCTCGCGCGATCACGGCAGGGAATTATGAGGACGCAGAAGCTCACGCAATCATGATGAATAAGATCTTCGGGAGCGGCAACTTCTATTTGGAACTTCAGGACCACGGTATAGCTGAGCAGGACACTGTAAACCGAGGTATAGCTGAACTTTCAAAAACTACAGGTATACCGATGGTCGCAACAAATGACGTACACTATTTAAAGAAAGAGGATGCAGAAAATCAAGCAATACTTATGTGCATCCAAACAAACAACGTCATCGCGGACGGCCGACCCGTCGGATTCGAAACAGATGAATTCTACTATAAGAGCACATCAGAAATGTATAACCTATTCTCAAAATATGAGTCTGCTCTTGAAAACACGGTAAAGATTGCCGATATGTGTAATCTTGATTTCGAATTCGGCAAGATCAAGCTTCCCAAATTCGTTCCCGATAACGGAATGTCTCCTGACGATTACCTGCGCAGCCTTGCTGAGAACGGTCTGAAATCCCACCTTGCCAAAGGTCATATCGTCTATACGGAAGAGAACAGCGAGAGCGTTTACCGTGAACGATTTGAATATGAACTGTCCGTTATCTGCCAGATGGGTTATGCCCAGTATTATCTGATCGTATGGGATTTTGTCAATTATGCAAAAGGGCACAATATACCTGTAGGCCCGGGAAGAGGCTCCGGAGCAGGTAGTCTTATTGCATACCTGTTGGGCATCACCGACGTGGACTCAATTAAGTTTGACCTTCTCTTCGAAAGATTTCTCAACCCCGAGCGAATCAGTATGCCGGACTTTGATATAGACTTTTGTTACGACAGACGCGACGAGGTAATAGCTTATGTCAAGGAAAAGTACGGCGATGACCATGCTGTACAGATCATCACCTTTGGTACACTAGCCGCAAGGGCCGCAGTTCGTGATGTCGGACGCGCTCTCGGAATGGCTTATTCAGAGGTTGACAAAGTAGCCCGCGAAATTCCGCAGGAGCTCGGTATTACAATTGAACATGCGATCGAGGACAACTCTGACCTTGCTGATATGTATAAAAGTGATCTCAAGGTAAAGAAGCTTCTTGATACTGCAATGGCTCTGGAAGGAATGCCGCGTCATGCATCGACGCACGCCGCAGGTGTCGTTATAACTGACAGACCAATAACCGATTATGTTCCCGTTTCAGTTAACGGCGGTTCTGTGGTCACTCAGTTTGATATGGATACCATAGCTGAACTGGGACTTTTGAAATTCGACTTTCTTGCTTTACGTTATCTCACTATAATACACAATGCTGAGACAGCAGTAAAAGAACGTATGCCCGAGTTCGATCTGTCTTGTGTAGATATTTCTGACAAGACTACCTATGAGCTTATCTCACAGGGACAGACAGACGGCGTATTTCAGCTTGAGTCACGCGGTATGAGACAGATGCTCACTCAGCTCCGTCCTGAGAATATAAACGATATTATTGCTGCAATAGCTCTCTATAGACCGGGACCCATGGATTCTATTCCAAGATATATAGAATCCCGTCACGGAAAGTCCACTACCGTATACCAAATACCCTCTCTTGCATCTATTCTTGATGTTACTTTCGGTTGTATCGTTTACCAAGAGCAGGTCATGCAGATATTCAGAAGCATCGCAGGCTATTCCTTCGGTCATGCCGACATCGTAAGACGCGCGATATCCAAAAAAAAATCGGATGTTCTGCTGAGCGAAAGGGAAGCATTCGTAGCAGGAGCTGTTGAACGTGGATGCGACAGGGAAGCGGCTACATCTCTTTTCAACGAGATTGTAAGCTTCGCTAACTATGCCTTCAACAAATCCCATGCTGCTGCTTATGCTGTGCTGTCATTCCGTACAGCATATCTCAAGGCACATCATCCCCGCGAATATTATGCCGCGCTCCTCACATCTGTTTTCGGCTCAGCGGCAAAGATAGCCGAATATAACGCAGAGTGTAAAAAAATCGGCGTCCATATTCTTCCACCGGATGTAAACTCAAGTAAAGCAGGGTTTTGTGTACAAGGGCAAAACATCCGCTACGGGCTTCTTGCTTTAAGAAATATCGGCGAAGGCTTTGTCGATTCATTGGTAACAGAACGCAATCTCGGTGGTTGCTTTACTGATTTTGATAACTTCATTGACCGCATGTGTAAGCGTGACATGAATAAAAAGCAGCTTGAAGCACTTATTAAATCCGGAGCACTCGACGGTCTCGGAGCCAAAAGGAGCCAGATGCTCGCCGTATATGAGGATGTTCTGGACACCTCCGGAAGTGCGACAGACGAAACACAGATTGATATGTTTTCCCTCGCTGACCCGAATGTATTACCGACTCGGAAAACTGTTTTTCCCGATATTCCTGAATTTACTTCGCGCGAAAAGCTTGCACTTGAGAAGGAGTGCTCAGGAGTATATCTCTCCGGTCATATTCTTGATGATTATTCAAAAGCAATAGAGCGAACGTCAACGGTGAAAATATCAGATATATTTGACACTTTCAGTGATAACTCGGAACAGATCGAGAAGCCTATTCTAAATCTCCATGATCGCTCAAAGGTCAGAATTGCCGCAATAGTCAATTCAAGAACCAACAAGACTACACGCAACGGCGATAATATGGCTTTTGTTACCGTTGAGGATAAGTGGGGCGAGATTGAGATCATCTGCTTCGCAACAGCTTGCGAGGAATTCGGATATCTCCTGACTGTCGGGAACGTTTTACTCATTGATGCCACTGTGAATGTCAAGGATGAAAACGAAGTAAAGCTTATACTGAGAAGCGCGACCCCAATCTTAACAAATGCAGAACTACCCGATGCACCTCCAATTCCGCAAACTAATCAAAAAAAACCATCAAAGCTCTATTTGAAGGTGAAAAGTACTGATTCTGCACAATTCAAGCGAGCTTCAAGCTTCGTTTCAATTTTCGATGAGGGGAATATTCCTGTTATATTTTTTGACGCCTCTACAAAAGCGTATTTGAAAGATAATATCAAAACTTGCTCAGTGAATAGCTTTATTCTTGACGAGCTTCGAGAGATCCTCGGAAACGAAAATGTAGTTTTTAAATGATATTGCTGTTATTTTTCCAAAATCATAGAATTTTACAGCATTATTTCATTCGTGTTAACAACAAATTCAAAAAATAGGTATACAATAGTACAAGCTTACATCTCACTGTATGAAAGGGCAATACTCACATGACAAATAATCAAAGAGTTCCCGCTCCGTCAGCAGGCAACGGCAAAGTTACAAAGGAGCAGGTCGTAAAGGTACTTCGTATTATCGGTCGGGTGCTTCTTCGTATCCTCTCCTATGCCGTAAATATAATTCTCACGATTTTGCTTGTAGGACTCATATGCGGGGTCATCATCGGAACGGTATTTGCGATCTATATAAAAAATAATCTTGATCTTGAGATCGACCCATCCATGCTTATTATGGCGGATCAGGATACCACCACCAGAATCTATTACATGGACTATGAGACTCACGAGGATAGACTCATTCGAAACGGAACTCCGATAGAGCTTGAGGAAGAACGTCTTTACGGTTCTGTAAACAGCCTTTGGGCAGACTATGAATCTTTCCCGGAAAACCTGAAAAATGCTTTCATAGCTGTCGAGGATCACAGATTTGAGTCACACAACGGCGTTGACTGGATCGGTACGGGTAAGGCAGTGGCGAACTACTTCATCGGTTTTGATGAGCTCCGCGGCGCCTCCACTATCACCCAGCAGCTCGTCAAAAACATTACAGGTGATGACGATTTCACGATCCAACGTAAAGTAGAAGAGATCTTCCGTGCTCTTAATCTTGAAAAACAACTCAGCAAGGAAGAGATACTGGAGATGTATCTCAACATCGTATATCTCGGTAATAACTGCTACGGAGTGCGTACTGCCGCTGAAACATACTTCGGTAAGGACGTATCTGAGTTGAGCCTTGTTGAATGTGCTTCTCTTGCCGCCATAGTTAAGAACCCATCAAAATACGAGCCCTTATATCATGATGAAGCAGAATTTACAGATGCTGAGGGTAATATCGAAATAGATGGTAATAAAAAGCGTCGTTCCACCGTTCTCATGACAATGCATGATTACGGTTACATTTCCGAATCTGAGTACCTTGCCGCACTAAAGGAGGATTTAGTGCTTGCCAGCGAGGATGAAACTGAAGATACTGAAATTGATGAATCTCTCACAATCCACAGTTGGTACGTTGACTCAGTTATCGTTAAGGTTATCGAGGATCTTATGGCAAAGAATGACTGGACATATGCAGTCGCAAGCACAAAGCTGTATACATCGGGATATAATATCTATATTCCCATGGATCCGGATATCCAGAATATACTTGAGGACTATTATGAAAACGAAGAGAATCTGCCAAAGGCCCAGGAGGGTCTGCAGCCGGAGTCGGCCATGGTCATCACAGATCCCTACACCGGTGATGTTCTCGGACTTGTCGGCGGCAGAGGGCAGAAGCTCGGAAACCTTATCCTCAACCGTGCTACAGGAGCTGTTCGTCCTGTAGGTTCATCTATCAAGCCTATTTCAGTCTACGCACCAGCCATGGACATGGGCCTGATCACTCCAACATCCGCTGTATATGACTGGCCTATAACGACTAAGAAGACCGTACACGGCGCAGGAACAAGCTGGGAGTGGGTCGAAGAGGTTTCTTACCCAATGAACTACCCTCCGTATTACCGTGGCTATATTACAGTAACCGAGGCTGTTCGCGTATCAGTCAACACAGTCCCCATGAGACTTCTCCAGCAGATGGGTCTTGACACTTCTTTCAACTTCATGAAGAATACGCTTCACTGTGACAGCCTTATCGAGCGTCTTGAACTCAGTAACGGCTCTGTGATAACAGACAAGGGTCTCGCAGCGCTGTCTCTGGGACAGCTAAACTACGGTATGACCGTCCTTGAGATGGCAGGAGCATACAGTATTTTCGCAAATAACGGCCTCTATGAGTCGCCCAACCTTTATCTCTATGTCACTGACAGCGCAGGCAATAAGGTGCTTGAAAATACTCACTACACCGAGGCAGCCATCAGCGAGGCTACCGCAAAAACAATGACAAAGGTTATGATGGACGTTATGTCAAACGGTACCGGTACATCTGTTACACTGCGGCACAACATTGATGTTGCCGGCAAAACAGGTACCACCAGTGCAGATTTCGACAGATATTTCGTAGGATACACACCGTATTTTGTAGGAGCAGTATGGACCGGTTACGATATCAATTCGTCCCTCAGCGCTTACGTAACAAATCCCTCATGTACCATCTGGGACGATGTAATGACGCGAGTTCACCAGAAATACTTCGACGAAGCAGCAGCAGGCGGTGAAGCCCTATGGGAATTTGACCTTGAGGGTACTCCGGATATCTACAAAGAGATCACAGAAGATGAGAAAAATGAGCTTCTCGGAGAACAAGAATAATATAAAAAATAAGCCAACGCATGTTGGCTTATTTTTTATACACACTTGACATTAGACTTTACTGTATTATATAATAAAAGAAAGGTAATAATTCGGAGATATATCATGCTTACAAAATACTTTGAAGAATGTAAAAACAGATATACACATCTTGATTTTAAACGTAAAGGCGACACTTTTATACGCGTCATCGGAGATGTTTGGCAGACATTTACAATCAGACGTTTCCGTAAAAACAAGATAAGAGATATTGGATTTTCATTACGTCCACTTTGTGAACAACCTAACCAATACAAGTTCGCACTCAAAAATACGTTTTTCTTGGAAGAATATAGAGCGTGCGACTTCGGTCTTGATCTTGATAGATTTTATTTTAACCGGTTAAGTGTTGAAAACGAAGATGAATTACTTAAAGAAGTATTTGATTTTCTTGAATGTACTATTATTCCTTTGTTTGAAAGAGGAACTGACTGCGCAACAGCTTTAATGGGGTTAAACAGTCTTGATGATTATAAAGCAAAATTAATGGGTTTGGACTTTAGTATTCCTACGAAAGAAAAATATTATATGGCTTTGAAAACAAGTGATTTCGAATATGCCATAAAATATTTATTAAACGATATTCGTGGACTTGAAATGGCGCGTGAAATCGATTTAAATGAAGCTTCCAAACCCGATCTTGATGATTTTTATAGAGAACAGAACGATAAACATTTAAGATATATATTACTCACGCTTGAAAAAGTTCGCGAAGAGCTTGCTCATGCAGAACTTAAGGACAGCGATTATTTTCGCGATAGGCTGATTGATAATGAGCGCATAGCGCTGTCGGCGTTGGCAAAATATATAGTAAACAACTAATAATGACGACTTTATAAAGATAGCACCCGCCGTTTGGCGGGTGCTATCTTTATAATTTTGTTTACGCAATTCTTGCAGCGATTTCGCGGAGGAAGGTCTCTGTGTCAACAACTCTCTTATTCTCAAGCTTCGAGATAAGGGAAAGGTTCTTGTCCATTACGCCATCTTCCATAGTCTTGATAGAAGCCGCCTCAAGCTTGTCAGCAAATTCACAAAGCTCGGGAATATTGTCAAGCTCGCCTCTCTTGCGGAGCGCGCCAGTCCATGCAAAGATGGTAGCGATGGGGTTTGTAGATGTCTTCTCGCCTGCGAGGTGCTTGTAGTAGTGACGTGTAACAGTACCGTGAGCCGCCTCATACTCGTAAACACCGGAGGGAGAAACGAGAACTGAGGTCATAAGTCCGAGGCTTCCGTAAGCAGTAGCCAGCATATCGGACATAACGTCACCGTCGTAGTTCTTACAAGCCCAGATGATTCCGCCCTCGGAACGGATGATTCTTGCGATAACGTCATCAATGAGTGTGTAGAAGTATTCAATACCGGCCTCTTCAAACTTAGCCTTGTACTCGTTTTCATATATCTCAGCAAAGATATCCTTGAAACGGTGGTCATATGTCTTGGAGATGGTATCCTTGGAAGCGAACCAAAGGTCTTCCTTTGCATCAAGTGCAAAGTTGAAGCATGAACGCGCGAAGGAAGCGATTGAGTCATCAAGGTTGTGAACGCCCTGAATGATACCGTCGGAGTTCTTGAAATCGTGGATGAGAGCGCGTGTCTCGTTTCCGTCCTTGTCGGTCACAACAAGCTCAGCCTTGCTTCCTGCTTCTACGCGAAGCTCAGTGTTCTTGTAGATATCACCGTAAGCGTGACGTGCAATGGTGATGGGCTTTGTCCATGTAGGGATGTAGGGAACTATACCGTCAACGAGAATAGGCTTGCGGAACACGGTTCCGTCAAGGATCGCACGGATAGTACCGTTGGGGCTCTTCCACATCTCCTTGAGGTTGTACTCTTCAACTCTCTGAGCATTGGGGGTAATGGTAGCGCACTTAACTGCAACGCCGTACTTCTTAGTTGCCTCAGCGCTATCGATCGTAACCTGGTCATCAGTCTCGTTTCTGTGAACGAGACCAAGATCGTAGTATTCACTCTTGAGATCAACGTAGGGAAGAATAAGAATATCCTTTATCATCTTCCAGATAACTCTGGTCATTTCATCTCCGTCCATTTCGACGAGAGGTGTTTTCATCTGAATCTTAGCCATTTATACAACTCCTGAATTTCAGTTATTTTCTTTTACGTAGTCGAGAAGACCGCCTGCGAAGAGCATAGCCTTCTGTCTGTCGGAAACATCAAGCTCGCAAATGAATTGCTTGCCGGTATTCTTGTTGAGAACTGTGATCTCGCTTCCTGCCTTGATCTGTTCTCTTGCATTCTCGATAACGAGAACGTCACCCTGATAGATGCGGTCATAGTCCTTTTCATCCTTGAACGTAAGGGGAAGGATACCCGCATTTACAAGGTTAGCCTTGTGAATACGTGCGAAGGACTTGGTGATAACAGCCTTGACTCCGAGATAGAGAGGAGCAAGTGCGGCGTGCTCACGGGAAGATCCCTGACCGTAGTTAGCTCCGCCTACTACGATGCTCTGACCCATAGCTTCGGCTCTTGCAGGGAAGTCGGGGTCGCAAACAGTGAAGCAGTGCTTTGAAATTGCGGGAATATTGGATCGAAGGGGAAGGATCTTGGCACCTGCGGGCATTATATGGTCAGTTGTGATGTTGTCACCGACCTTGAGAGAGCAGGAGCACTCGATTCTGTCAGCAAGAGGTGAAGTCTCGGGATAAGGCTTGATGTTGGGTCCGCGAAGGATCTCAACGCTGTCGGCACAGCTCTCACACGCGGGGAGCGTTACCATATTATCGTTGATATCGAACACCTCGGGAAGAGTGAACGCAGGCATTTCGCCGATCTCTCTGGGATCTGCAAGGTAACCGACGATTGCTGAATATGCCGCAACCTCGGGAGATACGAGGTATATCTGTCCGTCCTTGGTACCGCTTCTGCCTTCAAAGTTACGGTTGAAGGTACGGAGTGAGATACCGCCGGAGTTGGGAGACTGACCCATACCGATACAGGGTCCGCAGGCAGACCCAAGAATACGTGCACCGCTGTCGATCATCTTAGCAAGAGCGCCGTTCTTGGAGATCATATTAAGTACCTGCTTGGATCCGGGGGCGATGGAAAGTGAAACATCAGGGTGAACTGTCTTGCCGTCAAGAATATACGCAACCTTCAGCATATCGAGAAGGGAGCTGTTGGTGCAGGAACCGATGCAGACCTGATCGATCTTGATCTTACCGATTTCGGAAAGAGTCTTTACATTATCGGGAGAATGAGGGCATGCCGCCATAGGAACGAGAGTAGAAAGGTCGATCTCGATGATCTTATCATACTCAGCATCCTCATCAGCAGAAAGCGCTGTCCAGTCAGCATCACGCTTCTGAGCCTTCATAAAGGATCTTGTGATCTCATCGGAAGGGAAGATAGAGGTTGTCGCGCCGAGCTCAGCACCCATGTTAGTGATAGTAGCTCGTTCGGGAACGGAGAGGGTAGATACACCTTCACCGAAATACTCGATGATCCTGCCGACACCGCCCTTTACGGAGAGGATGCGGAGAACCTCAAGGATAACGTCCTTAGCCGCAACCCAAGGAGAAAGCTTACCTGTAAGCTTAACGCCTACGATCTCGGGATAAGTGATGTAGTAAGCACCGCCGCCCATTGCTACAGCAACGTCAAGTCCGCCGGCACCTATAGCGATCATTCCGATACCGCCGCAGGTGGGAGTATGGCTGTCAGAGCCAATGAGAGTCTTTCCGGGAATACCGAATCTCTCAAGGTGTACCTGGTGGCAGATACCGTTACCGGGACGGCTGAAATAAATGCCGTGCTTCTTTGCAACAGAGCCGATAAATCTGTGGTCGTCGGCATTTTCGAAGCCCGACTGAAGTGTATTATGATCTATGTACGCCACGCTGCGCTCAGTTTTGACCCTCGGAATACCCATAGCCTCAAATTCGAGGTACGCCATGGTTCCTGTTGCATCCTGAGTAAGTGTCTGGTCGATCTTTAAAGCGACCTCGGAGCCCTTTACGGGAGCGCCTTCGACGATGTGAGCGTCAAGGATTTTTTGTGCAAGTGTTTTTCCCATAGTTATGAACAAGCCTTTCTTTGATTTGTGTGGTTTTTCTCAGCCTTGAGGCTGAGAAAAATGCCGACCGACTTTTGTCGGCAAGGCACAAATGGGTTTGAAAAAGCTGATGTACGCAATAAACGTACTTTATTTTCAAACTTTTAAACCATTCCTTAATAAAAACATATATTTTATTATACCATATCCTATCACCTCCGTCAAGGTAAAATTAAATCTAAAATTCATATTTTAATTAAAGCTTTGCTAATGTATTTTTTCAAAACTGTTGAATTGAAGCTCGAATAATGTTATAATTATAAGAGTTAATCGGTTAAATAAAGGTAGTGACTCTTTTGAACAGATCTGCAAATAACATCAAAGGTATCCCGATACTCCTTATCACAGCGTTTATTTGGGGCGTAGCATTTACTGCTCAAAGCGCGGGAGCTGAATACCTGGGTGGTTTTTCGTATACAGCGATCAGGTTCTGCCTCGGTGTTCTGCTCCTTACCCCCGCCGTCCTTCTTCTCGAAAGAAAAGCAAATGACAAAGTGAAGATGCGCGGAACGGTGCTCTCCGGCATATTCTGTGGCGTTGTCATGTTCGGCGCCACAGCTCTACAGCAATTCGGCATACAGTTTTCGGGTAACTCCGGCAAAGCCGGCTTTATCACCTGTCTTTACATACTTATAGTTCCGATCTTCGGGCTGTTTGCAAAGAAGATTCCATCGCTTAATGTAGCTCTCGCCGTTGTTATCGGATTGATCGGCATGTATCTTCTGACTTTCGAGGGCTCATCCGCTTTTAACTTCGGTGATCTTCTCGTGATGCTTTCCGCATTTCTGTGGGCAGTACATATACTCGCTATAGATAAGTTTGCCTCTAACATTTATCCGCTGAGGTTTTCGCTTATTCAGTTTGCGACCGTGGCGGTTATTAGTCTCGTGTGTATGTTTATCTTTGAAGAAGTTACTGTAGAAGCTGTAAAGTCTGCATGGCTTCCTTTGGCTTACGGCGGTTTCGGTTCGGTTGGTATCGCATACACCTTACAGGCGATCGGTCAAAGGTATGCGGATCCGACTCCGGCTTCTCTCGCTCTTTCTATGGAATCTGTTTTCGCAGCCCTTGCAGGAGCTGTTATACTCGGAGAGCGGCTTCCCACAAAGGGGTATATTGGCTGTGCTCTCATATTCACAGCGATCATATTAGCGCAGCTACCCGCGAAATATTTTGAGTTTAGACGTAAATAAAAGAAGGAACAATATAGAATGATAACAGGTAAGGTTTTTAATATACAGCGTTTTTCTATACATGACGGTCCGGGCATAAGAACAAACGTATTTTTAAAAGGCTGTCCCCTCAGATGCCTGTGGTGTCACAATCCCGAAGGTCTTTCAAGAGAAACGGATATTGAGTTTATACCAACAAAGTGTATCGGATGCGGCAGATGTACGATTTGCAAAAACGGATGTCATACGATGGTGGACGGCTTTCACGTGTATAACCGCGAAAACTGTACCAAGTGCGGCGAATGTATTGAAAAGTGTGTTGCTGATTCTTTGCAGATCGCGGGAAAAGACATGACTGTTGAAGAAGTGATGAAGGAAGTCGAATCCGACGCTATGTTCTATGACGAAAGCGGCGGAGGAATGACTCTTTCCGGAGGCGAGCCTCTGTATCAGAGCGATTTTGCTGTGGAGCTTTTAAAGGAAGCCAAAAACAGAGGTATTCATACCGCTATCGAGACCTGCGGATTCTATTCCGATGATGTCCTTAGAAGAGCGCTCCCGTACATAGATGTTTTTCTCTTTGACTATAAGGTAACAGGCAGGGAAGAGCACAAAGCGGCAACCGGCGTCTACCCCGACGTGATCCTTAAGAATCTTGAACTGATCAATGACTACGGTACTGAGATAGTGCTACGTTGTCCCATAATACCCACTATCAACGACAATGACACCCACTACAAAGCCATTGCAGAGCTTGCAAACCGTCTTAAAAACGTAACAAGGATCGACCTTGAGGCTTATCACGAGCTTGGTTCATCGAAGTACCTCAACCTCGGAAAAACTGTCACATTTACAGAAAAAGCTCCACCCAAGGGAGTGCTTGATCCGGTCAGGGAATACATCGCGGCTCTCACCGTTAAAAAGGTCACTATATCATAATTTATTTGCCACATTACGGCAGAAAGGTATATATCATGAGTAAAATAAGAGTTGGTATCATCGGTACCGGTAACATCAGCCACTTCCACATGAAGGGCTATAAGGAGCTCGAAAGAGACGGCATTGTTGAGCTTGTTGCAGCTTGCGACATAGATGCAGAAAAGCTTGCAAACTATGCTTCCCAGTACGGCTTCAAGAGAACCTACACCGATTATAACGAAATGATGGAGAAGGAAGAGCTCGATTGTGTAAGCGTCTGCACATGGAACGCGGCTCATAAGGGTGCAACTGTTGCAGCTCTCCGCGACGGCGCAAACGTTCTCTGCGAAAAGCCTATGGCAATGAACGCTGCTGAGGCTGAAGAAATGATCGCGGCTTCCAAGGAATCCGGCAAGCTTCTTCAGATCGGTTTCGTCCGCCGCTTCGGCAAGGATGCAGATATCGTAAATCAGTTCCGCGATTCCGGCGCTCTCGGCGACATCTATTTTGCTAAGGCTACATATCTCAGACGCGACGGATGCCCCGGCGGCTGGTTCGGTGACAAGCGGTACTCCGGCGGCGGTCCTCTCATCGACCTCGGTGTTCATGTAATCGACCTCACACGCTACCTCGCAGGCGGTCCCAAGCCCGTTTGCGTATTCGGTAAGACATACAACAACCTCGGCTGCCGCAGAGCAAAGGGAGGCGACGATGCGTGGGAGGCTCCTGTAGGCACTGCCGAGTACGAATACAGCGTAGAGGACTTTGCTACCGCGCTCGTCACCTTCGATAACGGTCTTACGCTTAATGTAGAAGCCAGCTTCAACCTCAATCTTGAAAGAGATATCGGAAATGTTGAGCTTTTCGGAACAAAAGCAGGCCTCAAGCTTGATCCCGGTGTTGAGCTCTACACCGACATGGCAGGCAGATACGTAAACATCAAGCCTACCGGCGATACCGGCTTTGACATGAATGCTTTTGTAAATGAGATCAAGAGCTTCGTTAACGCTTCTCAGGGTAAGGAAACCTGCCGCGCAACAGGCGAGGACGGTCGCATTCTCATGCAGATCCTGGATGCGATCTACGAGTCCGCTGAAACCGGTAAGTCTGTTGACATCAAGTAATTTTTCAAGCTAACTTAAATAATATTTGTTTTAAAAATAACGGATCCCACATGGGGATCCGTTATTTTTAATTTAGAAAAGCTTATTTGTTTGCGAGGTTGTTCTCGTAGCTTTCGATCATCTTCTTGACCATCTGTCCGCCGATAGAACCTGCCTGACGGGATGTGAGCTCGCCGTTGTAACCGTTATTAAGTGTAACACCGACCTCACTTGCCGCCTGCTGCTTAAACTGTTCCATTGCTGCCTTAGCTTCGGGAACAACGATCTTATTATTATTCTGTGCCATTTTGATTACCTTTCCTTGCAAAACATAAACCGTCTTGCTCTTTTTCTTGTTAAAGAAGAGCACGCAAGCTCTTCGCTAATATTATGTCTCACTCGCACCATAATATTAGTGGTAAAATTTGATGAACTTAATACGAACAAGAAATATTTTAACACCAAGCTTAAAAATTTCAGTGGTGCTCTTGCCATTTGACGAAAAATGAGTTATACTGTATAGAGCTTTTAAAACTCTTACTTCAACTGATATTCAGCTAACTGATATTGAAAGGATTTCCTAATGAATCGAATCTCTCACGGTTTTACCTCGGAACGCTCTCATATAAACAGGGTGTCACCCGAATATGACCGAGGACTGACCTCAGCTCAGGTTAATGAGAGGATGGCCGGCGGATGGGACAACAAGCCTGTAGAATCTCCGACAAAAACCGTTAAACAAATTATATACAGCAATGTAGTTACTTATTTTAATATTCTCTTCTTTATAATTGCCTTTGCACTCATTCTCGTAGGATCGTTCAACAACCTTTCCTTCATGGTCATAATTCTTGTTAACCTTATGATCGGTATCGTACAGGAGATCAACTCCAAGCGCACGCTCGACTCTCTGACACTTCTTACTGAGCCTCATATCAAAGTAATAAGAGATTCGAGGGAGCACAGTGTACCCACCGAAAAGCTGGTCATAGACGACGTGATCATCCTTGGAACCGGTAATCAGATATGTGCAGACGGAACTGTTCTCAAAGGGGAAATACAAGTAAACGAAGCTCTTGTAACCGGTGAAGCAGACGAGATCACAAAGCGTCCGGGTGATACATTGCTGTCGGGAAGCTACGTAGTCGGCGGAAGCTGCTATGCAAGGCTCGATGCGGTCGGAGCAGACTCATTTGTCTCAAAACTTACACTCGATGCTAAGAAAACAAAGAAAAAAGACACGAAGGGAATGATGCTCTCCCTTAAAAAGTTAATTATTATCATTGGTTTTCTTATTATCCCGCTCGGCCTTGGACTTATCCTCAGGCACCATTATTCACTTGGTATTGGTATCAAGGATAACGTAACCCAGACTGCAGCAGCAATAATCGGTATGATTCCCGAAGGTCTATATCTTCTTGTTAATGTAACACTTGCTGTAAGTGTTATAAAGCTTGCAAAGAAAGACACTCTTGTTCATGACCTGGGATGTATCGAGACGCTTGCAAGAGTTGACACTCTCTGTGTGGATAAAACAGGTACTATAACAGATAATTCAATGCTGGTAAGTGATATTGTTCCTCTGCGCCGTGACATCGATGTTGTACCTCTTGTACGCGATTTTGTTTACAATATGGCAGAGGATAATATAACAATGAAAGCTTTAAAGGAGCATTTCAACGGATCTATAGGACGCAGAGCTCTTGAAGTAGTGCCTTTCACTTCTGCAACAAAGACAAGTGCTGTCTCCTTTTCTGCAGGTGAGAAATATGTTCTCGGTGCTCCGGAATTTGTGCTTCGCGGACTTTATCCATCTTATAAAAAGACGCTCGAGCCTTATATAAATGACGGTAAAAGAGTGCTTATGTTCGCTCAAACCTCATCACTTATTGCAGCAGAAGCTGAAAGGGTAGTACCGTTGGCTCTTGTCACGCTCATTAATCCCGTTCGCCCCGAAGCGTATGATACATTCACCTATTTCACAAAGCAAGGCGTAAATATCAAGGTTATATCGGGAGACAATCCGCTAACCGTTTCCGCTGCCGCACGTGATGCCGGTATACCCGGTTATGAAAACTGCATTGATATTTCCGACCTCACAGACGATGAGGTTGCTGAAGTAGCTGAGCAGTACACCGTTTTTGGAAGAGTATCGCCAAGTCAAAAGCGGATACTTGTCAGAACGCTGAAGAAAAAAGGTCATACTGTTGCTATGACCGGTGACGGAGTAAATGACATTCTCGCCATGAAGGACGCAGATTGCAGTATAGCAATGGCATCAGGCAGTGATGTAACCTGTCAGATATCCCATCTTGTTTTGTTAAAATCTCAGTTTTCGTCCCTTCCTTCAGTTGTAGCTGAAGGAAGACAGGTAATAAATAATATCGAGAGATCAGCATCTTTATTCCTTGTAAAAAACATATTCTCGTTCCTTCTTGCCATCATTTCAATAATTGCGGTTTTCCAATATCCGTTGCAGCCGGTACAGATCTCGCTCGTAAGCGGACTTACAATAGGTATTCCTTCATTTATTCTTGCACTTGAGAAAAACGAAAAACGGGTTAAAGGAAAATTTCTTGTAAATGTAATCTACAGGGCCTTGCCCGCGGCATTAACAAATCTTATCGTTGTTATGGGAGTAATTCTGTTTGCAGATGCTTTTGGTATGAAACAGAATATTGCATCTTCCGTGATAACCATACTGATGGGTCTTGTAGGATTTACCATGATATTTACCCTTTGCAGACCCTTTAACAAGAAAAGAAGTGCTCTTCTTATCGGCTTAATACTCCTGTTCATTGCGGCGCTCATAATAATGCCGTCATTCTTTGAGATCACACCTCCGGACTACGGTGGATGGCTCGTCCTCGGAGTATTCTCATTACTTATACCTTCTGTTATTTATACAATGTCTGCGGCTCTCAAAGCATTTGCACGGTCTATCTTTACGCTTGCAAAGAAGATCGAAGAAAGCCGAGAATGAACTTGGTGCTCAGTAATAACAAATAAATTTACTGCCATTTTGGCATATGGAGATTATTATGGATATCATTAAAGAACTATCTCAAATCGGTATCGTCCCCGTCATCGCTCTCGATGATGCGAAGGATGCAGCCCCCCTTGCAAAAGCTCTTTGCCGCGGAGGTCTTCCTTGTGCAGAGATCACCTTCAGAACCGCTGCCGCCGAGGAATCCATTAGGATCATGGCAAACGAGTTTCCCGAAATGCTTGTAGGCGCCGGCACTGTGCTTACAACCGAACAGGCTGACCGTGCAATAAATGCAGGCGCTCGTTTTCTTGTGTCTCCAGGACTTAATCCCGAGGTTGTAAAGCATTGTATCGCGAAAGGCTATCCTATAGTACCCGGCTGTGCAACCCCCTCCGAAATTGAAACTGCGATTTCTTTGGGTCTCGACACAGTAAAGTTCTTTCCCGCAGAGGCTGCCGGCGGTATTGCAATGATAAAAGCAATGTCTGCTCCTTACGGAAAGATCAAGTTTATGCCAACAGGAGGCATCGGAGAGGGCAACCTTAACGATTATCTCTCTTTTGGTAAGATATTCGCCTGCGGCGGAAGCTGGATGGCATCAAAAAAGCTGATATCCGAAGGAAAGTTTGATGAGATCGAAAAGCTCACAAGGGGTGCTGTATCCTCGATGCTCGACATAAAGCTTCATCATATTGGCATCAATTCAGATTCTGCTGACGCAAAAACAGCTGCAGAAGCATTTGGTGCAATTCTCGGACTTTCTACACGAGAAACCGACATATCTGTTTGGTGCGGCGACAAGGTCGAGGTCATGACTGAACCTATAAAGGGAAGTGTAGGTCATATTGCTCTTTCCGTAAATTATGTCGACCGTGCAGTATATCATCTGCAGAAACGAGGACTCACATTCGATCTTTCCACAGCAAAATATGACAGTTCAGGTAACATGACCTTTGTCTATGCTGAAAACGAGATATGCGGCTTTGCGATCCATCTCGTCAAAAATTCTTAAATACCCGCTAATATAGCAGAATGGAGATAACAATGAAAAAAGTAATAACCTTCGGCGAGCTTATGCTCAGACTTGCGCCCAATGGATACTATCGCTTCTTCCAAAACGATCAGATGCAGGCAACCTTTGGAGGCGGAGAGGCAAATGTTGCTGTCAGCCTTGCAAATTACGGTCTCGACAGCGTGTACGTAACTAAGCTTCCTACTCACGCCATCGGACAGGCTGCGGTTAACTCTCTCCGATATTTTGGAGTAGATACTTCAAAAATCGTCAGAGGCGGAGACAGAGTCGGTATATATTATCTCGAAAAGGGTGCCTCACAGCGTGGTTCGGTTTGCATCTATGACCGTGCTCATTCATCAATAGCCGAAGCTGAAAGTTCAGATTTCAACTGGGATGATATTTTTGACGGAGCTGACTGGTTCCACTTCACAGGAATTACTCCCGCACTCGGTAAGAATGTTGCTGCTATATGCGAAGATGCTTGCAAGGCAGCGAAGGCAAGGGGGGTCAAGATTTCTTGCGACCTGAACTACAGAGGTAAGCTTTGGACAAGAAGCGAGGCTCGCGAGACCATGACAAAGCTTTGTAAATATGTTGACGTATGCATTTCCAATGAAGAGGATGCAAAGGACGTGTTCGGAATTGAAGCCGAGGGAACAGATATATATGGCGGTAAGCTTAACCACGAAGGATATAAATCTGTAGCTAAGCAGCTTGCAGATAAGTTTGGATTTAAAAAAGTAGCCATCACCCTTCGTTCATCAATATCAGCGAATGATAATGACTGGGCAGGTATGCTTTATGACGGTAATGATTATTGCTTCTCTAAGTCATATCACCTCCATATTGTTGACAGAGTTGGCGGTGGAGATTCATTCGGCGGCGGCCTAATCTACGCACTTCTCAATGGTAAGACGTCACAGGACGCTATAGAATTTGCAGTTGCTGCATCCGCGCTCAAGCACTCTGTCGAAGGTGACTATAACAGAGTCAGTGTTTCTGAGGTTGAAAAGCTTTCTGGCGGTGACGGCTCAGGAAGAGTTCAAAGGTGATCCCAACGCATCCATTACAAGACTTATGTAATGGATGCGTTTTCACTTTAATCTGCTAAAGTCATACTTTTGTTTACAATTTATTATTGAATTATTGTTCTTATAGACTTATAATAAAGACTCAATTGTCAAGTGCTCTGCGAGGTGGAGAATATGAACTTAAAAGTTAATGGTAAATTACCGGATGGATTATACGAAGATTATAACCAAATACCAATGCAAAATCCAATATCTCTCATCAGTGAGATCTCACGCATAATAAATATTCGTATACTTGAAGGGGAAGAGAAGAACTCTCTGTTTCAAAAGTCATCCAGATTGCTTATGATAGAGTTAGGCAGACGGGATGGCGTAACACAGCTTGATCTCGTAAAGTCAACACACATGAAGGCTCCCACTATCAGCGTCACTCTGCAGAAGCTTGAGAAGGACGGATATGTTGAGAGAAAGCACGATGATTATGACTTACGAGCTGTCAGAGTATATTTAACCGAAAAAGGGAAATCCTATAATAGATTTATCTTTAAAAAGGTTATTTTTGAAGAAGAGAATGCGTTAAATTGTCTGAGTGACAGCGAATCTAAGCAGCTCATGCGCTTGCTACTGAAAGTCAAAGAAAATCTTATTGATGAAAATGAAAAAATTCAATATTAATTTAAAATAACTATTGAAATTTTTCTTAGATTGTTTTAAAATATATACTATAGATTATTAGGAGAAAGGCGCAATGTTTAAAACATTGCGAATGAAGAACATGACATTATTTATTCTTGCAGCAGGTATGGGTTCTCGCTACGGAGGACTTAAGCAGATCGACCCTTTTACAGAGAATGGTGAGTTTATTATAGACTTTTCAATCTATGATGCTATCAAGGCAGGATTTGATCGCGTTGTATTTATCATCAAGGAAGAGAATTACGATGCATTCCGCGAAACAGTCGGCAAGCGAATTGAAGGCAAGATCAAGGTTGAATACGTATTCCAGAAGCTTGATATGTTCGTCGGCGAGGAGAACATTCCCGAAGGTCGTGTTAAGCCTTGGGGCACCACACACGCTCTCCTTTGCGGAAAGTGTGTCCTTGATGATCCCTTCGCTGTTGTTAATGCCGATGACTTCTACGGCAGAGATGCATATATGAAGGTCGCTGAGTTCCTCAGAAACGCAAAGGATGAGGACGAATTCTGTATGATCGGATATCACGTTGGTAACACACTTACCGATAACGGAAGTGTTGCGCGCGGTGTTTGCAATACCGTCGACGGCAAGCTTGATACTATCGTAGAAAGAACTAAGATTTATAAGACTGATACAGGCGCAAGATTCTTTGAGGACAACGGTGATCCTGTTGACCTTGCCCCCAATACCGTTGTGTCAATGAATTTCTGGGGCTTTACTCCCTCAGTATTTAAAGGTCTCGAGAAGGACTTCGAAGAGTTTAAGGCAGACACTTCAAAGGATCCTCTTAAGAGCGAGGCTCTTCTTCCCAACTCCATCGGAAAGATGATCAAAAACGGCGAGTGTACTGTAGAAGTGCTTGAAACAACCTCCAAGTGGTTCGGCGTAACATACGCTGACGATAAACCCAACACGATCGCACGTATCCACGAGCTCATCGAGTGCGGCGAATACCCCAACGGTCTCTGGAAGTAATTCTTACAAATCAACCTAAGATAGGAGTATATCATGGCTATACTTGTAACAGGAGGGGCTGGATATATCGGCTCCCACACAGTTGTTGAGCTTCAAAATGAAGGCTACGACGTTGTTGTAGTAGACAATCTCTCAAATTCCAGCGAAAAGAGTCTTGACCGTGTTGAAAAGATCACCGGTAAAAAAGTAAAATTCTATAAGGCTGACATTCTTGACAGGGAAGCGCTCGAAGATATCTTTGCGAACGAAAAGATCGACTCCTGTATTCATTTCGCAGGCCTTAAGTCTGTAGGTGAGTCCGTTGCTAAGCCTTGGGAGTATTATAACAATAATATCACCGGAACTCTCGTTCTCATTGACGTTATGAAGAACCACGGTGTTAAAAATATCATATTCTCATCCTCCGCAACAGTATACGGTGATCCTGCATTTATCCCGATCACAGAGGAATGCCCCAAGGGTCAGTGTACTAACCCATATGGTTGGACCAAGTCTATGCTTGAGCAGATGTTTATCGACATTCAGAAGGCTGATCCCGAGTGGAATATCGTTCTTCTCAGATATTTCAATCCCATCGGAGCTCACAAGAGCGGTACTATCGGCGAAAATCCCAACGGTATTCCCAATAACCTTATGCCTTATGTTACTCAGGTTGCTGTCGGTAAGCGTGCTGAGCTCGGTGTATTCGGTAATGACTATGATACACACGATGGTACCGGCGTACGTGACTACATTCATGTTGTTGACCTTGCCCGCGGTCATGTTAAAGCTCTCGGTAAGATCGAGGAAAAGGCAGGACTCAAGATATACAATCTCGGTACAGGAAACGGCTACAGCGTTCTTGACATCGTTAAGAACTTTGAAGCAGCTACAGGTGTTAAGGTTCCTTACTCAATCAAGCCTCGCCGTCCCGGTGACATCGCCACTTGCTATTCCGATGCATCAAAGGCCGAACGCGAGCTCGGTTGGAAGGCTGAATACGATATCAAGGATATGTGCGCCGACTCTTGGAGATGGCAGAGTATGAATCCTAACGGTTACGAAGACTGATCTATAACAATTCTCCGAATCGGACATTTGTTCGTTTCGGAGAATTTCTGCAATAATTATAATTTTATTAAATAATGTAAACTTAGGAGAACAAAAATGATCACAAAAAGATTTTTTGACTATCATCCGTGCGGCGTTCCCGTATACGCATACGATATTACAAACGGCGGAAGTGTGACAGCTACAGTTATCGAGTATGGCGCAACCTTACAGAGGCTCCTTGTAAAAGACAAATTCGGAAACTGCCGCGATGTTATCGGCGGTTTTGACCGTATTATAGACTACCTTGATTCTAGCGAATACCAAGGCGGTACGATAGGCAGAGTTTGCAACAGATTAAAGAATGCCGAATACATCATTGATGATGTTAAGTATTCCACATACGCAAATGAAGGGAAGAACGTTTGCCACGCCGGCAGATTTGGCTTTGATAAGAAGATCTGGAGCTCAAATTTCACTGAAGATTCAGACGAAGTGACCTTTACATACCTCAGTCCCGATGGCGAAGAAGGATTTCCGGGTAATCTTAGCGTCCGTGTGACTTTTACAGTTACAGACGACAGCCTTACCATAAATTACAAGGCGACGACCGACAAGAAGACAATTATTAACTTAACAAATCATTCATATTTCAACATGAATGGCTTTAACAGCGGTAATATGGAAAATCATAAGATCCGCGTTGCCGCATCAAAATATAACGAAACCGATTCCGAGCTGATTCCAACGGGGAATTTCAGCAAGGTTGAAGGTACAGCTTTTGATATGCGTAAAGAGCGCACAATCAAAGATGTTCTTTATGGAGATCATCCCAAGATCCGAGAGCTTGGCGGTCTTGATACAAATTTCATATTTGACGGTTATAACGGTAATGTTAATCACGTTGCGGATTTCACCGGAGATATATCCGGAATTAAAATGTCTGTATACACAGATCAGAGCGGCGTACTGATATACACATCAAATTCAATTAAGTCAACAGAGCCGAAAATGAAAAACGGAACCGTTCAAGAAAAACATTTCGGAGCTTGCTTTGAAACCGCCGCAATGCCTGATGCTGTAAACCACGATAATTTCGATAACACGATCCTCGACGTAGGCGAAGAATACTCATCAACTACATCATTTAAATTCAGCATCGCAGAATAAGCCATTCAGCTAAAAAATTCAAAAGAAACCCTTATTTTATGCAAATTCTATTCCCCTAATTATACAAAATTTGCATTTTGTATAATTGCTGATATTTGTTGAGGAGGCTTCCCTTCATGAAACTTTCAACTGTATTATATTATCAAAGTGAAAAGCTCGGATTTGAAAAAGCGCTGGAGCTTGTAAGTAAAGCCGGATTCGATGCTATTGATTACGGTAGAACTAACTACTGGTACGCTTACAATCAGGGGTTGTTCGCCTACAACGATACTGATTTTGAAAACTTCTTCAAACGAGACCGTGAACTCATTGATAAGAATAATCTTTTTGTTTCACAAATACACGCACCTTTCCCCACCTATCCCGATAACATATCTGAGCTTGATTTCATGCTTTACGCGATCGAACGTTCATTTATTGCAGCCCAGATCCTCGGTTCCCCTTACGTAGTCATGCACGGCGCGCTTAGATGCGGCTGGGATCCCGATGATGATCCACAGAAGACAAAAGAACTAAACCTTCGAATATTTGACCGTCTGTTAAAGATGTCAAAAACTACCGGCGTTAAGCTTGCTCTGGAGAATATGCTTCTTGAAGGAATACCTACATCTACTCCCGAGGACATCATTGATTACATAGATTCAATGCACGATGATAACTTCGTAGCTTGTCTTGATACCGGTCACGCTCATTACACGGGATATACTCCCGGAGATTTTGCCCGTAAGCTTGGACACCGTTTGAAAGTACTTCACGTTCATGACAATTCGACAAATCATGATGCTCACACCACCCCTTTCTGCGGTACGATCGACTGGGCTGATTTCTCACGCGCTTTAAAGGAAATAAACTACAGCGGCACATTTTCCTACGAGACCGACTCACTCCCGCGCCAGCTTCCTGCTGAATTTATCGAGGATCTTCTTAAATTCGAATATAAGCTTGCGAAATACATCATCTCACTCTGCAACTCTTAAAATGTGCACCTCTTCCCTGCTGTTTTTGCTCATACTTATTTTTAGTAGCTGCTCCGCCTCGAAGATGCCGTTCGGATTTATTTGTATCAAGCACTATACGTACGAGCTCGTATAATGGTCTATTACACCTCTCAAGTCTTTCTGTAACGTCTTTATGTACTGTAGATTTGCTTATGCCATATTTGGACGCCGCATCTCTCACAGTTGCTCCTGTGTCGACTATATATCTGCCGAGTATCTCACATCTTTTCGCCTCTTGCTTATGCATAGCTAATTCCGCCTTAGTTTTTTGTTAAACTATATGCGTGGGGATGACGAGTTATGAATCACAATTATTCAAGTGAGGAAATCAATGAAACGATCTTTAAAACTTCTTTATTTCATGCTGATTGCAGTCCTGGTGCTTATTTTTAGCGCTTGTAACTCAATTCTTAGGGATGATCAGGGTAAGACCTCGTCAGAAAGCCTCGCCTCGTCTGAGGGCTCGCAGAAGCTTCCTGAGGCAACTTCCTCTATAACTACCGATGCCTATACCGACAGCTTATTAACTGTTTACGAGCTGACCATAGAGGACCCGACAGAGGCAAGCTTTGATACGTTACGCGCTTATCTCACCTCTAATCCTTCCCTTAGGAAATTAGATGCTTCGGGAGTTCTTTTAACATCAGAACAATATGCTGATCTTTGTTCGATAAACGCTGACACCACGATTATCAGCAAAATCAGCCTTGGCAATGTAATTATGGACCTTACTCTTGCAGAAATAGACATAAGCGGAACAATAATAGAAAGCAAGAGCGATTTCGAAACAATGCTTGGACATTTCCCTTCTGGAATCAAGCTGATAATGTGCGATTGTGGGTATACAGATGATGAAATGGGAGCACTGCGCGAAAAATTCCCTGCTTTGTCCTTTGTATGGCGTATCTACATGGGAAAATGGAGCATACGCACGGACGATGAAGCGTTCTCAGTTATGATATACGACGACAACTATACGAGACTTACAAGCGAGGATATCAAGGTTCTTAGGTACTGCACAAATTTGCACGCCCTTGACTTGGGTCATCAGGCAATTACTGACTTAAGTGTCATAGGCGAACTGACAGATCTACGCGTACTTATTCTTGCGGACAACAAGATAACGGATCTTACGCCTCTTGCAAATCTCAAGAAGCTACAGTACCTTGAGTTATTTGTAAACCGCATATCGGATCTTTCACCTCTCGCATCGTGCACGGAACTTGTTGACCTCAATTTTGGTTGGAACTCCGTTTGGGATCTGTCAAGCATCTATTCCCTTCCAAAGATAGAGCGTCTGTGGCTGCCTACAAATCCCGTCAGCGAAAACAAGAGGAGCGAGATCAGCGAAGTATTCTCGTCGGCACAGATCGTATTCGAGGACGAAAACTCTATTTCAAGCGGTTGGCGGACTCATGAAAGATATTTCTCAATGAGAGGAATGTTTACAAATAATAAATATGATGTAAATTTCATCAAATAACGTAAAAGTCAAGACCACCGGTTGAACCGGTGGCTTGCACAGCCCCTATAAGGGGCAAATACAGGCTTCATCCCTAAAAGGGACTACTGAAGTTTGACACCGCATTACACTTACAGGCAGCCGCTCACGTGCGGCTGTCTTTTTG
>JAFUPK010000084.1 GCA_017481265.1 Clostridia bacterium
ACACAGTATGGCGTGAGGCGCCTATATATCCGGCTTCGCCGAATGCGATATATTTTCTTAGGAAAATGCGATATTTGCTACGCAAGCGATATATTCCGCAAGCGGAATACGATATATTTTCATTTTCTTTAGAAAATGAAAATGTGTGGTTGGGGATGAGGAAAGGCGGTAACTGTAACGTACGGCGTGAGGCGTACGTTTTCGGACGACCAATGGTCGCCCCTACAATGGTAAATTAAATATCGCGAACAGCCGTGGCGCAAAGCTAACGCTTTTAGAACCGTGTATGTCAGCAAGCCGCACGTGGTCTTTTTCCTTTATTTTTGTTGCGTAGCAACAAAAATAAAGATTCAGCCAAGGAAGTGAGGAGCTTGCGACGAGGAAACTTCGGCGTCCCCGATGGTTCTTACGTAAGGTTACAGCCATGGCGTATGGCATGAAACATAAGTCATCTACCCGTGGGCGACCACATAGGGTCGCCCCTACAGATGGAAATAAAATACCGCGGGCAGCCGTGCCGTACGGCGTGAAGCGCTCGGACAGGCGGAATTATCTCCCACAAGAAGCCTTATGAAATAATAAAAAAATCAAGTTTGAGCTTAGTATATTATAAAGAAAAGGATATATTGAATTATGGCTAAAAAACAGACTGCTAAGTATAACGATCAGTCCATATCCTCACTTAAAGGTCCGGACCGTGTCCGTAAACGCCCCGGCGTTATCTTCGGCTCCGACGGACTTGACGGTTGTGAGCACGCCGTTTTCGAGATCGTATCAAACTCCGTGGACGAGGCCCGCGAGGGCTACGGCGACGTTATTACCGTAACTGCCTTCAATGATCTTTCAATCTCCGTTGAGGACCACGGACGCGGCGTCCCCCTCGGCTGGAACGAAGCCGAAGGCCGCTTCAACTGGGAGCTCGTCTACTGCGAGCTGTATGCGGGCGGTAAATACGATAATAACAGCGACGACTCCGCTTACGAATATTCCCTCGGTCTTAACGGTCTCGGCGCCTGCGCTACTCAGTACGCCAGCGAATACATGACTGTACGCTCCTATGACGGCGCACGTCTTTCCGAGATCGACTTTCGTAAGGGTGAGCCGATCGGAGACCTCCGCGTCCGCGAGCTTGACAGAAAAGAGCGCCGCACAGGTACAATTACCCGCTGGAAGCCTGACCTTGAGGTTTTTACAGCCATAAATATCCCGAAGGAATACTACGAGGATATGCTCCGCCGTCAGTCCGTGGTCAATCCCGGTATCCGTTTTGTTTTTAAGTGGCAGAATGAGGACGGCTCTTTTGAAGAAAGCGAGTATTTCTACGAAAACGGTATAGTGGACTACGTTTCCGAGCTTGCCGGAGACACCGCCGAGACGAAGATCGCTCAGTGGCACCTTGAGACCAAGGGACGCGACCGTGCCGACCTTCCCGAATACAAGCTGAAGTGCGACATTGCCTTCTGTATGTCAAAGACCGTTCACGCGCTGGAGTATTACCACTGTTCAAGCTACCTTGAGCACGGCGGATCTCCCGAAAAGGCTGTAAGAAGCGCGTTTACCTATGCTATTGATAAGAGACTCAAAGCGCAGGGCAAGTACAACAAGAATGAGTCAAAGATCACCTTCGCCGACGTTGAGGACTGCCTCATACTGGTGACGAACAGCTTCTCCACACGCACGTCCTACGAAAACCAGACCAAAAAATCCATTACAAACCCCTTCATCGCCGAGGCTATGGCATCGTTTATGAAGGAACAGCTTGAGATCTTCTTCGCGGAGAATCCCATTGATGCGGACAAGCTCATGATGCAGGTGCTCATCAATAAGCGTTCCCGTGAGAACGCGGAGACCGCAAGGCTGAACCTCAAAAAGAAGCTTTCGGGCGGTATGGATGCAACCAACAGGATCGAGAAATTCGTATCTTGCCGTTCCAAGGACGTGACGCGCCGCGAGCTTTACATCGTTGAGGGTGACTCTGCGCTGACCTCCTGTAAGCTTGGCAGAAACGCGGAGTTTCAGGCGATCATCCCCGTCCGCGGTAAGACTCTCAACTGCCTCAAGGCGACCTATGATAAGATATTCAAAAACGACATTATAGTTGACCTTCTCCGCCTTCTCGGCTGCGGAGTTGAGATCAAGGGCAAGGTCAAGGGCGACATCGTTCCCTTTGATCTTAATTCGCTCCGCTGGGCAAAGGTCATTATCTGTACCGATGCGGACGAGGACGGCTTCCAGATCCGCACGCTGATCCTCACCATGTTCTACAGACTCCTTCCCACTCTTATTGAGGAGGGAAAGGTGTACATCGCGGAGTCTCCTCTCTACGAGATCACAACGAAGAACGACACGCTTTTCGCTTACAACGAGCCCGAAAAGGCAGAGATCGTCTCTCGCCTCGAAAAGGAGGGCAAAAAATACACCCTCCAGCGCTCCAAGGGACTTGGCGAAAACGAGCCCGACATGATGTGGAAGACCACTATGAACCCCGAGACGCGCCGTCTCATCCGCGTGACAAAGGCTGATGCCGAGGCAACAGCGTATATTTTCGAAACTCTTCTCGGTGACGACATCACGGAGCGAAAGGATTTCATTTCCCGACACAGCTCGGAATACATGGATACCGTAGATGCATATTAAAAAAAGATCACGGGCATGAGAGTGTCTGTGATTCAGGCCGCTGACAAAATGCACAAAAGTTTTGTGAGGACCTTTTTTAAAAGGGCGCAGGGTCTTGGGGCAGCGCCCCGAGTCGCGGCTACTTCGCTAAACGAAGTAGGGCAGAGCGCGAAATACCCCTTATTCGTCCAAAGCATTCCTTTTACTTTTGATTTACTCTTTGTTTTATTTGACAAACCCTGTGCTTTGGCACAGGGTTTGTCAGCATTTTTTTGTAATAATAAGAAAAGCTAAGACTTTCCTCTTTCCTTTGACACAGCGCCCAATGTGTGATAAAATATATATAAACAAAAACAAATGGGAGGCAGGCATGGTAAGATTCATATTCGGCGGAGCAGGCTCGGGTAAGAGCGAGTATGTTCTCGGCAGGATCGAAGAAACTCTTTTACATACGGACAGACGGGTGTGCCTCATCGTACCCGAGCAGCATACAGTAACCACCGAACGCCGCACGGCTAAGCGTTATCATCCATCGGCGTCCACACGTATGGAGGTCACGAATTTCACCCGCCTTTCCGACAGCATATCCCGCATTGTAGGCGGACTTTCATATGTAAGGCGCACACGCGGCGCTGATCTTCTTATGCTTTGGCGCGCTGTGCTCAGCGTGTATGGGTCTCTGTCGGAGCTTGGACGAGCAGGCGGCGACGAGACTGCAATTATTCCGACTGTGTATTCAGCCCTGCGTGAGCTTACCCTCAGCGGTATCTCTCCTCTTGAGCTGTCTGAGGCGGCAGATGCCCTTGAGAAGCTTGAGGCAGAGAGCTCCCTGTCACGCCGAGCTGCAGATCTTGCTGTCATCGGCAGTGCCTACAGCCGCCTTGCAACAGGTGAATATGCCTCCTTTAAGGATCCGGTCATGAAGATCGCGCGCTGTGCCGCCGACAGCGGATATTTTGCCGATTGCGATGTATATATAGATTCATTTTATTCTATGACGGGGGCACAGCTTGCGGCTCTTTCCGAGATAATCCGTTGCGCCGCCTCCGTTACCGTGACAATACCAATGCCCCACAGACGTGCAGAGGGCATCCACCTTGACGGAGTTGCCGCCTTCTATAAAAGCGTGCTTGGTACAGCTCTGCGTCACGGAGAGACGGAATTTGTCACCCTTGAGGGAAGCTTCAGGCATCAAAGCCGGGAGCTTTACGATCTTTCCTTCCACCTTTGGGACTACTCTTACACGCCGTCCGATTCAGACCTTCCATCGATCCCCGAATCAGTGGAGCTTTATGAGGTGCCCGACCGCTATGAGGAGGCAGAGGCTCTTTGCTCCGTTATTGCCGAGAAGGTAAGAGGCGGTGCGCGCTACTCCGACATAGCAGTTGTTGCGGCAAGCACATCTGCCTTGAAGGGTATCACGGACTCAGCCATGCGGCGACACGGCATACCCATATTTACAGCGGAAAGCCGACAGATCAGCTCATCCCCTGCGGTGCGTCTCATTCTTTCCCTTCTCAGGGTGGTCGGCAGATGGAGACGGGAGGACATTGTCTCCATTGTCAAAACGGGACTTTCTCCGCTAAGTGACGAGCTTGCCTGCGCCTTTGAAAACTATACGGACACATGGAACATCCGCGGTCGCACCATGTTCACCTCACCGTGGAGCATGAATCCCGACGGATATGTTGAGACTCTCAGCGAGCGTGCGCGGCAGACTCTCGTTTCAGCTAATGAAGCGCGAGAGAAGCTCATAATGCCAATAGAGGTGTTTTGCACTCTCTTTGAGGGCGGACGTGCCGAGGTGAGACGTATCTGTGAGGCTTTGGTGGAGTACTTCGACGAAAGCGGAGCATATGATGCCATGATGAGGCGTGCCGACACCCTGTCACCCGACGACGGCGCAAGAGAAAGGCTCGTGTGGGAGGAGGTCTGCCGTGCGTTTGATACCATGGCTGAGATCGCGGGAGATGTTGCCTGCGACAGCACCGGCTTTGCTACATTGTTTATGTACGTCATCTCCGACGCGGACACGGGAGCCATTCCTACGGGAATAGATAATGTGACCTTTGCCTCTGCGGCAACTCTACGCACAGACGGCGTGCGTCATGTCATCATACTTGGTGCCGTGGACGGAGAATTTCCCATAATTCCCCCCTCCGACGGGTATTTTTCGGAGCACGACCGTGAGCGCCTTGCAGAAGTGGGGCTCACTCTCGGTCAGCGCATGGATTCGAGAGCCTCCGATGAGCTCTTCCGCTTTAACCGTGCCGTGTCGCAGGCATCCGAAAGCCTTACCGTTTTCGTGCCGAAAAGCTCAGGCGGCTCCGCCTGCCGTCCGTCCGAGGGAGCAAAGCGCATAATGCGTCTTGCTGAGAAGACTATCATTCCATTTTACTCGCTTCCCGCTGAGAGAAGGCTCTTTGACAAGGCTTCCGTAGACGATGAGCTGAGACGGAGAGGGAATGCGTCACTTGAGTCCATGCGGACACGGCTGTTCGGTGAAAAAGCTCAGGTGAAAGCAGAGCTTTCCGACGCGGCGGCAGTATCTCATGAGACTGCGCAGATGCTCTTTGGCTCTAAGCTGAATCTTACTCAGTCAAGGATAGAGAAGTACGTAAGCTGTCCCATGTCGTACTACTGTCAGTATATCTTAAAGCTTTCCGAAGGAAGAAAGGCTGCTCTCGAGGCACCCGATATCGGAAGATTTGTCCATGCCGTACTTGAGGAATTCTTTACGGTCACGGCAGGGAAGTCCTATCCTCTTCCGAAGGATGAGACAGAAGCTGTTTGCGACAGCATAATCGAGGGCTACGTTAGACGTACCTGTGGAGATGTCGACGGAAGAATGAGGTATCTTTTTATCAGACTGCGCAGAAAGGTGCTTATCTTTCTGGATGCCATAATGGAGGAGGCGGCGCAGAGCCGATTTGAAACATGGCGTACCGAGCTTCCCGTAGGCGGTGTCCGCGGAGAAAACGATGTGACCTCACCTCCGCCCATAACCTTCCCATGCGACGACGGAGGAAGCGTTTCCCTTTACGGCATAATCGACAGACTTGACATATACAAAAGCGAGGGTAACACATACATCCGCGTTATAGACTATAAAACGGGAAGCAAGCGCTTCTCCTATGATGATATTAAGCTTGGACTCAATATCCAGCTGCTCCTGTATCTGTTTTGCGCTTGGCGCTCGGGCGGCTCACCGTTTGCAAATGAGGTAACAAGGGGGACGGGAGAGATACTCCCCGCAGGTGCTCTTTATCTTTCTGTGAAGCCCGGCGAGGTCGCCTCCGATGTTCCTCTTTCAGAGGATGAGGCAAGGGCACTTATGGCAGACACCATAGAGCACAGCGGAATCGTGACCGACCGCCGCGATGTCCTTGATGCAATGGACAGCGGGATCACCGGAAAATATATCCCCGTTTCGCTGAAGGCGGACGGGACATACAAGCAGAGTGCGTCCCTTGCCACTCTTGAACGCTTCGGTGAGCTGTATCGCGAGCTGGGCGAGGTGATCAGCCGAATTGCCGATGAGATGAAGAGCGGCACAGCGGCGGCACGTCCTCTTGTGCATCACGGAAGCACTCCGTGTGACCGGTGCGCAATGAAGGAGATCTGCAGAAAGGAAAAGAGGTAAGCCATGGCAGGATTCAACTGGACAGAAGCGCAGCGGCGCGCCATAGACAGCAGGGGAAATATCCTTGTCTCAGCGGCGGCAGGCTCGGGCAAGACCGCCACTCTTGCAGCAAAGATACTAAAGCTCCTTTCGGACAGCGAGACTCATCTTTCGCAGTTTCTTATCGTGACCTTCACTAAGGCGGCGGCAGGCGAGATGCGCGAAAGGATCTCCCGCGAGCTTTCCGCGGCGGCGCAGACCGACAAGTCCCTTATGCGCCACCTCAGAGATATTTCCGCCGCCGATATTTGCACGATCCACAGCTTTTGCACAAAGATACTCAGAGAAAATTTCACCGCGCTGGGACTCGCTCCGGATTTTTCCGTCTGCGACGAGGCAGAGTCAGCGGTCATGAAATCACGTGCCATGGAGGATACTGTTGACGACTTTTTCCGCGGCAGATGCAAGATGACATCAAGCGGTGCTTCGGATATATGCACGCTTGCCGATGCGGTGGGCAAGACGAAGGATGCCGCAAGCCTTGATGAGGCTCTGCGCAGTCTTTACGACAAGCTTATCTCCATGGGATTTGACGAGAGCTACCTTGTAAAATGCGCCACTTCCCTTGAGGCGGGGGCAGAGGCTGACTTTTTTGACACGCCATGGGGAGATGAGATCAAAAAAACGGCACATGACGCGGCTGTACACCATCACAAGGTGATCTCGGATCTTATCCTTGCCATGAGTGAAAGTGAGGCGGTCTCAGCCAAGTATATGCCTGCTGCGGCGAGCCTGAAGGAGTACCTTGAACGGATAATACGTGCCGCCAATGGGGCGTCATATGTGAATATGCAGGAGACACTGCGCCATTATGAGCCTGTCCCACTCGGAAGTCTTTCTGCGAAGAACAAGACCGATGCCTCCGAGGAATTCAAAGCTCGCCGAGATGATGTTAAGAAGCTTTTTGCCAGACTTGCAAATAAGTATTTCGCCGTTTCACCGGCGGATATATCCGAGTCCATGAGACGGACTGCATCCATACTTCGCGGATGTGCCGAGGTGCTGTCCGTTTACGGTAAGCGCTACAGCGCTATGAAAAAGGAGAGGGGCGTTCTCGATTTTGCCGACCTTGAGACCTATGCTCTGCGCCTCCTTGTAAAGGAGGATGGCGAGGTGAGCACACAGGCTGCAGAGATCGGCAAGCGGTACCGCTTTGTGTTCATCGACGAGTATCAGGATACGAACCGAGTTCAGGACAGCATTTTCCGCGCTGTCAGCACCGAGGCGGAAAAATTTTTCGTCGGAGACATAAAGCAGAGCATCTACCGCTTCCGAGGAGCCGAACCTGAGGTGTTCTCGGGATACAGAAATGCCTGGCGTGAGGATGGCAAGCCATCGGGCGTTGACGGATATCAGAATGGGTGCAGTATCTTCATGAGTGAGAACTTTCGCTGTGCCGAGCCTATCGTAAAATTCGTAAATGCCGTTTCACGCAGGATGTTCCCCTACGGCGGCATTCCATTTACCGAGAGCGACTGCCTGGTATACGGCGGTGTTTCGACCTGCACTGCACCTGTTGAGGTGTGCCTCCTTGACGGAAGCCGCAGACGTACCGCAGATGAGGAAGCGCTGTCCGAGGCTGATTACGTGGCGTCCCGTATCGCCGAGCTTATCAAAAGCGGTGAGCACAAGCCCTCCGATATAGCGATACTGCTACGCAGTGCAAATTCCTCGGGAGGTGAATTCGAGCGCGCTCTTACCATGCGCGGTGTTCCCGTGAAGCGTGCAGGCGGCTCTCCCTTTGCGGACGCTCCCGAGGTCATACTGATCCTTGATATACTCAGAGCTGTTGACAATCCCATGAGGGATATCCCTCTTATGGGTGCCATGATGTCATCTGTGTTTGGCTTTACGCTTGATGAGCTGGTGCGTCTGCGCCATGGCGATACGGAATGTCCCCTGTTTACATCCGTGGCAAGATGTGCCGCTGGAGAGGGCGAGCTTTCCGAAAAATGTGCCGTCTTCAAGGAAAGACTTGATGGGCTGAGAAGTGCCGAGCGCGGCATGAGCGCCGACAGCTTTATGGATCATATAATTGCCGAGTGCTCACTTTATGACTGTGCCGAGGTGGTAAGCTCCGCCTGCGGAAAGGACAACGTAAGACGTATCCGTGACCTTGCAGCCGTGTATGAATCAGGAGTGTTCGGCGGACTTTACGGCTTCCTTTCCTTCATTGATGAAAAGCTTGCATCGGGTGAGCTTACCGTGGAAAGCGGCGAGGGCGATGCGGGTGTTACCATAATCAGTATACATAAATCCAAGGGACTTGAGTTTCCCGTGTGCTTCCTTTCCGAATGCGGCAAGAAGCGCAACTCAGCAGACGAGCGCGGAGGCATACTGTTCCATCGCGAGCTGGGCATAGGTATGCGCCTTCCCGACCCCGGCGGACTTGTCATGTGCGGAAACCCCGTGCGTGATGCTCTTGCTTCAAGAATAGGAGCTGACGGCGCCATGGAGGAGATGCGCGTATTGTACGTTGCTTTGACCCGTGCAGTTGAACGGCTGTACGTGACTGCAAAGTGCTCGCGTACCCCGGCAGAGGAGCTGTCACGTGCTGCCGCAGACCTAAAATATGCCGATGCGTATTCCGTTAGAAGCGCTGACAGAATGATAGACCACATACTTTCGGCACTTGCAGAAGATGGTGGTGCTCCTGTGAAGCTTACGTCTGTGATGAAAAACGGGCAGAGCGGAGAATATGATGAGATTTCCCTTGAATTAAAGGGGGAAATTGAGGTCGAGCGTGCAGAGCTCAACATTAAGGCAATTGCAGAAAATATCGCTTTCGAGTACCCTTACACACATATGACGACCCTTCCCTCGAAGCTTGCCGTGTCGGCTCTTTATCCGGAGATCCTTGACGGAAGCATGGCAGAGGGCGAGCGTGCCGCCACACTCTCGGAGCTTGCGGACGCTGAGAACAGTGAAGCTGAGGTTGAAAGAGAGGCCATGCCCCGTCCCCGATTCATGAGCGGAGGCATCACAACAGATGCCGCAGAACGGGGAACATCTACTCACGTGTTCCTTCAGTTTGCAGATTTTTCTGCTCTTCGTACCTTCGGCGTGGAGCATGAGATACGCAGACTTCTTGACAGCGCGTTTATAACCGAAAGGATGGCATCCCTTGTTGACAGGCGGCAGGTGGCGCACTTTGCCGAAAGCGAGCTTGTGGACAGATATCTTGCATCAAAGAGGTCCTTCCGTGAGTTCAGGTTCAATCTGCCTCTCCCCGCTGCTGATTTTACATCCGATGCTTCTCTTGCAGAGTTGTATGGCAGAGACGGGGCAGAGATCACGGTGCAGGGCGTTTTCGACTGCATATTTGAGGATCACGACGGACGTCTTGTTCTGCTTGATTACAAAACAGACGCCATGAACTCCTATGAGATGAAGCATCCCGAGGCGGGCCGCGAGAAGCTTCGGCGCCGTCATGAGCGACAGCTTTACTATTATACCATGGCGGCTGAAAGAATATTTTCAAGGGCTGTGGATGAGGTGTACATTTATTCCTTGTCCCTTGGTGAAGCGGTAAGCATGAAGAAAAAAGCTTAAAAAACTCCGATGAGCTCATGCAGAGCTCATCGGCAGCCGCTGACAAGGGTCTTGCGCTGACAAAATTCACAAAAGTTTTGATCGACCTTTTTTAAAAGGGCGCAGGGTCTTGGGGCAGCGCCCCGAGTCGCACTCCGCAGAGTGCGAAATCCCCCTTATTCGTCCAAAAAGCGACCCGCAGGTCGCGCATTCCTTTTACTTTTGATTTAGTCTTTGTTTTATTTGACAAACCCTGTGCCAAAGCACAGGGTTTGTCAGTAAGCTGACGATGAGCTCATGCAGAGCTCATCGGAGTTTTTATTATAGCCACAACTCAAGGCTCGGTCTCGCAAAAGAAGCTGAGCTCATCGAGAATACAATCCGTATTTTCAGGAGAATATTCAACCTCTGCGGAATAAATGCGGCACAGCTCGGTCATGTCGGCTTCGCCGAATGAGCCGTTTTTCAAAAGCAGCAGCCGAGCAGCACATGAAAGAAACTCAAATGACAGCACAGCAAAAGCGCACCGCAAAGCGGCTTCAGCGCAGTCGGGAGCAGAAGCCATGTGACGATACACAAGATATACCAGCAGATTTTCCCACATGTAGTCGGGGACAATAGCGCTGTCGGGTGTAAAATCGCCCTCGCGGATGCCGTTCAAGATCGTTTCCCATGAGCTGTCAAGACGTTCAAGAGTAAGGAAGAACTCCGCCCATTCCGCAGGTGTCCTTCGGGGAAGCGAAATGTTACATTCCGACAGCGCTTCGCGGCATCTTTCGCGTACCGTTTTCTCTCTCTTTTGGAATATGCTTATGACCCGGTCACGGAGAAGTATTACTTCGTCCTCCGTTGAAGTATCACCGTCGGAAATAAAGCTTACGGGCTCACGCTTCAGTATTATGAGCCTTGCCGCTTCCTCACAGCAGAGTCCGAGTCCGTGCTCGGTGCGGCTTGGAAGCTCGCAGACAAAGCGGGGGTGAGCATCACAAATACCGCAAAGCGCATCCTCGCCAAGCTCTGTTATAATGTCGCATAGCCCGCGTCCGTTCAAAAACGGGCACCGTCCGTCATCCTGACAAATAAAGTGAGGCACAGGTTCGGCTGAGGTGTGCTTTCGCAGGCGGTCGCCGAGAGGCCCTTTTTCGTTGATGTATCTCTCATATGTGTCAAGGTCAATGTCTATCTCCCAGCCGATACAGCAGTTGTGACGGCAGGAGGAGGCTATGCACTTGAAGCTTTTATAATAATCGGGATATATGTGTACCATAGTAATTACAAAGAAGGGCTGCTCCAGAAGCTTAAAAAGCTAATGGCTCAGCCCCGACAGACAAATGTCAAAACCTTTCCTTGGCGAGAATTATTCTACCTCAGCATCGGGAGCGTTCTTCTTAACGCTTTCAATGCCGTTCATGCAGGAGTTCTTTGTCTTGTAGCCCTCAGATACGGCAATTACCTCACCGTTCTTAGCCTTGAGTCTGAATCTGAACTCGCCTGCCTTGTCCTCGTAAAGCTCGAACTTGGGGTGCTTGACTTCAGCGTCGTTTGCAGTTGTAAGATCGTCGATACCGCCGACGCAGTTCTTTCTTACGCTTTCGATTCCGTTGATGCAGGCAGCCTCTGTGGTGTAGACCTCGGAGGTAGCGATGACCTCACCGTTTCCTGCCTTGAGGTCGAACTTAAAGCCTGTAGCTGTCTCTTTGATAACAAACTTTCCCATGGGTATAGTATCCTTTCAATAATTCACGATTCTCGGGGAGAGCCCCGCTGTTATTTCTATTGTAACATATATACTGTATATAATCAAGGGAAAAATAAAATATTTATCAGCGTTGGTAAAGACTGCGTCAAAAGAAAAAGCATACAACCGCCGTCCCCATTAGGAACAGCGGCTGTGATAAGGATATTTATAAGCTTAGTCGTCGAGAGTTGCTTCCTGAGCTGTGTCGGAAAGAGCACTTGTGCGGATAGGAGCGGGACGCTCGCACTTTGTGGTCATCTCGTAGATCTTACCTGTCTTGCAGGATTCCTGAATACCGTGGATGACCTCAATTGCGTGGAGACCGATGTCGTAGTGGCAACGGGGACGGCGTCCGTTAAGGATAGCGTAGCACATATCAGCAAGACCTACGCCGCGGCTGGAGGAATAGAAGCCGTGGAGAAGGGGAAGGTTGACCTTCTGGGAAGATACGGGCTCACCGAGAGTCTGATCGTCGTTTCCGTCATCAACGACAGCGCCGATCTCGGACTTGGGCATCTGACCTGCAACCATGCCTTCGCCTGCAGGAGCAGCACCGCGGCGCTCAACGGAGATAGTATCTCTGAAGCTGTTGGGGTCGCCGAGGTTGAATACACCGTCAGTACCTGTGATCTGGAAGGAGTGAGTTCCCTGAGAGTCGGAGGAGATGTGGAATGTACCTACAACGCCGCACTCGAACTCAAGAGCAGCCATAAGTGTGGTGGGAGTGTTTACCTCGAAGTCCTCGCCGTACTTGGGGTGCTTGGGGTTTGTGTACTTACGGACGGGGTTCATGTTTCCGCCGAAGCCTGTAACTCTCTTGATAGAGCCGAGAAGGTTGATCATCTGGTGGATATAGTAACCGCCGAGGTCAAAGGGGAAGCCTCCGCCGTAGTGGAGGGGGAAGAAGAAATACTTGGGCGCGAGATCAAAGAAGGGAGTCTCGGGCTCATAGTGGGATGTGCACTGTGCGTGGATGGTAACGGGCTTACCGATAACGCCGTCGTCAAGGTACTTACGAGCGGACTGTTCCCATGCGCCGAGGAAGGTGTCGGGAGCTGTTGTGAAGAGAACACCGTTCTCCTCAGCAAGACGTGCAAGCTCAGAAGCCTCCTCAAATGTGGGAGCCATCATCTTCTCGCAGTAAACGTGCTTGCCTGCCTTAAGAGCGCGGCTGGAGATCTCAAAGTGAGACTCAGGGTATGTAAGGTTAACGATAACCTCGATCTCACTGTCTGCCAGCATCTCCTCGAAGGACATCTTCTTAACACCGTACTTGTCTACCATGTACTGTGCGCGGGAGTCGATAAGATCGCAAACGCCTACGACCTCGATAACGTGGAATCTGTACATCATGTTGTCCATGTAAGTACCGCGGCAGATACCGCCGCAGCCGACAACACCGACTTTGATTTTTCTCATAATTTGTTCTTCCTTTCAATGAAGAAAATTTGTCATATTTATTTTATCATAAATGCTCTGCCATTTCAAGTAGGACAGAAAATATTGTATGGCGCGACTTTAATAACAGTAATCGCTTCCGATAGCAGCACAGCGGAAGGACTTCTTTCCGTCGTTGATCTTGCTTTCAAAGTGAACTGAGGGGATGTCTGCTTCTTCAAGCTCGCTTGACTTGAGAATATAAGTAACGTCGGCGGCAGTGTCGAAGTGTACAAAGCCTTCGCAGTCTCTCGTGAAGCTTACAGCTTCTCCGGAATCGGTGAAGATCTCAAGTCCCTCAAAGGGAGCGTCGATCACGCACTCTGAGCCAAAAAGACTCTTAACGATGGCAAAGGGAACAACGCCTGCCTCACCTATGGCACCGGTCACCATGAATCCACCTGCAGCCTTCAGCGTGAACACTCCGCGGTAGCCTTCTCCGAATGAGGGGAAGATGCGGATCACACCCTCAAAGCTTTGCAGTGCAAGCTCCTGAAAGGCGTGAGTCAGAATACCCGGAGTTTCAAGTCCGCACTGAGCAAACACCTGAGTGGGAACATCCGCACGGCGGAGCTCGTTATACTCTCTGTCACGGACGAGAACGTTCTTGTATGCAGCTCTCTCATCGTAGATGTAGTCTCTCTGATAGAAGGGCAGGGCAAGCTCGTTTGGCTTGTAGCTGAGCTTTTCGTTCTGTACAGTGCGGGAGAGGCCGTGGTTGCCGTCGAGATTGAAGAAAAGTCCCTGTGAGAAGTGCTGGAGGGAGTCAACTGCATCGTAAAGGCTTGAGATAGCGCGCTCACCTTCGCCGAGACGCGCCCAGATGCTTGATGCAGGGGTGATGGCAAGTGCGGATGCGGCAATTCTTGCGGTGGAATACTTCATCGCCTCAAAAATTCTCGTTCCGCGGTCGCGGAGCCCAACGATTCCCGAAGGCATTACGGGACTTTCGGACCGTGCAAAGCCGTGGCTTTCGCAGATCACGGTCTTCATATCGGGAAGTACACCTGTTGCAAGCATATCGCCGAGAGCGCACTCGGGGGAGTAGTCGCGGATGAAGGTGAAGTCAAATATGTTGTCAAGAAGATCCTGCCATACGGCAACACGGTCGGCATCAACTCCGAGGATGCCTGCCGCCTTGATGGCAACGGGAAGGATGTACCGTGTCATGGAGCCGTCAACGGAGGTGTTGTAGAGATTGTCGTAAGCGGCACTCTCCATGGGCATTACGGGACCTATGTTGTACTTGCCCGTGGTCTCATCCTTTTTTGCGTAGTCTGCGTAAAGCTCTGCGCATCCTGCGATGAAGGGATAAGCAACTGTGCGCAGATATTCCTCATCTTTATTATAAAGGTAGTGATTCCAGAAATGGATGGCGATCTGGCAGGCAACTGTGGGGGTGTTGTGGTATGCAAGCATACGTCCCTCAAAGTCGTGCATCTCAAAAACAGCGATGCCGCGATCGGAATTGAATATGTCTTTTGCCGCTTTTCTTGCAGAGGGCATAATGTCGAAATACGTGCGCAGATACGGCTTCATGAGCTCGGGGCGGTTTGCTTCTTCAAGAGCCCAGTAAGCCTGCTGTGTATTCCAGTGATGGGGGTTGACCCACTGACGGATGTCGTGGTTCCATACGCAGAGTCCGCCGTTAAATGGAGCGGGGAACATTCCGCGGGAGCTTACTGCCATTACGTAGTTCTGAATGTAGTAGAGGTTTTCGAGATAGTCGAGTTCAGCTTCCTCTCCTATCTTTTCATAATGTACGAAGGAGCGGTTCCAGAAGCCGCGCCACCAAGCGTCTGTGCGGGAACGGGCGTCGGAGTAATCAGCGCACGCAAGAAGCTCGCGGCAGAGGCTCTCAGGCTCTCCGTTGAAGCTTGAAGCCACGGATACTGCAAAGGTACAAACGTAGTCACCGTCTACCTCAGCCGAAAGCTCGGCACGGCGGCTGTTTACCTTTGAAGCGGCAGCGTCACAGTCGGCGCATACTGCAGACATGGCACAGCTTACCTTACCAGACTCGTCGAAGGGCTCAAACATGGAGATCATCCTGCCGTCTGCGTAAGAACGCGCCTTGCCGAGACAGCATTCGGTATCGGAATTAACACTGTGTGACCAGTCTCTGTAGCCTCTCGAGCCGTATCGCTCCATGGAGAGACGGAGAGTCACAGGCTCAGCCACGCTTCCCGAAACACGGATAAAGAGCACATTTTTGTCTGCATCTGTGAAAATTTCGGTTTTCGTCTTTGCGAAGGCGGTCTCGCTTTCAAAGACCACAGTACCGTCCGCAAGTCTCATTCTTGACTCGCACTTGTCGAGAAAGAGCTGTCTGAACACGGGCATACCGAAGTCAAGCTTGAGCTGACCTGCGGCGCGGAGAAGCATACAGTCCTCCTCATCGGGGTACACCCAGAGGTCGTTTTTGTTTATCTGAATATTTATTGCGTCGTCCGCTGTCCATGACATAGCGGCAAAGTCGCCGTTTCCGACGAAAAGCCCGTCGGCACCGTTCTTTATGGGAGAATTGAATACGACATCGTGACGGCGGAGGTAGTCGCAAACGTCCATGGCGTAGGGAATAAATCTTCCTTTGAGGTCATAGCCTTTTTTTGCGAGAGCCTCGCTGATACGTGAAAATTCCATAGTATATTTTCCTGACCGTAGATTTCGCGGCAAGAAGCGCGACAAGTCAAGATTATTATAGCATAGATTACAGTATTTTTCTACGGCTTTGCCGAAATATTCGTAGCCGTAGGAAACAAGTTGCCTTTTATGCTGCCAAACTTCCCGCAGTGCGGAAAGTCCACAACCTGCGGTTGTACTATTTACAAATACAGGTATATTGACTGTAACAGTTGTTTCAATATATACTTATAAAAAAGGATGGTGATAAGTTTGAAAATATAGTACGCTTAAAGCGTCCGTCAGCTTTTTCAAACCCATTTGTGCCTTGCCGACAAAAAGTCGGTCGGCATTTTTCTCAGTCTCAAGGCTGAGAAAAACATCACAAATCAAAGAAAGGCATGGTGATATAAAATGACGATAGGTAAATCAATATACAAGCTTCGTACGGACGCAAAACTGTCCCAAGAGCAATTTGCGGCTGTTTTTGAAGTGTCCCAGCAATCCGTACAAAAATGGGAAAGCGATCACGCCGCCCCTTCGCTTAATAAACTTATACAAATATCAAAATATTTTGGTATTTCGTTAGATGCTTTGGTTCTCGGAAACGATAACCGTATAGTGGAAGAAATGAAAAAAACGGCGGTGATCAAGCCGCAGTATGAAAATCTTCACGACTGGGAATTTTATTCGTCCAATCTTATGACCGAGTACGATCAATCCATCGAGGAAGGTCTTGATATCAAGAAATACAGGGACGTTTTTTATGCGGTATCAAAATTGCCGAAGAACGAGATCAAGAAAAAGTTTGGCGACGTTCTTTTTGAGATCGTGAAAGACGCACCTTCGCAAAAGGAATACAGCTACGTAGAGCCGTCGGATCTCGAAACGATCAAAGCTTTGAGAAAAGCGCATTCTTACAAAAAGCAGGGTATGGCGAGTATCGAAGACAAGATAAGAGGCGCATGGTTTGGTCGGATCTGCGGATGTATGCTCGGAAAATCCGTAGAGGGTATCCACTCAGATGAGCTCATTCCGTTTCTGAAAGAGACCGACAACTTTCCGATGCACCGTTACATTCTGTGCAGTGACTTAAATGATGAGATCATAAAAAAATATACTTTCCCCTTTGGGGGAAGAGAGTATGCGGATACCGTTGACGGAATGCCGGCGGATGATGACACTAATTATACGGTCCTGTATCAGGAGATCATAGAAAAATACGGAAAAGACTTTACCCCCTTTGACGTGTCCCGCGTATGGCTTGATAAACAGCGTAAGAATTCTTATTGTACTGCTGAAAGGGTTGCTTTTTGTAACTTTATAAAAGGCTATGTGCCGCCCGAATCCGCCATTTACAAAAATCCCTACCGTGAATGGATCGGTGCGCAGATCCGTGCGGATTACTTTGGGTATATCAATCCGGGAAAACCCGAGGCGGCTGCAGATATGGCTTGGCGCGATGCTTCGATCTCTCATATCAAAAACGGCATTTACGGAGAAATGTTCGTGTCTGCAATGCTCGCAGTTGCCGCTGAGACGGACGGTATAAGGGATATTATCCTCGGCGGACTTGCGCAGATACCGCACACGTCAAGGCTCTATGAAGGTATTATGTTTATCCTGAGTAGCTTTGAAAACGGACTCTCACACAAGGACTGCCTGAAGGCTATAGGTGAAAAATACGATGAGCACACCTCCCACGGATGGTGCCACACGATCTCAAATGCAATGATAGTGGTAATGTCATTGCTCTACGGCGGCGGTGACTACGGCAGATCCATCTGCATGGCTGTTGAAGCCGGCTTCGACACGGATTGCAACGGTGCCACCGTAGGCTCAGTCTTAGGTATGGCAAAGGGATACGCCTGCATTGATGAATACTGGCTAAAGCCCATAAAGGATACTCTGCACACGTCCATATTCGGTGTAGGCACGGTGAAAATAAGCGACAGAATAAAAATGACACTTGAACACATTGGGTGATGTTTGACTCTCGGACGCGTTATCAACGAAGGTGCTTCCGGACTTGTGTATAATGCTTTAAAGACAAGCGCTCTGTAAAAATGCAGAGCGCTTGTGATTTTGCACAAATAATTCAAAAAACACTTGACAAAACCGTGAGAATATGCTATACTGTATTTGCAAGAAATTATTGTAAATCAAGGTGGATCGCACCAATGGCACATTTTGCAGAGACGAGCTGCGGCGAAGAATTCTGTATCCTCCGCTGTGTCATTATATAATGATTAGCAAAAGGTGATCAGCGCATAAGCCGCAGCAAGTCGGTTTATGCGTTTTTTGATCTCCTAGAGGTTAGCCGAACAAAAATCAAAGAAAGGAAAGAAGAGTATGACATATAAGCTGAGAAAATTTGTTATAGCGTTACTGTTGATTTGCGCTGTCGTTGTGAATCTTCAAGCTTTGGTGTATGTATCCGCTTCCGATGCGGATCCGACAGACGCCTCGGTGAAGTTGCCGGAAACAGGCTTGACACAAGAGCTGTCAGCTTTAATCAGCGCAGAAGATATGGAATCCGGCGGTCATTTGTATCGCGTGAAGGAAGAAGAACGATCACTTGACTCTGTTGTCATGAAAAATGTCGATGGCTCGATGACAACATACATTTTTTCGGAAAATGTAAAATATATTGACTCATCGGGTGTTGTCCGCGATAAGAAAAATACACTTACGGATAGCATCGCTGACATTAAATATCAGGGAAAGTACGCATATGGTAATTCGGATAATGACGTTAGCTTGTATTTTCCGAAGTCTTTGGACACATCGACGGGCGTGATACTGGGAAAGGATGAATATGGTATCGAGTTAATACCGTTGGTCGCTTCATCCGGCAAGATTACTGCTAGCAGTACAGTTTCGCTTTCACCCGAGAAAAAACAGATAACCGATTCATTCGATGCTTCGATAAAGGAAGTTGTGGATTATAAATCTGTTTTCGGCAGTAACAGCACCTTGAGGTATGCACCTACGATTAACGGATTTAAGGAGGATATAATTCTTGACACATACGACGGCACAAATGAATTTGTGTTCCTTCTTAAAACCAATGGCTTGAGATTAGTTTATAACGACGGTTACAGTCTCATAGACCCCCAAACATCCCAAACCATTATCAGCATGGGAGATCTTGTTGTATATCATAAGGGCGGAACTGAGTTAAGTACAGGTTACGCTCATGAATATGTAACAGAGACAGTCAAAGAGGATGCGGAATATCTAATAAAAATAGTAATAGATGAAGATTTCCTTCTCGATGACAGTACAGTATATCCGGTCGTTATAGATCCGTCATTTACAATATTGTTTACAAATAACAATATTATGGACATAGCTGTCCGAGCAAACGGAATAGTATATAACGACAGTATCAATAACGGAGTAGGACATCATAATACGCTTCTTGAGGATATGAGAACCTTTATGAAGTTTCCGGGACTTATTGATAACGAAGCGATAGGTGAGTTTGCTCCTCCCGGTTTTGGAGGAGGAGACCCGGAGATACAGAGCATAAAGCTGCAGATGTACAGCAGGGCAACGAGTTTTGTAAATACTCTCGTTTACGTATATCCTTATAATACTTCAAATGCACTCAACTGGACGTATAATACTACAAGATTTACAACTGCACAGTTCAATGCAAAAGGAAGTCTGTGGAGCAGTACATCGGTTCCAAGCAGTCCGGCGCAATGGGTAGAGTTTAATATAACCAATGTAATAGACAGTGGTAACACAAACGGAATCGTGCTCATAAATCAGTACGAGGGCGAGGATAATGAAGCTGTATATCAGTCCTTTGCTTCAACAAAGGATCCGACACACAAGCCGAGGATAGCGGTAAACTGGACAGGAGAAGATAATGCGGATTTTGATTCTGCTGTTTCAATGTACACGGATATAGCGTATGATGTTAATGTCACGGCATCGGGACAAAAGAAATACTTCGCGTTTACTCCTACAGCGACAGGCAACTATGTGTTTGAAAGCTATGATATAGTGTCGAGTGATCCGAAGGGATGGCTGTATGATTCGAATGAAACACAACTTGCTGTAAATGACGACTATGGTGATAATACAAACTTTAGGATAACGCGTGCGCTACAGGCTAATCAAACGTATTATTTAGCTGCCGGTTGTTATGGTACAATTACAGGAAGCTATAAATTAAGTGTTACATTAGATGCTCCGCCGTTACCGTTGTCACCCACGGGACTTACGTACAGTAACCTTACGGAAAATTCAGTACGTCTGTCATGGACGATACCGAGTAATCATAATGCTGACAACTGGATAATACAGCGTCGGGTTAACGGTGGTACATGGGGTGACTGGGCTTCGGTTTCGGCTACAGAAAGTGTGCATAACGAAACGGGGCTGACACCGTCCAGAGTGTATGAATACCGTGTGTGCGGAGAAGCAGGAGCTACGGCGGGCAGCGGAGTGAAATCGGAAACGAGCAGTAACGTAATAAGCGTAAAGATGCTGCCGTCACAGCCTACGGGACTTGCGGTAAGCAACAAGACAGACACTACTGTATCGCTTACGTGGAACACGCCGTCATACCACGGAACAGACCGCTGGCGTGTGGAATACAATGTTGACTCTCAAGGATGGCAAGCTGCCGGAATATCGCATTACCGAGAATATACCATGACGGGACTTAGGGCAGGTACAGTGTATGCTTTCAGAGTGTACGCTGAAAGCGGTACGGGTGATCAGACGATAACCGATTCCATTGTCAGCGCGACGGTAAGAGCTAAAACTCTGCCTGCTCAGCCCACGGGACTTGAGGTAAGTGATAAAACAGACACTACTGTGACACTTTCTTGGAACGTGCCGTACTATCACGGTGCTGACCGTTGGCTTATACAGTATCGAACAACTAACGGTACATGGACTAATAGTGGAATATGTTGGGGAGATGAGTATACTGTTACAGGTCTCTCAGCAAGTACAACATATGAATTCCGAGTCTATGGTGAACATGGAAGTCCTCAGTGGGGAGGAACTTGGTCTCTTCCCAGCAACATTGCTTCTGCTACGACGTACCCTACCAATCCTACTATTCAGCAAATGTTAAACAATATTCAAAATAGTGATAATATTTTCGAAAACAAGTTAACTTCATGTTATGTCATGGCAGAAACACTTTTTGAAATGGGGTATGAACCTGCTTTTATTGCAGGTATGCTTAGTAACATCTGTTATGAGGGAGAACCAGGTTTGTTTGAATACTATAATACAAGTGAGGGTGTCGATTATCATGTGAACTTTAACAAGTTTTTGCAAGTTAGATTTAGTACTACTTACGAGGAAATGTTTAATACAACATGGAATGTGCAGTCTGACTCGGGATATATCTATAACAAGGACCTAAACGTCATATATGATATTTTTTCTGAATTATACGATTTTGTTTTTGTAGAATTACAGCAAGAGTATTGGTGGATAACTGATGAAAAACAAAAAGAGTGGGGGATTTATGAAGGCAGGGGCAACCTAATTGGCACTGGAATCGGTAGTGTAGGTTGGTCGTTTGATCGTTTGTGGACATTGCTTGATTTTTATAGAAGAGAATGTAATTATAGTAGTACAATAAACGAAACTCAAACTATTAATGCAGAAATTAAAATGATAGTATATGAACTAACGGGTGAGGATGCATATATATACGATCAGTGGTTGGAAATAAATTCATCAGACTTAAATTCTAAAAATGCAGCAGAACATGCTGGAGGATTTATATGTCAAGAGTATGAGAAACCGTATGATCCAAATGGTGCTCGAAAGAACGAGCGAATAATAAAGGCGGGTCAAATATATGAAGATATGTTAGGAATATAATAGGAGCGAAATATGAAATTTAAAATTATAAATATTATACTTACATGTTTAATGTTATCAATAATTCTAATGTCATGCTCAGATAATGTAGTATACGATAGTAAAAGAGTTGAAACATTAATTGATTCGGATACTACATCGGTAAAGAAAAAAACAACTGAAGAACTAGCCTCTGTTGAGTCTGAATTTCATGCAGTTGATAGTTTAGATACTGACAACACCTCTTGTAGTAGTCCTTCATATAAGGTAACCGTGGCAAATCAAAACCACATCGGTACTTGGCTCAGTGAAAATTCAACGTATTGGGCAAACGTAATAGCGGTCGAGAATGATCAGGTCACCGTGAATTTCGGAAGTGCAAGATCTTTTGGACTTGAAGCAGTTGCAGTAGAGCGAGACGGCAAATACTATTTCAGTAAAGAGCTGTCACCACACTTTGATTGGTCACCGTACAGTTCGGTTTTTAGATCCTATGAGGATTTAATAAACGGATATATTGAATTTTCTGAAGGTTTTTTCACCGTGACTGCCGAGAAGCTTTTCCTTGGTACTGAAGGTGATGCTGTTACCATTAAGTTCCTAAAACAAGTAGAGAACACGGATATGTCAAGTTCAGACACCACGCCTAAAGAGGAACCTCCGTCTGTCACTGTACCGCTCGAAGATATATTTGTGACTGTTACCCCCGATGAAAGCTATGTAGGGGAATGGACCGGTTGCAGGCAAAATCCGGGGCATTTAACTATTTATTCTGTTAATGAGGAAGAAGTAACTTTTGAGTATATTTTAAACAAAGGACCGCTTGTCACCGGAACTGCGGTTGCACGTGACGGAAAATACGTTTTCAGTAAAGACTTATCTCCTGATTTAGAATACAGTTTTTATGGTATTGGATATGACGATGCAATTGTCAGCGGTTATATTTTGTTTCAAAAACACCGTATAGTTTTGCAGTTTGATAACGAACTTGAAGGCGTAAGCACTGTTTATGGGTATGCCAAAAGTGAAGTAGAATCTCAAGGAAATATTCTATCAAATAAAGTTAAATCTGACATTCTCCGTGCAAATGGCTGGACAGATTATACTGAAACAGGACATGATTTTTTATATTTACGAAATTGTGTAGGTTATTATAAATGGCTTGAAAACTTTACACCGTACAGTCAAGAATATTATTTGGGTACTACCGTTATCGGTAAATCGGGGGATATTTTTGCTGCTGTAAGTATAGTCTATGATAAAGATTCTGATGAATGGAATGTATTTGAAAGGTTCTACTACCACAAAGACGGTAGGGTTCTTCAAGACGAAGAACTTGATCAGTTCATGTTAAACCACGGCAAAACAGATTTCATCCTCCCCGCCGACGATGTTGACCTTTTAGAATATTTTAAATAGTCTCTTTACTCTCCCTCCCCCTTGCCGCACGGCAAGGGGGATTTTTCGGACACTTTCCGCCTTGACACCGAAACTACCTTATGATATACTAAAAGCAGTAGTCTTTTTATAGAAAAGGAGATCGAAATGACAGAGCGTTACATTTACGACAAAGCGAAGCTTCCCCATCCTGTCCTTGATGGTCACGAGGATTTCGTTGATCTTTACTACAAGGCATGGGAGACCGCCTTCACCAACATTGAATACATAGACAAGGAAGGCTGGAAGGATATCCTTACCTGTATGCCCGGAGTCGGCATCACCTGGCAGTGGGATTCCTGCATCATGACCTTCATTACCAACTATTCCAACGGCACTCTTTCCGCCTTCAACAATCTTGATAACCTTTACCGTCTCCGCCGTGAGTCCGACGGATTCATGTCTATGGCGTACACCATTGAGACGGAACAGGAAGCGTACCCCGGACGCATCAATCCTCCGCTTATGGCTTGGGCAGAGTGGGAGCACTACCGCATCACCGGTGACGACAGCCGACTTGAGAGAGTCCTTCCCGCCCTTGAGGGGATCTACTCCTTTATCGAGAATAACCGCCGCCGCGAGACTTGCGAGCTGTACTGGTTCGAGGACTCGGGCTCATCGGGTATGGACAACTCACCGAGAAGCGGATATTTCTCCCCCGATCTTGACGGAAGTGACGTATGCCACGTTGACCTTGCCTGCCAGCAAGCGCTCAGCGCAAAGAATCTTGCGAAGATCTGCGACAAGCTGGGACTTTGTGAAAAGAGCAAGTTCTACGCGGCTGAAAATGAGCGTATCTGCGCTCTAATCAACAAGTTCCACTGGAGCGACCGCGCACGCTGGTATTTCGACTTCTTCGCAAGAGGTGAGGTTGGCGAAAAGGTGAAGTTCATCAATTCCAAGACGGGTGCCGCTTTCTGGACAATGATTTCGGGAGCTGCTGAGGGCTTCAGGCTTGAGGCTGTCCGCGAGCATCTCTTTAACGAGAACGAGTTCTACACCAAGGTTCCCTTCGCAAGCCTTGCAAAGGATGACCCGAACTACGATCCCATGGGCGGATATTGGCTCGGCGGAGTATGGCCGCCCACAAACTATGCGGCTGTCAAGGGACTTTCGGAGACAGGTCACCGCGAGCTTGCAAGAGAAGCAGCGTACAAGTTCCTTACCGCTATGTGCGAGGTCGACCGCGACGCGTCATTCGGCGGTATCTGGGAGTGCTATGCTCCCGAGGCTTACCGTCCCGCAACCACCGAGGACGGCGGACTTGTAAGAGCCGAGTTCGTGGGTTGGGGCGGACTTGCACCCATCACTCTCCTTATCGAGAACATCATCGGACTTGACTTCGACGCATCGCAGAATACAGTTACGTTCAATCTCCATGCAAGAGAGAAGTGCGGACTTCGCAACATGGACTTCGGCGGAAACAATATTTCCGTGGTCTGCACAGAGTACCAGCCCTTCCGCGGCAAGACTGTCATTGAGACAGAGGCTGAAAAGCCCTTTACTCTCGTAGTAAATACCAAGTATCTTTGGGAAAAGGTCACCCTTGAGGTTCCCGCAGGAAAGAGCACCTTCAGGATCTGATAAAGCTTTGCGGTCCTATAGCGCGCAGATCCTCATACAATACACCAATACCGCAAATCGGCAGAGATGTTGTTTCCTCTGCCGATTTATGGTATAATGGAATTGATAGTGAATATGAATAATGAAAAGAAATTGCCGAAAAGAAAAGATATACGGCTCAAGGGTTTTGATTACGGTTCACCCGGAGCGTATTTTGTAACAATCTGTACGGAGAAAAGAAAAAATTTTTTTGGTACGGTCCTTTTGACGCAGAAAAGTTCTCTTGGTGCTCCGTAGGGGCGAACTGTGTTCGCCCGAAAAATCTACCGTTATCTAATATAGGCAAAATCGTATTTGAAGAATTGGAAATATGGAATAAAACCTATGATGCCGTGTCGTTGTATTCTTATGTGATTATGCCGGATCATCTCCACATAATGGTCGTTATTTCATACGATGAATACGGGCGAACACAGTTCGCCCCTACGCTGGATCGGATGGTAAAGCAGTTCAAAGGAGCGGTTACTAAAAAGGTGGGGAAGTCTATTTGGCAAAAATCATTTTTGGAACACGTAATACGAAATAAAAATGATTATGAAACAAGAATGAACTACATTTACAAAAATCCGCTACGTTGGTTCTATGACAAATTATACACAGAAGAATAGGGATATATCCGTCCACCCTGCGTTCGTAATACAAATACGAGATCGGCGAAACCGCAGAAAATGCTGTTATTAGAGAACTTCAAGAAGAATTGGGTGTTACAGCCAAGATCGCACGTCCGCTTTGGTTAAATCAAGCGTTCTTTACAGAAGATGTTGATAATCTCCGTTACCATGAACTGTGTATTTACCATTCGTACGGAAAATGAGTGACTGAGTAAATTCCATGTTATTGAATAAAATAAGCTGAACCCCGACAGACCTTGAAACTGTCGGGGCTTTACCATACATATGACAAACTGCATTGACCCAAGCTTTTGTGAAGAGTGCGCGGTGAGCCTACAAAAGCTCAAAATGCTTCTTTTTCGTAAGAATAACGCCTTCCTTTGTCAGCTTGCCGATCTCTGCGGAAAGTCCGCTTCGGTCTACCTCAAGATAGTCCGCAAGCTCCTGCCTGTCAAAGGGTATGTCAAAGCTCGTTGAAGCCGAACGCTCGGCACACATGGAAAGATAAGCCAAAAGCTTCTCCCGCGTGGTGCGCTTACCCGTGATCTCAAGCTTCCTGAAGCTTCCTATGTTCTTCGTGGCAAGATCCTTCATCAAATTAAAAATGAGCTGCCTGTGGAAAACGCAGTTGTTCTCACAGGTGTGGAGTATGTGAGACGCATCCACGAACATAACTTCACACTCCTCAGCGGCAATAACGGAAATGGGAAGCGACCCCACCTCCGCACAGGCGAAGGCTTCTCCGAATATTTCTCCGGCGGAGGCTGTGCCGATCATGCTTCGGTTTCCGTAAAAATCCGTGCGGCTTAGCTGTACCGTCCCCGAAAGAACGATGCCGATGTACTTCGCGGGGCTGTCTTCCGCCATAACGGTGTATTTTTTATCAAAGCTGACCACTCTTGCACCCATGCAGTTAAGCATCCGCTGAAGATCAGCATCCTCTATTTGAAAAAACAGGGGACATTTCCTTAAAATTTTCAAGTAATTTTTCATATTTTCCTCGATTCTGTTGAAATTTCAACAGACATTACGCTTTTATTATACTATAATACTCACAGAAAAGCAAGAAGGGAAACAAAGACTATGCTTAGAAAGATTATCAAGATAGATGAAAGCAAATGTAACGGATGCGGTGCTTGTGCGGCGGCTTGCCACGAGGGAGCCATTGAAATGGTTGACGGAGTTGCGCGTCTCACCCGCGAGGACTACTGCGACGGTCTCGGCGACTGCCTTCCTGCCTGCCCCACAGATGCAATCAGCTTCGAGCTTCGTGAGGCACCCGAGTATAACGAGGCGGCGGTCACGGCAGCAAAGGCGGCAAAGATTGCAGGTACGGCAAAAGCGTGCTCTTGTCCGTCAAGCGCTCCGAAGACCTTTGACCGCACTCGCACAGGATGCCCCGGTAGGATGGCGAAATCCATTGTAAGAGACAACACAAAGCCTGTGTCTTCTGCAAAGGTGCCGTCTCAGCTTGCGCAGTGGCCCTGCCAGATCAAGCTTGTTCCTCCGAATGCACCATACTTCGACGGTGCAAGGCTTCTTATAGCCGCAGACTGTACGGCATTCGCTTACGGAAGCTTCCACGATGACATGATGCGCGGGCACATAACGCTGATCGGATGTCCTAAGCTTGACGAGGGCGACTATGCCGAGAAGCTTACAGCCATTATCAAAAACAACGACATAAAGAGCGTAAAGGTAGTCCGCATGGAGGTTCCTTGCTGCGGCGGTATCGAAAACGCCGTGAAGCGTGCGCTTCAGGCAAGCGGAAAGTTCATTCCATGGCAGGTAGTGACCGTCACCACCGACGGCAGGATCGCAGAATAAATTTTTCGATAACCGTTTAAAAAATCCCCCGAATATGCTATAATAAATGTATAAATCTGAATTCCAGGAGACAAAGATCATGTTCATCACAAACGACATCAAATATATCGGCGTAAACGACCATAAGGTAGACCTCTTTGAGGGACAGTATGTAGTCCCCAACGGCATGGCATACAACTCATACGTGATCATGGACGAGAAGGTTGCCGTTATGGACACCGTTGACGCCGCATTCACCCATGAGTGGCTTGACAATCTTGAGCACACCCTCGGCTCACGTAAGCCCGATTACCTTATCGTACAGCACATGGAGCCCGACCACTCCGCCAACATCGCAAACTTCGTAAAGCGCTACCCCGAGGTAACTCTCGTTTCCTCCGCCAAGGCGTTCGTCATGATGAAGAACTTCTTCGGAACGGACTTTGCTGACAAGCGCATCGTTGTAGGCGAGGGCGACACACTTTCTCTCGGTGAGCACATTCTCACATTCGTTACGGCTCCCATGGTACACTGGCCCGAGGTTATTGTGACCTACGACAGCCGTGATAAGGTTCTTTTCTCCGCCGACGGATTCGGAAAATTCGGTGCTCTCGACGTAGAGGAGGACTGGGCTTGCGAGGCTCGCCGCTACTACATCGGCATCGTCGGCAAGTACGGCGCGCAGGTTCAGACGCTTCTCAAAAAGGCGGCGGGACTTGATATCGAGGTCATCTGCCCCCTCCACGGTCCCGTGCTGAAGGAAAACCTCGGCTACTATCTTGATCTTTACAACACATGGTCGAGCTATCAGCCCGAGGAGGAAGGCATCGTCATCGCATACACCTCTGTGTACGGCAATACAAAGAAGGCTGTGACACTTCTTGCAGAGAAGCTCCGTGCCAACGGATGCCCCAAGGTAGTGGTAAACGATCTCGCAAGATGCGACATGGCAGAGGCTGTCGAGGATGCGTTCCGCTACAGCAAGCTCGTCCTTGCAACAACCACCTATAATGCCGAAATATTCCCCTTCATGAGGGAGTTTATAAACCACCTCACAGAGCGCAATTTCAGAAACCGCACAGTTGCCTTCATTGAAAACGGAAGCTGGGCGCCTCTTGCTGCAAAGGTCATGCGTTCTATGCTTGAAAAGTGCGTAAACCTCACCTTTACCGAGAATATCGTACGTATTCTTTCTGCTCTCAATGAGGAAAGCATGACTTCTCTCAATGCTCTTGCAGACGAGCTTTGCCGCGACTACCTTGCACAGCAGGACTCCACCGCCGACAAGAACGATCTCACAGCACTCTTCAACATCGGTTACGGTCTTTATGTAGTTACCTCAAATGACGGCAGACGCGACAACGGACTTATAGTCAACACCGTAACTCAGGTGACAAACACCCCCAACAGAGTAGCCGTTACCATTAACAAGGAGAACTATTCCCACCACGTTATCAAGCAGACAGGAAAGATGAACGTATGCTGTCTTACCGTGGATGCTCCCTTCAAGGTGTTTGAAGCCTTCGGATTTGTCAGCGGACGTAATGTTGACAAGTTCGCAAACTGTGAGCCTCTCAGAAGCGACAACGGACTTGTGTTCCTGCCCCGTTACATCAACTCCTTCATGTCTCTGAAGGTGGAGAGCTACGTTGACCTTGACACACACGGAATGTTCATCTGCGAGGTCACCGAGGCAAGAGTTATCTCTGACCGTGAGACAATGACCTACAGCTACTATTTCGACAACGTAAAGCCGAAGCCCGAGACCGACGGAAAGAAGGGCTACGTATGCAAGATCTGCGGTTACGTTTACGAAGGCGACGAGCTTCCCGATGATTTTATCTGTCCTCTCTGCAAGCATGGAGCGGCAGATTTCGAAGAAATAAAATAAAATCTTACAAAAGTATGGAGGATTATTATGAACACAAAGGTACATGAGCTTTTAAACAGACAGATCAACAAGGAATTTTACTCCGCTTACCTGTATCTCGATTTTTCAAACTACTTCAAGGCGGCAGGTCTTGACGGGTTTGCAAACTGGTACATGATCCAGGCGCAGGAGGAGAGAGATCACGCGATGCTCTTCTACACATATCTGCAGAACGAGAGCATGAAGGTGACTCTTGAGGCTATCGACAAGCCCGATAAGGAATTTGCGGCACATATGGAGGTGCTTGAGGCAGGCCTTGAGCACGAGAAGTACGTAACGAGCCTCATAAACGAGATCTACGGCGCGGCTTACGAGGATCGCGACTTCCGTACAATGCAGTTCCTTGACTGGTTCGTCAAGGAGCAGGGCGAGGAGGAGACCAACGCCAACGATCTTATCACAAAGATGGAGCTTTTCGGCGGTGATGCACGCGGACTTTATCTGCTCAATCAGGAGCTTGCGGCAAGAGTTTACAGCGCACCCTCATTGGTGCTGTAATAAATAAAAAATTACATCATTAAAAAGGAGAATTATTATGAAAAAATATGTATGTGACGTATGCGGCTGGGAATATGACGAGGCGCTCGGCGATGCTGAGCACGGAATTGCCCCCGGAACAAAGTTTGAGGATCTTCCCGAGGATTTTGAGTGCCCTCTCTGCGGAGTAGGCAAGGACAGCTTCTCTGAGGCTGAATAAGACGAAAAACGAACTCTAAAAGGGAGCTGCGGTAAGAAATTTCGGTTCTATAATAAAAGTTGGGGTAAGACCTGACAGATAGCAAAAAAAGATAGGCATATCTGCCGAAATCTGATAAAATAAAGTTGACTAGACAAAACTTTATCGGAGGAGCAGATATTCCTACAGTCAATTATATCGAAAAAATGCTTGGAATGCAAGACGTAGAGGTAAAAAAGATAGAGTAAGAAGAAAAAAAGAAAACGATATACATAGAAATGCGCAGAAAAGAGTGCGTATGCCC
>JAFUPK010000085.1 GCA_017481265.1 Clostridia bacterium
TATATGCCTTACGACAAGACCTTGCAGCCCGGAGAGATTGCAAAGGTTCCGTTGGGCTTTGGTATCGAAGTGCCGGACGGATATGCCGGGTATGTTTTCCCCCGCAGCAGCATGGCGGTCAAGGGACTGGTATGCGAGCTGCCTCCTGTAGATTCCGGCTATCGCGGCGAGATCCATGCCATTATAAGCAATGTCAGCAATCAGGAGCAGACCATCAAAAAGGACACAAGGGTCGGGCAGCTCGTCATTACCCCCGTGGTGATCGCGGACTTTGTTTTTGAGATGGGCGAGCAGCGTGGTACCGGCGCCTTCGGCAGTACGGGAGAATAAAAGACTTTTTCTGTGATTTTTCGAGGAATGTTACGGTTACAATAAAAAAGACGGTCAATGTGTTACCATTTGACCGTCTTACCGTTACTTCTTGCTATTTAGGTTTTTCATAATGCCGAGGATATATTCAAGAGACTTCGCATCAAGTTTCTTTCCTTCCGCGATAAACTCCTGCATGACCTCCGGGTATTCGTTTTCTTCGTCAAAGAATTCCTTCGGCGTAACGCCGAGGTATTCGCAGATATAGAAGAAAGACTGCATTGCAGGCAGCGACTTCTTGTTCTCGATATTGTTGATGTAGTTATTGGCTTGCCCTAACGACAAAGACATGTCGCGAGCAGATACACCTTTTTGCGTCCTCAATTTTGCAAGTCTTTCAGGGACAAAATCTTCGTACATCAGGTTCACCTCCCTTGTGTATAATAGATTGTACCTCACAAGGTAGTAATATTCGCTAACTGAAAGAGGGTATTTGTATTGACTTGAAGAATTAAATCTATTATAATGAGATACTATGATAGTTTTAATCTATCCAAGGAGCGATAAACAATGAATATGAAGATATGCTGTGTCACCGGACACAGAGACATACCAAAGGAACAGAAAAGCTATGTGAGAGAGTCCCTGCACCGTGAGATACTGGCTGCCATTGCAGACGGTTTTACCGGATTTATGAGCGGATTTGCGGAGGGTGTGGATCAGGACTTTGCCGAGATCGTGATAGAACTGAAACAAACTTACCCGGACTTGCAGCTCATGGCGGCCATACCGACGAGACAAAGGCTGGAGAGTTTACAGAAGAAACCGAAAACAAAAGCTATGCTGGACTGTTGCTCGGATATAACGGTCATACGGGAGGATTACCACCCGAGCGTATATTCCCACCGAAACCGTTATATGGTGGAAAAGTCCGGGCGTGTTATCGCTGTCTATGACGGACGGGAAAAAGGCGGAACGGTCGGCACGATCCGTTTTACCCATACCCTGAAAAAAGAGCTGCGGGAGATCCCCGTAGGCACGGAGATCATAGATCCGCAAAAGCTGTAAATCGAATAATCAATGTTGAACGCGAAGGCAAATGTGCCCTCGCGTTTTGTTTTGCTCCGAAGGAGGAATTTATGTGTAATGTAATACTGTGTTGTATATGCTTTGCAGCCGGTACCGTGTTCGGTATCGGCATTATTTGTGCCTTGACGCTGGCAAAGCAGGAGGATGAAATGATGCTGCGATACGAAAGGAGGAATGAAGAATGAGCTTTAAGGTACAGCCGGCAGCTAATTCGGACGCCGGCATTTTCTTTGCTCAAACACCCGAAAAGGACGAACAGATGGGAGCCATCGGTCACGTGCGGATCGACTTTGGAAGAAACGGTACAGAATTTTGGCATACCTGGTTCCCACGCGGGGATGAAAGTCTCAACAGCGCTTCCTTTAAGGCGGAGCTTACTCGTGTGGTAGATCAGCTTCGGGAAAGCGTCCTAAAGGACCTTCGTTCTATGAGCCGCTTCTGCTATGAAAACGGCGGCGCTATCGACGGCGGCTGGCGTCAGAATTACGGATATGTCGTTGAGACGGATAACTACAAATACTGTCTGCGCTGTTCACCCGGTCAGGGCGATTATCACGCTTACCTGACCTGCTTCGATATGAATGTGCAGCGTGCAAATATGGCAAAGGAAAAAGGTGTGCTGGCTCAGCTTGCCGACAACAAAACGAAAATACAGGCAAAGACGCCCGAACCGAATAAAGACACTCAAAAAGGAAAAAGCGA
>JAFUPK010000086.1 GCA_017481265.1 Clostridia bacterium
CGAGTCGCACTCCGCAGAGTGCGAAATCCCCCTTATTCGTCCAAAAAGCGACCCGCAGGTCGCGCATTCCTTTTACTTTTGATTTAGTCTTTGTTTAATTTGACAAACCCTGTGCTTTGGCACAGGGTTTGTCAGCAAGCTAAGCCGCCGTTCTTTGCATAACGGCGGCTTAATATTTTGATGAAAAAGGAAAAATAAACGTAAAAAACTATATAAATTCATTATGATTTTTTAACTTGTTCAAAAAAACTTCACCCAATAATCATAGTATGGTTATATAATATTAGTAAACTTAGAACCAAACGGCGCTGTTTTGGAGGTGTCGATGGCTGATATATATATTTTCAAGCGAATAGAAAAAAAGTACAGGCTGACGGACGAGAAGAAGGCGCTCCTTATGTCGCGTATCTCAGACCGTCTTATCCCCGACGTACACGGAGTCAGCACAGTATGCAACCTGTACCTCGATACTCCGAGCTTTCTTCTTATTCGCAATTCAATTGACGCGGTATCCTATAAGGAAAAGCTGAGGATACGCAGCTATGGCGTTCCTACAGCCGATTCCAAGGTTTTCTTTGAGATAAAGAAGAAGCTGAAGGGGGTAGTGTATAAGCGCAGGATATCCATGAAGCGTGATACAGCTCTTGATTACGTTAAAAGCGGCGTGAAGCCGGTAACAGGGCAGATCATGGATGAGATCGACTGGGCTATGCGCTATTATGAAAATCCTATGCCGCGTGTGGCACTTTTCTATGAGAGGGAAGCATTCACCGTTCGTGACGAGGATGCCCTCCGCATAACCTTTGACACAGGTGTAAGGTATCGCACAGATGAGCTGTGTGATCCGCATGACTCAAGGGGGAAAACGATAATTCCCGACGACGTGACCATCATGGAGATAAAAACAGGCGGCGCCATGCCACTGTGGCTGTCCCATATTCTTGACGAGATACAAATATTTCCATCAAAATTTTCCAAATACGGCACTGCATATCACGATATGTTAAGCGGTGAACCGATCAAAAATGAAGGAGTACATAATCATGCTTGAGCTTTTCACATCGGTATTTGCTGAGGGGATGAACCTGCAGAATTATCTCATTGGAGCTGCGGTTGCGACTCTGTGCGGTATTATTGCGGCATTCACCTCTGCCTTTAAGTCACAGATAACAAAAAGCTTTGCCGTATCCCTTATAGTCCTCCCCGTTATCGTTGAAACGGTCATTCTCATGGTAAACGGAAACGTAGGTACGGGAGTTGCCGTAATGGGCGCTTTTTCCCTTGTCCGCTTCCGTTCCGTTCCGGGAAAGGCTAAGGAGATCGCCGCCATCTTCCTTTCCATGACTGCGGGACTTGCCTGTGCCGCAGGCTTTATATGGATCGCGCTTATCTTTACGGCGATGGTTGGACTTCTTATCGTTGCGGTTACTGCCGTTCCTCTTGCAAGCGAGCGCTGTCTTGAGCTTCGCATAACCGTTCCCGAGTCCATCAGCTTTGAGGACGCATTTGACGATCTTTTCAGCGAGTATGCAAAAAGCTGTACTCTCATTAACGTAAAGACCACCAACATGGGAAGCCTTTTTAAGCTGAAGTACAGGATCATGCTGAAGGGAAATGTGAGTAAGAAGGAGTTTATAGACAAGCTCCGTTGCCGTAACGGAAATCTTGAGGTAGCTCTCGGCGTGTCTGCCGAAAGCACTGAGACACTTTGATTTAATAAGCTTCACATAACAAAAGCTTCCGTGCCTTTTTGCAAAGGTAAGGAAGCTTTTGTATTTGCTTAAAGCTTTAGAAAATGTATCTTACTTTACGTAGTCCATAAATCTTTCAAGCATTACTGCGAACTCTGCGCGGGTGAGAGTGGCATCGGGACGGAGGGTGTTGTCGGGGTAGCCTTCGATAATGCCTGCTTCGATCGCCCAGTTCCAAGACAAATACTGCTCGTTAAACATTAACGAATAACCGAATACAGGGTAATTATTGCGGCTGATCTTATCGGCATCTATAAATGATGAGCTACACTCAGCAGAGGAAACGTCTTTTTTAAGGTAAGTCTCTGCATAGTAGTACAATGCTACGACAGCATCGGAGCGTGTTGGCATAGCGTCAATATCTATAGCAATACCATCCGCATACACACTGCAACCTTTGGTGTCATTTTCAAACTGGGAACTTCCATACCTATACGGTGTTTTACCTACCACGTTACTGGGAGGGGTGCTAGGGGTTATTACAGTGTAATATATGGGTATGATCCCACTTTTGTAAATTCCGAACGATATAGCATATGCACTCCACATAGCTTCGTTTTTATCGGGGATCCAACCGGAATCAAATGTAGGAGAAACATCACCTTTGCCGGATAAAGCATAAAGAGCTCCAAACAGTTCCCTTGCTGAAACATTTTTGTTTTCAACAAAATACGTATCTGTCTTAAATTCGTCCGTGATTCCCGCAGATTCTACCTTTACAGTTGCTTCATATGCCCAATGGTTGTTGGGAAGAGCAGATGCGAACACGGATGGAACAAATATCATTATGCAAATAAAACAAATAATACATTTAAAATATATTTTCATACCGAAAGCCTCCTTTATTTATCCAACATATTTATTGTGTCATGTACCATTTGCACGTTTCCGTACGCGATTGCAGATTTTATATTATTATCGCCGAATATCTTTACCGAGTTACAATTACTAATTGTAACAGAGGCAAAATCTTTTGCAGTAACACCACTGAAGGACTCTTTTTTTAATACATAAAAATCACATATATTAGATGAATTAGTCACCAGATCAAAAGAATCACTAAAGTCGGTTGTAATCACATATGTAAATGGAGCATTAGCATATCCGCTTTGTGTTTTGGCTACGCGATACAAATTCATCGAACCTGATAATGAATCTGTTTCTTCATTATAATCAACGCTTAGACCCTCTTTATTTATGATTGAAAAATCATCTCCACCACTAACATAAATCGTTACTTTGTCATCTTGAACTAATTCATTTAGATATATAAGTCCTTCGGATATATTTGTCCCTAAATCATCGCTTTCATTTGTTGCCAATAAATTCGAAACACCAGTATTATAAGGACCATCCAAATCGTAAGCCTTAAAGAAGTCAGCCAGTAAATCATGATCACAGAAACCCAAACGGTCAATTATTTGAGTAGGATGTGTTGATAATGGTGAATTGTAATATACACAACTTCTTACAGTTGCTAATAGCGAATCTTCTAATACTACTCGAATATATCCATTACTTGTAGGAGATATAGGATCATATACTTTTATGTCAAATACTTGTCCAGTAGTACCATACTCAATGATATCGTAGGCTATAATTGCGTGATACAAATCATCTTCTAAATTATCCGGATCTGATCCGTGATAGTTTATAACACACAATTCATTGAATCTTAAAGCCTCACGTAAGTACCACATTATACTATTAAGGGTGTCGTACGGCACTCCACACGTGTGATACAACAATTGGTAATAGTTGATCATACTTTCTAAAGTAGGACTCGATTTTTGTATATTAATATCGTTTAAATTGCTGGTGTTGATTGTTCGGTTATTAACATCGATTTGTCCATACTTATCGAGTAAGGTTGTTACACACATACCATAACAAGAACCTTTCCACTTATATCCTTCACATAAACTACCGTTTTCGTTATAATAATAGTAATGTCCACTCATAAACTCTAAAAGGTTTTCCCATACATCATTTGGCACATCGTTCTGGTCGGCATAATATTCTAAAGTAGTATAGTCATTATCATCTAAATAATACATATGCAAATAGGAAGATGTCTGAAAAATGAACTATTATTACCAAAACTATATACATCTCGCGAATACTTTAAACTTTCCACACTAAACCCATACCTCTGCAGCATAGCAGCGGCGGCTCCGCGCTTGAGGGCAACTCTCGGCTCAAGGGTGGTGGATGTAGTTCCTCTTATAATTCCGGCACCTACCGCCCACTGCATTGCAGGCAAAGCGTATGATTGCACTCTTCCGCTGTCGGTAAAATCCTCAAGTGTGCTTGTATAATCTGTGCGATGTACCATATACTGTGCGTATCTGTACATAAGTACTGCAGCATCCTGACGCTTGATATTTGTACTCGGCTCAAAAGTCGTGCTCGACGTTCCGTTTGTTATCTCATTTGTCACAGCCCATACAACTGCGCGTGCATACACGGAGCTTGAAGGTACGTCGGTAAATCCCGTATTCGTACTGCTTGCCGTTTCGCCCGAATGACGGTACAGCATAAGCACCATATTTCCGCGGGTCATGTACGAGTTGGGTGAAAAGGTAGTGCTTGAAGTAGGCTCAATGAAATTGTTGTCTACCGCATAATTTATTGCATCAAGCAGAGGAGCGGTAGACGGCACATCGGTGAACTGCGTAGCGTTTGTTACGGTCACGAGTGCCGTAAGGGTCAAAAATGCGGCGAGTGCTAATGAAATGATTCTTTTGAAACGTTTCATATTCGTTTCCTCCGTTAATATATATTACAAAGTTTTCCTTTGCAAATATATTTTATCATATACCGTACCTCATGTCAATGATTTATGCTGCGTCTTGCATATTTTCGGAAACATCGCCAATTACCCCTCCCCCGAATTTATGCAAAACGACCAAACTCCCCCGATCGTCGGGGGAGTTTTCAAAGTATACGGATTCAGTTATTATATATTATTCCGTTAGCAAATGCCTCTGAATTATAGTATGAATCAAGCCACTCCCAGCGCTCGTCGAGCCATGCATTCATGTAATCCACATTCTCGACACAGCTTTTGAGCTTCAGCACAGCAGGCGGTTCTTGATTTATACGCTTGTGTATTGTTTCCCAGCGGTCAAAATTACGTTCAATGGATTCGCTGTTTTCATAAACGTAATCACAACAGGCGTCCACGGTATCCGCCATTCGGTATTTGACCTCGTTCCACCTGTTTTTCACCATCTCACGGAACCATGAGTGTGTCATGAGAGCCGAGAACCACACGTGATTGTGTGAATCCTTTTCCGTCATTCCATAGAGATTGCCCACATACAGTCCGTAGGTCTCAAGTGCGTTTGTGGTGTTGCCCGATGAAAGGTCATAGTCCCACGGAGGACCGAAGTGTATCGGACCGTTTTCTTCCTTCGTGTACATATAGAAGCTTGACCAGCCCGCGTCCCAGTTGCGCATATATTCGCATATGAGATACATATCCACTACGGAATCAAGGTCAAGGTACTTAGAGATCTCACTGTATGAGCCGTTCTTTGCGGCGTTGTAAGCATTTGTAACGTGGGACATGAGCCCGCGTACCTGTGAAGTCTCCGTGAAATCGCTGTGAATAGAATACTCTCTCGGACCTGCTAAGAAATAATCCGAAAGCATACGTCCCTCGGCGTAATTGTCCATTTCGAAAAGGAATCCGATGGAGTCGCCCTCCTCGTCGATGTTTATTCGTCCCTTGGCTGTCTCTATGCGCTCGGTGAGCACGTAGACCCCGCGGTACTTTCCGTTGAGGTACACATCCACAAGCTCAGACATGGGAGACCACTCAACTCCGTCAAGCTCCCGACCGAGCTCATATGCGGTAATATTACGTATAAAGCTTTTGTCCGCGTGGTTTGCGATGAGAAGCCAGTCCTTGTTGTCGTAATCGCTTGTTGAAATGAGCGCTACGTCCTCGGGGAATTTGAGTCTGTAGGACTTCTTCGGAACGTCCCAGCTCTGATTTCCTCGACCTCGGATGTTCACATCGGACATTTCAATTTCCCTGCCGTCGGTCATGACGATACGGAAATCGGTCTTTATGTATTCCTCCTTAGAGGTGACATCGCGCCTTGTTTCCGTGTCGATGTAGATCACAGAAAGAGTAGCTCTCGGCACCGTGATCAGCTCATCTTTATTTACTGTTTCCTCGGAGACCTCCTTGCCCGAAGAGCAGGAGAAAAGAAACAGAAGAGAAAGAAGGAGGCTTGTGATCTTTATAAGCTTCATGGATCGGTCCCTTTCTTTAAGGAATCTGCAGATAGTATACCCACGTTAAAATGATACCACAATAATAGCTGTTTTCAATGAACAGCATATGAATATTTATTTAAAAGATAAGCGCTGAGCCTTTTTATCAAAGACTCAGCACTGTTTTACTTGATATAATCGGGCAGATATTCTGCGGGAATAGCACGCTTCAGATAAGTTACAGCCTTTTCGTATGTGGTAGTGTAGCCGTACATCTGTGTCCCGTGCCCGCTTGCGATATCGGCGGTGTAGTTTTCAAGACGGTAGATATGCGTCCCGAAGTGATTCATGCCGTAATAAAACACCGTGGGGGTGAAGGAGATATCATCAACGCAGAGACCACCGGCTCCGTCGGACTTGACGGTAAAGCTTAAAAGTCCGCCAACCATGTTTTCGGGGTACATCATCGCTGAAACAAGATTTCCGAGAGAGTAGGCACACAGCGTTTTTGTTCCGTCATCGCGCTCTATCCACTCAAGGGGCAAAAGCGTGTGGGAATGGTGTCCGAGGATAACATCAGCTCCGTTTTCAGCCATTAGATGGGCAAGCCTTGTCTGCTCATCGTCCTGCACGGCTGTGTTTTCCTCGCCCCAGTGCACGGAAACTATCGTGAAATCGGCGATCTTTTCAGCTTCAGCAAGCTCTCTTTCTATGCGGGCGTCTTCAACGTAGGGAATATCGAGCTCCGAGGAAGAGGGAAGGGTGATGCCGTTGGTGTGATGTGCGTACGAGAGAAATGCGATCGTAATGCCATCTATCTCAATAGTGCGTATCTTTGCGCTGTCAGCAGCATTTTTGTAACCGCCCAGAAGAGTTACGGGCTGAGTGTTCCAAAAATCAATGGTAGCATCAAGTCCTGCTGCACTCTTGTCGAGCATATGGTTGTTGGCTATGTTGATGATATCAAAGCCGAGCTCCACAAGATCGAGTCCGAGCTTTTGAGGAGAGTTGAAGCTTGGGTATCCCGATACCTCAAAGCCGTCTCCTGCCATAAGCGTTTCCTGATTTATGAAAGCAAGATCGGCAGAAGCGATAATATCGGCAATCTCCGAGTACATGGGCTTGAAGTTATAGCCTTCTCCGTATTCGGCACGGCTTTCGGCTTCCATATAGATGTTGGGGTGTATGAGGTTGTCGCCTGCGGCTGCAAAAGTTACCGATACGCCCTCATATGGGTCGGCGGGCACAGCCTCACTTGACTGAGTTTCTGTATTGACGGAGCTTTGCGGAATGCTCACAGTATCTGTGGCATCCGCTGTAGCGCCGGCAGGTGCCGTTGCAGGCGTGCCGTCACTTACATCGCGGAATATAGTACAGGATGACAGCGCACAGACAGATGCCATGATGATACAAAAAATCACGAAAAAGCGTCTGCCGATAATTTTTACTCTATTCATCTGTCCTTTTTATCCTTCAGCTTTGTAAGCTCGCGCATAAAGGAGTCAATATCCTTGAACTCACGGTGCACCGAAGCAAAGCGGACGTAAGCTACGTCATCCTTATCCTTGAGCTTTTCCATTGCAAGCTCGCCGATGGCATTTGACGTGATCTCGCGCTTCAGCGAGTTGTGGATCTCCGATTCGACCTCATCAGCAATTGCTTCTGCACTTACCGGACGTTTTTCGCAGGCTTTGAGAAGTCCCGAAAGAAGCTTGTTTTTATCAAAGAGCTCCTTTGTTCCGTCCTTCTTTATAATTACGGGCTGAAACACGTCAATGATCTCATATGTGGTAAAGCGCTGGTGACATTCAAGACATTCACGTCTGCGCCTGATGCTGTTGTTTTCCTCTACGGGGCGGGAATCTATAACCTTGCTGTCGTCAAAAGAGCAATAAGGACATTTCATTTACACACTTGCCTTCCTTCGGTAAAAATAAGTCTTGGTATAATGCTTGTTCCTTAAATTATACCATATGTCGAAAGGCTTTGTCAACTGTCTAAAATGCAATTGAATAACTTTATTTTATTATAATTTCCAAGAAACCCGGCGTTCTCATAAATAATCATGATACAAACATATATCCAAGCTTTGACGGAGTTTCTGTTAAGTAAAGCATCTCCGAAATGATTCGGAGATGCTTTCGGTTATTTTTTCAGATTCCAGAAGTCTTGCGGCATATTGTCGCTATCGAATAGGTAGCAATACTGCAGGTGGGAGAAGGCTGTAAGCTTATCATAACGCACATGATCCGATACGGGATATACATTGCCGTTCTTATCCTTTATGCATCTTCCCGTAATAACAGGGAAATCCTTCATGAGTTCGAGTGCCAGCTTCTGTGCGCCGGTCATAGGAAGACCTGCCCTGTCCATGAGAAGTGAGGACAGATAGTTGAGGCTCAGCTCACTTTGGGCAGATATGTCAAGCTCATAATTTGCCCATATGACGTACGGAACGGTATAACGGCGTTCAGATGCTTCAATGTTACTGTCATCGTAGGTCATACCGGCTGCATTCATAAGGGGGTATGCGATGCTGTCATTGGGCTGATGGTCTCCGAACATAAGTATTACCGTTGGCTCATCTGCAGACTTAAAATATTCGATAAGGCCTTCAAATGCGGCATCGGACTCCCTGATCAGAGACATATACGTGGAAAGCTCAAAATTTCCTTCAAGTCCCTCAACCTCTACTTCGGGATGGAAGTTCTCGTAATACTGTGAATAGCCGCTGTGGTTCTGCATGGTAACAGCAAAGATGAACAGCGGGTCTCCGTCACCGTTTTCTTCATACTCAAGACGTATTTTGTCGTAGACACCTGCGTCTGATATGTAGTCACGGACTCTCGGATATTCGTTGAAGCTGCCGTAGGTATCGTAATCAAGGAAATGCATTTCTTCAAAGCCGAGAAGCGGATAAACTATCTCGCGCTTCCAACCCTCTGCCCAGTACGGGTGCATTCCGACAGTGTGGTAGCCGAGACTGTCAAGCTGTGTGGCAAGAGTGGGGCGCTCGCTTTTAATGAACTGCTGATACGGAATGCTTCCCGAGGGCAGGTACCCCATAGTCATCCCGGTAAGGAACTCAAACTCAGAATTTGGGGTATTTCCGCCCACTATGGACACGTGAGCATCACCCTTCAGTGTATTGTCCTCAAGGGAGCTTATGAAGGGCATATATTCTGTGTTCGTTTCAAAGTCACACAGCTTCTTCATATCTGCAAAGGATTCATTCATTATGACAATGACATTCGGACGATCGGCAGTGTCAGAAATGCTGTCAGATGCATATTCTCCTGCGGTATATGCAACACCCTCCTCGCTGTAACCCTCAGGCTTGTCGACTGTGGTGTAACGTAGGTTCATAAGGAAGCTTACAGCAAAGCCGTTGGTCTTGTAAAGATGATGAGGAACGAACAGGTATGGATAAAGATCAAAGTCCTCGATGGCATCATCGGTCTGCAGGTAAGCACCTCCGCCGAAAAGCACACAGCAGATAAGCAGAACTGCCACAGGTCTGATGATTCCATGAAAACGGAATCGTAGTCGGAAGCCGAATACTACAGAGCATACCAAAACGAGCACGGCGCAGGAGCAGACAAGAGCTACAGTCGGAGGAACGGTAAGATCGTATCCGCCGAGCACAGTTGCCGCAATGCCGTATGAGGCAAGGTCCCAAGGAAACAGCGGAGTTCCGCGGAATTCTACTGTGAAGTAGCTCACAAGTCCGAGCACCAGCGGTAGAATGACTGTTATTATCAGCGCAGGAGCAGATCTGCCGAAGGCGAAGATCAACACCCACGCAAAAAGTAGAAACAGCGCCGTATTCAGTAAGAATATGGGCAGTGAGATGTCGAGAAATGGGATGTGAGTAAGAAACTCAAGCAATAGAAACGCCGCAAACGGAATAATAAACGCCGAGGCAAGCTTTATTGTTATGTGGCACTTTGGTCTGTAATAAGTAACAAGAGTACAAAGAGCGGCACATACATGGCAAAGTAACAGATGGAGAGGATCCTGAACGGTGAACAGCTCTCCATGTGACCAATATAACGCTACGGCTCCGAGTATACCGAGCGTTGAGATCGCCAAGGCAAAGAAACGCTCTGTCAGCTTGATACCGCTTCCCGAAAAGCGCCTTGTGATGTAAAATACACCAACTGCAAAGAACATGATCAGTATAGCCGCATCCGCACCCGAATACCCGACAGACGAACGGAGAATGAGTACATCTGCGGGAAGTGCGGCAAGGGATATCCACGATGAGAGGGTATACATCAAGGCGGGAGCATCTCTGAAAAACAGAGAAACGGAAAGCGAGAAGACCGCTGCCAAGACAGATACCGTGAGAAAACACATATCTCCAATGCCAAGCGAGGCACTCATAGTGATAAGCGCAAAGAGCTCAACGATCATGCCCGGGAGTAAAAAGGCTATCTTTTTGATAATATCCGCACCTTTACGCAGAAGGCAGGGAAGCTTCTGCCTTTCGGAGGCGTGTTTTTGAAAATCCGAACTATTCATAGGAAACCGGTTATTTTATGATGCTTTCGCCGTCAAAGACGAAGATTCCGAAGCCGCATCCCAGATTCTCACCGTTCTTTATGCGCTCTGCATAAGCCTTTTGGAGTCCGCTGTTCTTCGGAAGACTGTCATATTCGTAGGACTCCCTGAATCCGTATACGCGCCATAGGTCGCCAAATGTGATCGCGGGCTTTTCTGTGTTGGAGAGGATGGTGAAATCGTTCATGAAGCCGATGATATTTGACTTCTCCGGCAGGAAATCATAGTGACCGGGGTAGAGAAGCCATGAGTCACAAACGAACACTGCGTGACCTGTCTGCTTAAAGAAGTTGTAGGCTTTTTTATAAGAATCAAGTCTCTTTTCAGTTGTGAGAGCATCTCCCTCGGGAATGTGGATGTTGATAACGCGGCTCTTTGCGTGAAGCTTGATACCGCAGTATTCTATCTCTCTGCCAAAGTCGATAAAATGGTATTGCATACGTCCGAGACGGAACATATTACAGCTTATCTGGTAGTTTACCCAGCCATAGTTTTCTATTCCGTACATTCCGTGCTGAGCGAGGCATACATTTGCCCAGATATGGATGTCACGCATGGAGTCATAGTAAACAGGATCTATATCGTATCCTCTCTGCTTGTATATCTCAAGAGTATGGAGAGTGTACATCTCACATACTGCGAGAGAAAATACCTGCTTTGAGTACCCGAGTATGGCACCTGCCTCTGCAAGCTCTTCGCGGTGTTCATAATCCCCCGCAAAGTATCTTTCCTGAAAGGAGAAGAACTTCTCGGTAAGCACGGGGCTTGCGCAGATCTTCTTGCAGATGTCAAGGACAGTCTTTGTGTGTTCCTCGGGGATACCGATTATGGGATTGAGGTGGGTGATGTGCTCTTTATAAGTATTATAGTCAAGTACTTTGTTCATATTTTTTGAATATTCCTTCCTGAAGGTCTTTGTTTTAGCTTTATCAGTCAGAAAGTCCGCTCTTGACAAAGCCGTAGCGCTTCAGCCACTTTGAGGGCTCGTAAGGCGCAAAGTCACCGGGACCTGCGCTCTGGCTTTCGGCTTCGGCTATGTGATGAGGACCGAGAAGATTTTTGTTTCCGATCGTCACGTCAATTCCTACAGTATTTACGCCTTCGGTAAGTCTGTCGGTGATGTCATCGCGAAGAACACCCCAGCAAAGGAGTTTTCCGTGCTTTCCGTTGATCACGGTCCTTGCACAGGCACCGTAGAATTTGTCAAGCTCGATATGTCTCGGAATATCTGCGTTCTTTATTTCAATATCCTTCTCAAAGACCATGTGCCCTGCGAAGAAGGGATGTCCCTGAGTTACAATGTTTCCGCCGCAGAACTCTGACGGACGGTTTGTGAGATAGAAGTCGCTTCCGGTAGTCAGTCCGCGGTTGTTGCAGTGAACGAAGGGCTTGTCGAAGTAAACGCCGAAGCTTCCCGTGAGATACATAGAACCGAAGGGTGAGTTTTCTGCGAGCACTTCTTTGCCGTCTTTAATCTCAGTGTGGCAGAAGTCGGTCATTACGATCTCGTTTTCGCCATGACGCAGATGTGCTCCGATCTCGTGGACGCTGAAGCTGTGGTCAAGCCACCATTCTCCCTCAAGTGCGGGAGCTTCAAACCCG
>JAFUPK010000087.1 GCA_017481265.1 Clostridia bacterium
AAATAGTTTTAACTGAAACTACAGCGATTTCACGCGCAAACAAACACTAAAAATCAAAAGTCCGATTTTTGTCTGCTGCGCAGACACGTGTTTGTTTCATTATTTTTTTGTGCAGCCGTAGGCTGAATGGAGATTAATATGAAAATATATCGCTATTGCGTCTGTAAGAAATAACGCATTGCATAACAACACATAGCAAAACAATTACTACCCGAAAAAGAGTTATGTTTTCTCTTCTTCGGGTAGTTTTGTCTTATGTTGTCATAAGCAGGGGATTTGTGTGCCAAATTCCGTTTCTGTTAAAGATATCTGTCCTTGGGATCAGACTTCGTTGCAAGTGATGCGTTTTTTCGAAAAAACTTAACGAATATTCAAAGATTATCGAATAAGCTTCTGTATCTGTCAGCGTTCATTCTTTTTTCGATGTTTGTGAGTGCTTCCGCAAATATAAGCTACCGCTTTTCATAGCCTTGAATCTGTCGGTAATGATCGCTGCTGTATCTGCAGTGCTTTTGAGAGCATTGCTGCGTATATCACATAGTGCAGACAGGTTTTTAATATACTCTTCCGTGCGGAAGATACTGTCCTCAAGCTCCTTTATACTATGTCCGGACACACATACTCCCTCACAGGTGTATATAACATGGTAGTGCTTGTCTGTAGCTTTACTTATATACTTTTCTTCGGTGCTCTCGAACAGTCCTTGCTTGAAGGCTCTTGCATTTTCTGCAAGTGCCCCAGGATCTGCAAGGATATCCTCACCCGCAAAAGACAGCTTTTTGTACTGTTCATTCAGCGGCTCATATGACATTACCACAGAATCATCCGGGAAAGCCTTTTTCATATGTCTGTGGAGCTGAAGTGCAGAGCGATCGCTTCGGTCGAAGGCTACGCAAATGCCGTCACCCGAGAAAAGGGTAACGGCACAGTAGCGAGCTTTTGTTATGAGATAACGGTCGAGAGTGTATGACAGCTCTCTTGCGCTCCTGATGAAATCCGTTATATTCATAGGTTACTCTATGAAATCAAATTCCATTCCGCAGAAGTTGACGGTATCGCCTTCTTCACAGCCTGCTTCACGGAGTCTGTCTATGATGCCTGCGCGGATAAGGGATCTTTCAAAGTACATAAGGGATTCCTTGTCGCTGAAGTTGACACGTCCGGCAAGCTTTTCAGCCCATTCACCGGAAACGATGAAGGAGGCATCGTCACCGCGGCGTATGGTAACCGCATCTGCACCTGAAAGATCGTCCTCGGAGACGGCTTCCTCGATGATCTCGGATTCATAGGTCACAACGGGGGGCAGTGTTTCGAGAGTGCGTGCGGTCTCGTCGATAAGTGCTTTGAGATTCAAACGGCTTCCTGCGGAGATATAGATCACTTTATAACCGAGAGCATCGCAGATTCGCTCAAGCTCAGCGGCTTCCTCGGATACTTCCGGTATCTCTGCAAATTCCTCAACGCCGTTTACCATAAGATCTGCCTTGTTTGCGGCGATGATCCTCGGTCTGCCTGCAAGCTCGGGAGAGAACTTCTCAAGCTCCTCGTCGATAACGCGGAAATCCTCAAGAGGTGTACGTCCCTCTGTGCCTGCAACGTCGATTACCTGAATGAGCATACGGCAACGCTCGATATGACGAAGGAAGTCATGTCCGAGGCCGAGACCGTCGGATGCGCCTTCGATAAGCCCCGGTATATCTGCGGCTACAAATCCTGCCTCGCCGCCGATGCTTACTACTCCGAGACTGGGCTCAAGAGTGGTAAAGTGATATTCTGCCACCTTGGGACGTGCGGCTGAGATTGCACCGAGAAGGGAAGACTTACCTGCGGAGGGAAGACCTACAAGTCCAACATCGGCAATCATTTTTAGTTCAAGAAGAACATCCTTCTCCTCTCCCGGAAGACCGTTTTTGGCAAAGCGGGGTATCTGCCTTGTGGGAGTGGCGAAATGCTTGTTTCCCCAGCCTCCGCGACCGCCGCGGCAAAGTATGAAATCCTCATCGTCGCACATATCTTTGATAATGCGTCCGCTTTCGGGATCCTTGATAAGGGTGCCCCTCGGAACCTTTATGATTACATCTTCGCCGTTTTTGCCGTGAAATTTAGCTCCGGCACCGTTCTCACCGTGCTCGGCGGCAAACTTTCTTTTGTAACGGAATGCGAGAAGCGTGTTCATTGAGTCATCACAACGGACGATAACATTGCCTCCGTTACCGCCGTCACCGCCGTCGGGACCTCCCTTGGCTACGTATTTCTCACGTCTGAAGGAGACAGCGCCGTGTCCGCCGTTGCCTGCCTTTACGTTAATGGTTATCTTGTCTATAAACATCGGTTTCTCCGTGAATAATGGTTTTAGATATTTGTAAAGAGCTTTTCGTACCTTTCGATGCACTGCTTGATGATCGCTCTTGCTTCTTCCGGACCGCGGAGATCGTCAACAGCGGTCTCAAGGTTTTCAAGCTGCTTGTAGACCTTGAAGAAATGGCTCATCTCGTTGAAGATGTGCTCGGGCAGATCAAATACAGACTTGTACATATTGTAATTGGGATCTGAATGGGGAATTGCGATGATTTTCTCATCGGGACTGCCCGAGTCTATCATGTTGATAACGCCGATAGGGTAAACGTCAACGAGAGTCATACTGCTGATAGGCTCTGAGCAGATGACGAGAACATCAAGCGGGTCATTGTCCTCAGCGTATGTACGGGGGATGAAGCCGTAGTTAGCGGGATAGTGTGTGGATGTGTAGAGAATACGGTCAAGGCGCATGATGCCTGTTTCCTTGTCGAGCTCATACTTGAGCTTGCTTCCCTTGGAGATCTCGATAACTGCCGAAAAGCTATCGGGAGTAATGCGCTTTGCGTTTATGTCATGCCAGATATTCATATGATACTATCCTTTCTTAACATAAGATTATAAGCTTACTTTGCCATTTCCCGTGCGACTTCACCGAGAGCTTTGATTCCCTTCACGATGTCCTCGTCGCTCGGCATGGAGTAGTTGAGTCGGAAGGACTTTGAGGGAGCTGCGGGATCTGCGTTAAATGTAGCGCCGGGAACAACTGCTACCTTCTTTTCAAGAGCACGGCGGACAAATTCTGCCGCATCCAAGTCGTCGGGAAGTGTACACCAGATAAAGAGACCTCCCTCGGGGCGTGTGAAGCTTACAAAATCGGGCATCTCACGGTCAAGACACTCAAGCATAAGAGCGCACTTTGCGCCATAGAGCTTGCGGATGCCGGCAATATGTGCATCGAGATCACACTCTGTCATAAAGCGGTGGCAGAGCATCTGGAAAAGCATATTTGTATGAACGTCCTCGACCTGCTTTGCAATGACCATCTTCTGAATGATCTCGCGGGGACCTCTGATAAAGCCTACGCGCATACCTGCGGAGAGTATCTTGGAAAATGATGAGCAGTAGAGCACGATTCCCTCTGTGTCTATGGACTTGATGGTAGGCACGTCCTCACCTGCGAAACGAAGCTCTCCGTAGGGGTTATCCTCAAGGATGATAAGACCGTGCTTTTTTGCGATCTCATAAACCTTTTTACGGTTTTCGGCAGTGGAAGTGATTCCTGCAGGATTGTGGAAGGTGGGGATCACGTAGAGAAGCTTCGCATTCGGTGTAGAGCTGATTGTCTCTTCAAGCTTTTTGGTGTCGATACCGTCGTCACAGAGGGGGACACCGATAGTTGCGGCTCCGTTGGAACGGAATGCGTTAAGTGCGCCGATGAAGGTGGGATTTTCACAGATGACAGCATCACCCTCGTTGCAGAGCGCCTTGCAGGCAAGCTCGATACCCTGCTGACCGCCTGATGTGATGATAGTCTGGTCATCATCGCCGCTGATAGAGAAACGATCGGCAAGACGTGCATTTACAGCTTCGATAAGGGGAGCGTATCCCTCGGTTGTACCGTATTGGAGGGCCATAGTCGCATTGTTCGCAAATATATCTGCGGCTATTCTTGCCATTTCCTCAGATGGGAAGGACAGAGGAGAGGGGTTTCCTGCCGCAAAGCTGATGATGGTAGGGTCAGAAAGAGACTTGAATATCTCTCTGATCGCGGAGGGCTTCATTGATGCAAGCTTATCAGAAAAAATATATTCCATAGTATTTGATTCCTTTTCGCAAAATATTCCTTCATTATATTTTATCACATTGCCGACGCCTTTACAAGAGGAAAACTCAGAAAAAGATAATATTAGTCCCGGAAAAAGTGAGGAACAGAGGCTGAGCTCAGATAGAAGCAAAAATAATTCAAAAAATATTCCAAAAAATACGACAATGTATTGCAATACAGAAAAATATATGTTATACTAAATAAAAACAAATATTAATATTTGTCCGTAAATTTACATTTTTCAAGGAGAAAAAACATGAAAAGAGTAATTACCCTCGCACTTTCAGTTCTTGTTATTGTGTCACTTTTCGTTGTATCTGTTTCTGCTGAAGCATACAACCCTGTAGGCGGATGCAAAACCGAGACAACTATTTACAGAGCAAATGCCGCTGACGTTGTAAAGGATGGCGTTATCGGTGAGAATGAGTATGTTGAGATCGACATCAACCGTGACCCCAACACAACAGACCTTATGCTCAGCTTCCAGACAGCAGAGAGATTCGAAGATTGCTGCGAGTTCCTTAATAAGGTTCATTTCTACCTTTCTTGGGATGAGACCCACGGACTTAACGTAGGTGTTACAGCAGAGCTTCTTGAGACTCCCTGGAGCGCAACTCCTCAGCCTGATGATACCTACTACGCTGATCAGGGCTTCCCCGGCGACGAGTTCCTTTTCCAGTTTGGTATGATGTTCAGAGTTGCCGGTAAGGATGATGAGACCGTTATGAACCGCGGTATCGGTCTTAATACAGAGACCAATACCATTCTCTACGGTCACTACAATGAGAACGGTTACACAGGCACACTCAGCCAGAAGGTATACGAGGATTACATTGTTACGGTAAACGGCAACACCGTTACATATGAGATCTCTTTCCCCATTGAGTCTGTTGTTGAAGCACAGTATCTTGACGGAAAGATTCCCGCAGCTGATTCAGAGCTCCGCTTCAGCGTATCTGCAACAGGCGGAAGTCAGGGTGAGTACAACAATGATGCTAATATGTATGCAATTTCCATTGGAGATGCAGGATATATGGCACAGTGGGAAGTATTTGATGCTCCTGCTCACGCAAAGGGCTTCTTCTCCCATGAGACTATCGTTAAGGGCGGCGATGTTGATGACACAACAGCTTCCGATGATACACAGATCGGTGAGATTCCCACAGACACCGAGAGACCCGATGCTCCCGTTATCACCGAGATCGTAACAACCAATCCTCCCACACAGCCCGCTACAACAGAGATAGTTACTTCCTATGTAACTGAGACCGACGACAATGGAGACATTGTGACCGACGATAAGGGTGACGTTGTAACTAACGTTGTTTCTTCTGTTGTTACTCAGAAGCCCGATAACACCACTTCTCCCGTAACAGGCGACCCCATGATCATCGCTGCTGTAGTAGCTGCTATCTCCGCTTGCGGCGTAGTAGTTGCTAAGAAGAGAAAGTAATTAAAGCTTATCTCCTCACCTTGCTTTTGTAAGGTGAGGGGATTTTTTTGTAAAACAGTCCGTAAATTTGTTAAAGATGCTTCTCCGTACTTGAAAAAAACTGCAGAATGTGATAAAATATATAAAATACGGTCTGCAGGAGCAGATCTTAAGGGAGTATCGGTAATGGCAACATTTAAAAAGCTGCTTGTCCGCGGATGCGTCATAAATACTGTGATAACCACTTGCTTTTATCTTCTTGCCGCTTTTCTTGAAGGCTTTGAGTGGATACCGTCCCTTGGCACGATGTTTATGATACTTGCGCTTTCCTTTATAGTTTCTGCGGCGGAGCAGATACTTTCATGCCCCTTTTCCATGGCGGGGCGTGTGACGCTCAATTACATTATCTGCCTTGGCGGTTTTTTGCTGTTCTTTGTGATCGGTAACAAAAACGGCGGGAACGCAGCTCAGGTCATGATCGCGGCGGCATTTTTTACGCTTCTGTATCTGATTGTAAACCTTGCCAGATTTATTGCTATGGGTCGAAAGGCAAAGCTTGAGAACGAAAAGCTTGAGTATACACCTTCCTTTAAAAAGTGACACACCGGTAAAAATCCAATTTGCTATTTACAAATCATACAATATAAGGTACAATATTAAGAGAAATATAAGAATAAAAAGCCGTGACTCGGCGGAATGGAGATATTATGGAGAGCGTTAAGTATAAAAGAGCTTTTTTAAAGCTTTCGGGTGAGGCACTTGCAAAAAAAGACGAGACAACAGGCGAGATCAAGGAGATATTCGATACCGATGTGCTTGACAGCATAACCACGGTAATCAAGGAATGCTCCGATATGGGCGTTGGCTTCGGTATAATGATCGGAGCAGGCAATATCTGGAGAGGAAAGTTCGGTAAGGGTGTAAACCGAGCCAAAGCTGACCACATGGGTATGCTTGCTACTGCTATCAACTGCCTCAGATTCCAGGATGCTCTTCAGAAGAAGGGCGTTGATGCTGTCGTTATGACCGCAGTTCCCATGAACAATTTTGCAGAGCCCTTTAATTATGAGCGTGCTATAGAATTCATCGACAGCGGCAGACCTGTTATCTTTGCCTGCGGAGCGGGCATTCCTTATATCTCCACAGATACTGCAGGAGTAGTCCGTGCCCGTGAGATCGAGGCAGACGTTATGCTTATGGCAAAGAATGTGGATGGAGTATATTCCGCTGACCCTGCGAAGGACCCCACGGCAGTCCGCTATAAGACTATCACATACCGTGAGTGCATCGACCGCAATATTCAGGCACTTGACCCCTCAGCCTTTGCTATTGCGGCTGAGAGCGGGATCGACATTGTTGCCTTTGCTCTCAAGGAATACAGCTCCATCAAGGATGCGGTCATGGGCAAGGCTGTAGGCACTCTTGTCACATCCGATGACATCGAGTGTGAACTCTACTGATAATCTAAATAATAAGTAAATAATTGACCGAGCGGTCAAACGGAGGATATATATGAAACTCGATACAAAAGAATTCGAAAGAAAAATGAAAAAGTCCATTGAGGTATATGAGGATTCTCTCAATACCATCAGAGTAGGCAGAGCTAATGCTGCAGTTCTTGCAGGCGTAAGCGTAGACTACTACGGTATGGACACACCCATCAACCAGATGGCTGAGATCAAAGTAAGCGATGCTAAGACTCTCGTTATTATGCCTTGGGATGCGACAACTCTCAAGAATATCGAGAAGGCTATCCTTGCATCCGATGTGGGAATCACTCCCCAGAACGACGGTAAGACTCTGAGACTCAACTTCCCGCCTCTCACAGAGGAAAGAAGACGCGAGCTCAAGAAGAAGGTCTCCGGTATGGGTGAGGATGCTAAGGTCTCCATCCGTAACATCCGCCGTGAAGGTGTTGATAAGGCTAAGGAGATGAAAAAGGCAGGCGAGATGACCGAGGACGAGCAGAAGCAGTCCGAGAAGCTCATGCAGGAGCTCACAGACAAGAGCACCAAGGAGATCGACAGGATCACAGCAGACAAAGAAAAAGAGATCATGGAAATTTAATCTAAACGGAGAGCGTCCGTCTCGGATAACCGAGGCGGGCGCAACGATTGTTTATATGTTTGGATCAATCTTTTCAAAAAAGAAGAAGGTCGAAAAGCTCGACATAGACATGAAAGCTCTCGTCAAAGCGTCGGAGCTTTCTCATATCGCATTTATAATGGACGGCAACGGTCGCTGGGCAACCAACCGTTCACTTCCCCGTGAGGCAGGACACAGCGCGGGAGCAAAAAATTTCAAGACAGTTGTAAGGTACTGCAAAAGTATCGGTATCAAATATGTGACGGTATATGCCTTTTCTACGGAGAACTGGAAGCGTCCCAAGCGTGAGGTGGACGCTATTATGAATCTTCTTGATTCCTATATGGCGGAAGCACGCGAGGAAAGTGACGTTGAATACCGCTTTATCGGGGACCGCGATGGGCTTCCTGAGGGAATCGTTAATAAGATCGACGAGCTTGAGCGTTTCACTGACGGCAGGGAATACAGACTCAATATCGCCCTCAATTACGGAGGACGTGCCGAGATAGTAAATGCAGTGAAGTGCCTGATGACCGAGGGTAAATCGGACATTACCGAGGATGATATCGCGGGTAGACTCTATACAGCAGGCTGTCCCGATGCCGATCTTATTGTCCGTACAGGCGGAGAATACAGGATCTCCAATTTCCTTATGTGGCAGTCAGCCTATTCCGAGCTCTATTTTTCGGATAAGCTGTGGCCGGAATACTCTAAAGATGACGTTGACGAGGCTGTGATCGCATTCTCAAAGAGAAAAAGAAGATTCGGCGGCCTCGATAAGAAATAGACACGTCCAAAGCACGGACGAAAAATTCCTGAAAGGGTCATGAGTCTGAAAGTGAATTGAGTCGAAGTCAAACATTAGCATTTTCAGACCCGATTTGTGCCTTGCCGCCGAAAGGCAGGCGGCATTTTTCTCAGTCTCAAGGCTGAGAAAAAGCATCACAAATCAAAGAAAGGAATGGTAATAATTATGCTTACAAGGATCATAACTGCTGTTGTTGCGGTTGCGCTTTTCATCCCCATACTTGTTTTTTCCCATACTCTTGCGTTCCCCATTGCTATGGCAGCCCTTGCTTTGGTGGCAGTCTGCGAGGTACTCAAATGTGTAGGTAATAAGAAGCCTGCAGTTTTTGTGCTTTCAGTTGTTCTCGGTGCCGCTTCTCCTATTCTCGCAAGGATTTGCTCCGATATGTACACCTTCGTTGCCGCAGGAGCCGCCGTCGCATTTTGCTATATGCTCATCCTATTCGCTGTCGCCGTATTTTCTCACGGCAAGTATGACATAGGCTCATCCTGCACGGATTTTGCTCTTGTTCTCTACGTGGTTACCACGTTTACATCTATCGTCCTTCTCAGAGATACCGTTTACGGCGCATCTCTTTATCTCCTTGCGTTCCTCGGTCCTTGGGTAAGCGACTCCGCGGCATATTTCTGCGGCTTCGCCTTTGGAAAGCATAAGCTGATCCCCGACGTTAGCCCCAAAAAGACCGTGGAGGGAGCAGTTGGCGGAGCTGTGTTTACTGCTATCGCTTTCGTGGTTTACGGCGTATTCGTGCTGAAGCCCGAGGCTTTCGTGGGATACATTGTTCTTGCCGTTATGGGCTTCGGAGTGTCCGTTATTTCCCAAGTCGGAGATCTTATCGCATCTCTCGTAAAGCGTAAGTACGGTATCAAGGATTACGGTAAGCTTTTCCCCGGTCACGGCGGAGTTATGGATCGCTTTGACAGCGTTCTTGCAACGGCTCCCGTGCTCCTTATCGCGTCAGTTCTTGCCGCTCACTTTAATTTATTCGCTTAATAGGAATTGTGGATATGGATTACAGTAAAATGAAGGTTTCGATACTCGGAAGTACGGGTTCTGTGGGTACTCAGGCTGTCTGTGTTGCCCGTGAGCTCGGAGTTGACGTAACTTTACTTGCCGCAGGCCGTAACGTGACACTCCTTGCTGAGCAGGCGGAAATTTTGAAGCCTCGCGTGCTGAGCGTTGCCGACAGCGAAAGCGCCGAAAAGCTCCGCTGTCTTACAGGCGGACGCTTTGAGATAATATACGGTGCAGATGCCCTTGAATCGGCAGTTGCGGCAACAAATGACGATGTAGTGATCCACTCTATTGCGGGACTTGAGGGTACAAGATATGCTCTTGCCGCCGCAAAGCGCGGAGTCCGACTTGCAATGGCAAATAAGGAAGCCATAATTGCCGCAGGTGAGCTTATTAACGAGTCTCTTGAAAGCTCCGGCGGTATCCTTGTTCCGGTGGACAGCGAGCACAGTGCTATATTTCAGTGTCTTGCCACCGGCGGAGGACGTGCCGAGCCCTCAAGTGTCAAGCGTATTCTTCTTACCGCTTCCGGCGGTCCATTCTTCGGAATGACTTACGGTGAAATGGCGTCGGTTACTCCGGAGCGCGCTCTTGCACATCCTACGTGGAAGATGGGCCCCAAGATCACAATAGATTCCGCGACACTCATGAATAAGGGCTTTGAGGTAATGGAAGCGGTACGCCTTTTCGGTGTTGAGCCGGAAAAAGTTTGCGTCCTTGTCCACAGACAGAGCATAATCCACTCCATGGTGGAGTATATTGATAACAGCGTTATCGCTCAGCTTGCAGCGCCCGATATGCGTTCCTGTATAAGATATGCTCTATCTTATCCTTCAAGAGCTGTAGCATCCTATGGCCAGCTTGATTTTGCCGCTATCGGAAGCCTTACCTTTGCAGATCCCGATTTTGAAGCATTCCCCCTTCTTTCACTTGCATATGATGCAATAAAGACTGACGGAACAGCCCCCGCAGCCCTTATTGCAGCAGACGAGAGCGCTGTAGCCGCATTCCTTGATAAAAGGATCAGCTTCGGCGACATATATCCTGTAGTGCGGGGAACACTTGATAAAATAAACGTAAGAAAGGTCGCTTCACCCGATGACGTATATTCAGCGGTTGAGGAAGCATCGCATTTTGCCGAAGAGATCATCAGGTCTCTTTGAAACATTGGGTGAGATACAAACGCCGAGAATGGGTAATTTCCCGTGACCGGCTTGACCGTATTTTCGTACATCCATGTGGCTGATTGGAGGTTTATTATTAACATTCTTTATATCCTTCTTGCAATCTTGATCTTCGGTCTGCTCATATTCATCCATGAGATGGGACATTATCTTTTTGCCCGTCTCTTTAAGGTGAAGATATATGAGTTTTCCATAGGCATGGGACCGAAGCTGATATCCCGTACATCTGAAAAGACGGGTATCACATATTCACTGAGAGCAGTCCCTTTCGGAGGCTATCTTTCCATGGCGGGCGAGGATGATGAGTCCGATGACGAAAACGCCTATTACAAAAAGCCCGTGCTCCAGAGGATCGTTATTACTGCCGCAGGGGCTCTTGTGAATATCATAGTTGGTATGCTCGTGCTGTCTGCGCTTGTCATCAGCTCTGATACACTTTATTCAACTACCATCCATTCCTTCGATAAAGCTGTGGAGGGTGTCGCTTCCTCTGAAGAGCAGGGACTTGCCGTTGGAGACAGGATCACTCATATCGACGGTACACGGGTGTTTACTGCAAACGATCTCCAGTATGAGCTCATGCGCAGTGCTATTAAGCCTATTGATATAACCGTTGTGAGAAACGGCGAAAGCATTACTGTTGAGGACATCACCTTCGGTACCTTCACAGAGCAGGGAACAGCCTTCGGTGATCCCGATTTTTTCGTTGCTCCCGAGGAAAAGAGCTTTGCAAATACATCAAGACACGTTTTTGCAAGGTCATATTCAACCGTAAAGATGGTATATGATACTATCTATGATCTCATCAGCGGAAGATACGGTGCCGAGGCGGTATCGGGACCTGTGGGTATCACAACTACTCTCGGAGATGCCGCAAAATCAAGCGGAGTGGATTTTATCTATCTTGCCGCCTTTATCAGCATCAATGTGGGAGTTATGAATCTGCTTCCCCTTCCGGCTCTTGACGGTGGACGGTTGGTGTTCCACATTATCGAGCTTATTGCAAGACGTCCCGTGCCGAGAAAGATCGAGGGCGTGATCCACGGAGTGGGACTTATGCTCCTTCTCGCACTTCTTGCATTAGTCACTCTAAAAGACCTTGTCACATTATTCTGAATTACCCTTCGGGGCAAAATCTCAGCTGCCGAGGGGCAGCTGAAATTTTTGAAAAAACAAAGGGAGATTATAGCGTGAAAGCTCAACAGGTTTTAGCCTGAGCAAGCTTTTTCACGCGCAAACAAGCAAAAAAATCAAAATTTCGATTTTTGTCTGCTTTGCAGACACGGCTTGTTTCATTAAAATTTGTGCAGCTAAAGGCTGAATGGAGATTATAATATGAGAAGAATCACACGTGCCGTAAATGTTGGCGGAGTAATCATCGGAGGAAATGCTCCGATCTCTGTCCAGTCCATGACCAATGTGTTGGCTGCCGATTTCGAAGGTACCGTCAGACAGCTCAAGGCTCTTGAGGCGGCAGGCTGCTCAATAGCCCGCATTGCAGTTCCCGATACGGATTCTGCCCGCGTTTTCACCTATGCAAAGGAGCAGGGAGTCACAGTTCCACTCGTTGCAGATATTCATTTTGATTATAAAATAGCCCTTGAGGCGGTACGCTGCGGTGCTTCAAAGATCCGCATAAATCCCGGAAATATCGGTGAGGCATGGAAGGTCAGAGAGGTGGCGGATGCCTGCAAGGCTGAGGGTCTGCCTATCCGTATCGGAGTCAACGGAGGAAGCCTTGAAAAGTCTCTGCTTGAAAAATACGGTTCACCTACAGCCGAGGCTATTGCCGAGTCTGCGCTGACTCAGGCAGAGGCTCTTGAAAATGTAGGCTTTTCCGATATCGTTATCTCCATCAAATCATCAGACGTTAATAAGATGATCGCCGCTTGTGAGGCTGTAGCCGCGGCAAGTGACTATCCTATCCATCTCGGTGTTACCGAGGCAGGCGATGCCTACAGCGGACTTGTGAAAAATGCCGCAGGCATGGGTGCTCTGCTCACGCGCGGTATCGGAGATACACTGAGAGTTTCACTGACTGCAGATCCGGTTGAGGAAATACGTGCAGGGCGCGAGATATTGAAGGCTGTGGGACGCTGGGAGCATGGCGGTGTGAATATTATTTCATGCCCTACCTGCGGACGTACAAAGGTCGGCATAATCGACCTCGTTGCAGAGCTGAAAGCTGCTGTGGAGAACATAGACACCAAGGGAAAGAGCATAAACGTGGCTGTGATGGGCTGCGTGGTAAACGGCCCCGGTGAAGCCAGAGAGGCTGATTTCGGAATTGCAGGCGGAGATGGCTTTGGTGTTCTGTTCCGCCGCGGAGTTCCCGAGGGAAGAGTTGAGGAGAACATGATAGTTCCGACTCTCCTTGAAAATATAAAGGAATTTATAGAAAAAGACTGATTGGCAAATGAAAGAGAGGCAACAACATGGCTGAGGCGAAAAAGACCTTGTATGACAGATTCGGCAGATATGAGCCGACAGGTGTGCACAAGGTCATATATGACAAGGCGTATGTGGACTCTGTAAAGCTTGATCGAGAGAGACATATCGTTGAGCTTAAGATCTCACTTCCCGAGATTTTTGATAAGGAGGACATATATTCACTTGAAAAGGCACTTTGCGAGACCTACGGTCTTTCTCTTGTGCGCATTCTTACCCGCTATCCCTCGGACAAGTTCTCTCTTGCCTATCTTCCACAGATTATAACAGAGGCAAAGCGTGTCGGAAGCGTAGTCAACGGCTTTTTCAATAACATGGAGCCGAAAATAAACGGTCACGACATACATATAGCGATACCGTTTTCAAACGGTGCCATAGAGCTTCATGATACTGCCCAAACCGCGGCCGTTATCTCTAATATACTTATGAGCGAATTCGGCGAAAAGTATAATGTGACCATAGAAAAGACCTCCGATGCTACTGAGAGATATTCCGAATATATGGCGCGTCAGCTTGCTGAGCTGAATACCCGTACCAAAAGTATTGCAGAAGCTGAGGAAAGACGTATGGCAATGGCGGCATCGGCTCAGCAGACTAAAGAGGAGCCGACCGAGCCTGAGGTAAAGCTACCGAGAGTTCAGTCTCTCTTTGAAGGCGAAGACACTGTAGTAAGAAACGAGGAAAACGAGAATATCGTAAGTTCTGGACGTATGAGATTTGACATTTCAGCTCCCGAATTTGTCCTCGGACGTGAATTTACTGCTGAAAATATCGTTCCTCTCAGAAGCATCAAGACCACGGGAAAGAATGTTGAAGTAGTCGGCGAAGTATTCCAGATCACCGAAAAGGAAACACGCCGAGGGGACAAGCTTGCCATTACTATCGGTATTACCGATAAGGATGCATCACTTTTCTTGAAGACCACTGTTGATATCGAGAGTGCGGATGAGATAAAAGGTGCTTTCGGTGTGGGTAAATCCTTCCTCATAAGAGGTAATATCAAGGCTGATACCTTTGACAATGAGCTGTATATGCAATATACAGATGTGGCAAAGGTAAAAAGGCTTCTACGCGAGGATAACGCAGAGGAAAAGCGTGTTGAGCTCCATCTTCACACCAATATGTCTGCGATGGATGCGATTACAAAGGTGGATGAGGTGGTCAAAACTGCCGCAAGATGGGGACACGAGGCTGTTGCCGTGACGGATCACGGTAATCTACAGAGCTTTCCCATCGCAATGCTTACTGCAGAGAAACTTGGCGGTAAGGTAAAGGTGATCTACGGTGTTGAGGGATACTTCGTCGATGACACTCAGCGTGCCGCTTACAAGGGTGAGGGAATAACCTTCGATGACGAGTTTGTGGTGTTCGATATCGAGACCACCGGCCTGTCTCCTGTAAACTGCAAGATCACCGAGATCGGTGCAGTTCTTACGAAAAACGGGGAGATACTGGACAGATTTAATTCTTTTGTGAATCCCGGTGTGCCTATCCCTCAAAAGATAGTTGAGCTTACGGGGATTACCGACGAAATGGTTGCAGATGCCCCCGATATATCCGAGGTTTTACCGAAATTCTTTGAGTTCTGCGGCGGACGTATGCTTGTGGCGCACAATGCTTCGTTTGACACGAGCTTTATAAGGAATGCGGCAGAGAGCTGCGGACTTTCGTTTACAAATCCTTATCTTGATACAGTTGCCATGTCCCATTACGTAAATCCTACGTCAAAAAATCATAAGCTCGATACTCTTGCCGAGCTTTACGGACTTGGGGACTTCAATCATCACAGAGCATCGGATGATGCCGAGATGCTGGCTCTTATCTTTGACCGTATGTCCTCACGGATGAAGGAAGAGGGTATACACGATATCGACCGAATGAATTACGTCATGAGCGAGAGGGCAGATCCCCTCAAGCTTCGCACGTATCACCAGATAATCCTCGTCAGGAATCAAACCGGACTAAAGAATCTCTATAAGCTTGTCTCGGATTCGTATCTCAAGTATTACAGACGAAATCCGAGAATTCCCAAGACTCGTCTTATGGAGCTCCGCGAAGGACTTATAATCGGATCCGCCTGCGAGGCAGGTGAGCTGTTCCGCGCTGTCCTCGATAACAAGCCGGAGGACGAGATTCTTGAGATCGCTTCCTTCTACGATTACCTTGAGATACAGCCTATTTCCAACAATATGTTCCTTGTTGAAGAGGGAAAGGTGGCAGACGTCGAAGGACTCCGTGATCTTAACCGGCGTATCGTTGAGATCGGACGCAAGCTTGATAAGCCTGTTGTCGCCACCTGTGATGCCCACTATATGGATCCCGAGGATGAGATATACCGTAGAATCCTTCTGTCAGGTATGAAGTTCAAGGATGCGGATAAGGAAACAAAGCTTTACTACCGTACCACGGATGAGATGCTTCGAGAATTTGATTACCTCGGCGAAGACACCGCAAGGGAAGTGGTTATAGAGAATACACGGAAAATTGCCGATATGATCGAGGTGATCCGTCCGATCCCTGAGGGTAACTATCCTCCCCACATCGACGGCGCGGAGGAAGAGCTTACCGAGAAATGCCATGCTCTTGCCCGTGAGATGTATGGAGATCCCGTGCCCGAGGAGGTTATAAGCCGCCTCGACCGTGAGCTTGAATCTATTATCAAGAACGGCTTTGCCATCATGTACATAATTGCCCGAAAGCTCGTTGAAAACAGTGAGTCAAAGGGTTATCAGGTTGGTTCCAGAGGCTCGGTAGGCTCGTCCTTTGCGGCGACCATGGCGGGAATTACCAAGGTAAATCCCCTGCCTCCTCACTACAGATGCCTTAAATGCAAGTACTCCGATTTCCACGATTTCAAAAAAGAACAGCCCGACGTAAAATCGGGATTTGACCTTGCCCCCAAGGACTGTCCCGTATGCGGTGAGCCAATGTACCGTGACGGTCACGACATCCCCTTTGAGACCTTCCTTGGCTTCTATGGAGACAAGGTGCCCGATATCGACCTGAACTTCTCGGGTGACGTTCAGGGTGATGCTCATAAATTTACAGAGGTGCTTTTCGGTACGGGAAAGGCGTTCCGTGCAGGTACTATAGGTACTCTTGCCGCCAAGACTGCCTTCGGATTCGTTGCAAGATACCTTGAGGATAAGGGTATTTCCGTAAACCGTGCTGAGGTGGAGCGCCTTATTGCAGGCTGTGTCGGTGTCAAGCGTACCACAGGTCAGCATCCGGGAGGTATCATCGTAGTTCCCGCTGAGCACGATGTGTATGAGTTTTGTCCCGTCCAGCACCCTGCTGATGACCCCAATTCATCAATTATTACAACACACTTCGAGTTTAAGTATCTTCACGATACTATTCTGAAGCTTGATATTCTCGGACACGATATTCCGACCAAGTATAAGCGTCTCGAAGAATATTCGGGTATGAATATACTTGATGTTCCGCTGTCCGATCCCGCTGTTTACAAGCTCTTTACATCCACTGAACCTATCGGTGTAACCCCTCAGCAGATAAACAGCGAGACAGGTACCCTCGGTCTTCCCGAGATGGGTACAAAGTTTATCCGCGGTGTTCTTATTGCCGCTCAGCCAAAGACTTTTGCGGACCTTTTGCAGATATCCGGTCTGACTCACGGTACGGGAGTATGGCTCGGCAATGCCGATGAACTTATTAAGAATAACGTCTGCACCATTTCAGACGTTATCGGATGCCGTGACGATATTATGCTGTATCTTATCCAGAAGCACGACCTTGACAAGAGCCATGCCTTCAAGATCATGGAGGACGTGCGAAAGGGAAAGGGACTAAAACCCGAGTATGAGGCGGAAATGATAGAGCACGGAGTCCCCGATTGGTATATCGACTCCTGCAAGAAGATCAAGTACATGTTCCCCAAGGCACACGCGGCAGCATACGTTATGGACGCGCTCAGACTTGGATGGTACAAGATCTATCATCCGGTTGTGTTCTATGCGGCGTACTTTACGGCGGCTCCCTCGGGATTTGACGCAGAGATCGTTATGGGCGGTAAGGATAAGGTTGCCGCTATGATCAAGGAATATACACGTCCCGGTGTGGATCTTTCGCAGAAGGAGGCTGACACTCTCGATGCACTCAATCTTGTGAATGAGTGCTACCAGAGAGGTTATTCCTTCCTCCCCGTTGATTTCCACAAGTCGGATGCCCATAAATATGTTCCCGAGGACGGTAAGATACGCCTGCCATTTGACTCCCTGCCGGGAGTGGGATCTGCGGCGGCGGAAAATATCGTTGCGGCAAGAGAACGCTGTCAGATATTCTCCATAGATGACCTTAAGCGCGAGAGCGGTATGTCTAAGTCCGTTCAGGAGATTCTTGAACGAAACGGTGTGCTGAAGGGACTTTCCAAAACAAATCAGCTCACCATGTTCTGATGAGAAAAAGGAAGTAAAGCAAAATGTTTGGTTTAGGTACTATTGTAAATACAGCCGCAGTAATTGCGGGAAGCCTTGTCGGAATCCTTTTGAAGCGCAGTATAAATGAGCGTATCAGCTCGTCGCTCATGAAGGCTATCGGATGCGCAACCATCTTTATCGGTGCATCAGGCGCCCTTTCCGAGATGCTCGCGGTAACAGATTCGGGTATATCCACCCAAGGAATCATGCTGCTGTGCGTGTCCCTTGCTCTCGGTACTGTGGTAGGTGAGCTTTTGAAGATAGAGGAAAAGCTTGAGAGCATGGGTGACCGCATGAAAAGGATGAAGATATTCGCTTCCTCAAGCGGAAACTTTACAGAGGGCTTCGTGTCGGCTACTCTTGTGGTCTGTATCGGAGCCATGGCGATCATCGGACCTATCAAGGATGCCCTTGAAGGAGACACGTCCATTCTGTTCACAAAGTCGATCCTTGACTTCATGTCAACCATGATCTTCGCTTCCACTCTCGGAGTCGGGGTCATGTGCTCGGCTATCCCCATGTTTATCTATCAAGGCGCATTTACCCTGTTTGCAGGTGCTGTGGAGCCTTATCTTTACAGCCTCGGAGACGGAAACCTTGTCGGAAATCTTTCAATGGTGGGAAGCGTGCTCATATTCGGCGTTGGAGTGAATCTTGCCTTCGGAAAAAAGCTTCGTGTGGGGAATATGCTGCCGGCACTCCTTGTTCCTGTTTTATATGCCGCAGGTCAGTCTCTCCTGGCTTTCGTTAAATAAAATATTTCCATAAGATATACTGATTGTTTCCGGTCATTTGACGAAATTTTTCGCAAAAAAGTGTATCAAGTCAAAATATACAATGTTTTGACTTGGTGCACTTTTGTTTTGTGACAAGATGCCATCTTGATTTTTGTGCCCGAAAGGGTTATAATGAAGGTGTTAGATAACCGCGAATTATACCGATTTTTTAGTCAATAATAGGTAAATTATTCGCGGCAGATTATTTTTATGGGGCATTTTCTATGAGAGCACTTGAAGAGAAGATCGTAAAAGAGGGACTTGTACTTGACGGTAATGTTCTTAAAGTAGGCAGCTTTCTGAATCAGATGGTGGACACATCTCTTGCACAGGAAATGGCGCAGGAGGTAGTCCGTCTTTATAAGGGTGTGCCCGTGAATAAGGTGGTAACCATTGAGGCAAGCGGCATTGCCATTGGCTTTGCGGTTGCGGCAGCAATGGGCGTCCCGCTGGTTTTTGTTAAGAAGAGCCATGCTTCCAATGTGTCCGGAAACGTGCTGACAGCAAGGATACATTCCTATACACACTCAACAGACTATACAGCAACCGTGTCTGCTGACTATATTACAAAGGATGACTGTGTGCTCATAGTTGACGACTTTCTTGCAAACGGTGAGGCACTTCGCGGTCTTATAGAGATCATTAGAAGCGCCGGCGCTACACTTGCAGGATGTGCCGTGCAGATCGAAAAGGGCTTCCAGGGTGGCGGAGATCAGCTCAGAAGTGAGGGTGTCCGCGTGGAATCGCTGGCGATCATAGAAAAAATGTCAGTGGAGGAAGGTATTACCTTCCGTAGATGATCTACACTTGTATGTAATTTAATTTACATAAATATTTTGCCAAAAGGCAAGGAGAACAAAGACATGAAAAAGATCCTTTCAGTTCTTCTCGCAGTTGCTATGCTTGCAGCTCTCTGCTGTGCATTCGCATCCTGCGGAAAGAAAACCGAAGAGGGCGGTGACTCCGCTGCTGTTACCCTTAACGGTGACATGGTAAAGGCAACTGCTCCCGTGGAGGCTGACAAGACTCTCGATAAGTCTGATTTCAAGATCGGCTTTATCCTTCTCCACGACGAAAACTCCACATACGACAAGAACTTCATGGATGCAGCTCTTAAGGTTAAGGAAGAGTTCGGTCTTACTGATGAGCAGGTAATGTTCAAGACCAACATTCCCGAGTCCAACGACTGCTACGAGGCTGCGGCTTCCTTCGCTGACGACGGATGCGATATCATCTTCGCTGACTCCTTCGGTCACGAGAGCCACATCATCCGCGCTGCTAAGGAGTTCCCCGAGGTTCAGTTCTGCCACGCAACAGGTACACAGGCGCAGATCGCAGGCCTTGACAACTTCCACAACGCATTTGCTTCCATCTATGAGGGCAGATACCTTGTTGGTATCGCTGCAGGTATGAAGCTCAACGAGATGATCGAGAACGGCGACATCACTGCAGAGCAGGCTAAGGTAGGTTACGTAGGTGCATTCAACTATGCAGAGGTCGTTTCCGGATTCACTTCCTTCTTCCTCGGCGTAAGAAGCGTATGCCCCTCCGCTACAATGGAAGTGGTTTACACAAACTCTTGGTTCGACATCGCTCTTGAGAAAGAGGCTGCAAACACTCTTATGGACAACGGTTGCGTTCTTATCAGCCAGCACGCTGACTCCGAGGGTGCTCCCAAGGCTTGCGAAGCAAGAAACGTTCCCAATGTAGCTTACAACATCAGCACTATCTCCATGGCTCCCACAACAGCTCTTATCTCCTCCAAGATCGACTGGACTCCTTACCTCAGAATGATCATCAATGCTGAGCTTAAGGGCGAGAAGATCCCCTCTGACTGGTGCGGTTCTCTTGCATCTGAGTCCGTTCTTCTCACAGAGCTCAACGAGGTCGTAGCTGCTGAGGGTACTGCTGAGGCTATTGATGCTGCTATCAAGGGTCTCAAGGACGGTTCTGTTAAGGTATTCGATACAACTAAGTTCACTGTTGACGGCAAACCCCTCGAGGAGTACATTGCTGACGTTATCACCGATGACGCATTTACTCCCGACACCAATGTTGTTGGAAACGGTATCTTTGACGAGTCCGCTAAGAGAAGCGCTCCTTACTTCGATATCAAGTACATCGACGGTATCTCTGAGAAATAATTAAAATATCCGCTCAGGCGGAGTGCGTTTTTTGCGCTCCGCCTTGAGCCTTTATTTTTAACTTTGAAAAGTGCCTGTAAGCTTGTTGCGGGCTCTTTTGAAAGCTAAAAAGAAAGGTCAGATTTGATATGAGCGTAGCTATTGAGCTTAGAAATATTACCAAGAGATTTGGCAATATTATCGCCAACAATAATGTCAGCCTCAGTGTGAACAACGGTGAGATACTTTCGCTTCTCGGTGAGAACGGAAGCGGTAAGACAACGCTTATGAATATGATATCCGGTATTTATCATCCCGATGAGGGGCAGATATTTATCGGAGGCAAGCAGGTTTCCATCCGCTCTCCTCATGAGGCGTTTGAGCACAAGATCGGTATGATCCATCAGCATTTTAAGCTTGTTGATCTCTTCACAGCGGCCGAAAATGTTGTTCTCGGCTTAAAGGAAGAGGGAAGATATAATATTTTTGATGTTGTTGAAAAGGTTCATGCGATCAGTGATAAATATGGGTTTGATATCGACCCTACCAAAAAGATATACGAGATGTCCGTGTCAGAAAAGCAGACCGTCGAGATCATTAAGGTGCTTTACAGAGGTGCCGATATTCTCATCCTTGATGAGCCTACGGCTGTTCTTACTCCTCAGGAGACAAGAAAGCTTTTTGCCGTTCTTCGCAGAATGAGAGATGACGGCAAGGCAATCATTATCATTACACATAAGCTCCATGAGGTGCTCTCACTTTCCGACAGGGTTTCCGTTCTCCGTAAGGGTGAATACGTCGGAACTGTTGAGACCGCAAAAACAAACGAAGCCGAGCTTACTGAGATGATGGTCGGTAAGAAGGTAGAGCTGAATATCGAGCGTACAGACCCTGTGGATCCTCAGGATAGACTCCTTGTTAAAAATATTAGCTGCATAAACCGCGAGGGAGTCAAGGTGCTTGACGATATTTCATTTACCGCAAGATCCGGTGAGATTCTCGGTATTGCGGGAATTGCCGGAAGCGGTCAGCGTGAGCTCCTTGAGTCAATTGCAGGTCTCCAGCACCTCAGCGAGGGTGAGATCCTATATAATAACCCCAAGACAGGCTCTACCGATGACCTCCGCGATAAGACTCCTCTCCAGATACGTGAGCTTGGTGTTCGTCTTTCCTTCGTCCCCGAGGATAGACTGGGTATGGGACTTGTAGGTAACATGGACATAGTTGATAATATGATGCTCCGTAGCTACAGACGCGGAAAGTCCTTCTTCCTTGAGCGTCAGGGCCCGAAGGATCTTGCTGACGATATCGTTCAGAAGCTTGAGGTTGCTACTCCCAATACCGCTACTCCCGTACGTAAGCTTTCGGGCGGTAACGTACAGAAGGTTCTCGTAGGTCGTGAGATCGCCGCATCTCCCACAGTTCTCATGGCGGCGTATCCCGTACGAGGACTTGATATCAACTCTTCATATCTTATCTATAATCTCCTTAATGACCAGAAAAAGAATGGTGTTGCCGTTATCTTTGTCGGCGAGGACCTTGACGTGCTTATCGAGCTTTGCGACCGCATCATGGTAATCGGCGGCGGTAAGATCACGGGTATCGTGGATGGCAGATGTGCTTCAAAGGAAGAAATCGGACTTCTTATGACCAAGAGCTCGGGAGGAAGCGAAAATGACTGATAATAAAAAGATTCGTGAGCCGTTGCTCAGAATAACAAAACGTCCCTCCATTGTTTGGTGGAAGGCATGGATCATCCTTGCTGTTGCGATCCTTGCGGGATTCCTTCTCGGGTCTCTCGTGATCTATGCACTTACTGATTGCGCGCCTGTCAAGGTATTCAAGTCTCTGTTTGACGGAACCTTCGGAACAGAACGCCGTACATGGTTTACTCTTCAGCAGACAGCTATGCTTCTGTGTGTATCTCTTGCGGTGACTCCCGCGTTTAAAATGCGATTTTGGAATATCGGAGCAGAGGGGCAGGTCCTCGTCGGTGCGCTTGCGGCTGTTACCTGTATAGTCTATATTGAGGACATGATCCCCAATTGGCTGCTTCTTATCATCATGGTTGGCTCAAGCGTCATTGCAGGTATGATCTGGGCGCTTATCCCCGCCTTCTTTAAAGCTAAGTGGAATACTAACGAAACCCTTTTCACGCTTATGATGAACTACATCGCAATGCAGCTTGTTTCCTTCATGATCATGGTCTGGGTTCCCAATGGTTCCAGCGTTCTTCCCACTCAAGAGTTTGGCTGGCTTCCGGCAATCCTTGATAAGAAGTACCTTTTCAGCATCCTTGTGGTTGTCGTGCTGTCTGTCCTTATGTATATTTACCTTAAGACAACAAAGCATGGCTACGAGATCGCCGTTGTTGGTGAAAGCGAGAATACCGCAAAGTATATCGGTATAAATGTAAAGAAGGTCATCCTCAGAACTCTTGCCATCTCAGGCGCGCTCTGCGGTATCGCCGGCTTCCTTATCGTCGCAGGAGCTGAGCATACCATCACCAAGGACACGGTGGGCGGTAACGGATTTACGGCTATCATCGTCTCTTGGATGTCCAAATTCAACCCCCTTATAATGGCATTTTCCTCACTCCTTATTGTATTCCTTCAGGAGGGAAGCTCAAGGATCGCAGAGACCTACAGCCTCAGCGACAGCATCTCCGATATCGTAACCGGAATCGTCCTCTTCTTTATCATCGGATGCGAATTCTTCATCAATTATAAGGTCAATGTCCGTCATTCCGTAAAGGCTGCAAAGGAGGATAAGTAATGATAAATACCATAGCTTCATTTATATCTGCCGCCATCATTCAGAGTATTCCTCTGCTTTACGGTGCAACAGGCGAGATAATCACAGAGAAAAGCGGTAACCTTAACCTCGGTATTCCCGGTATTATGTACGTGGGTGGTATCTCCGGTATCATCGGCGGCTACATTTATGAGCGAATGGCTGTTGAACCTTCAGCTTTCCTTTGCATTATTATCCCTCTTCTTTCTACCCTTATCGGCTCCGGTCTTATGGCGCTGATCTACAGCTTCCTCACTATTACGCTGAGAGCTAACCAGAACGTTACAGGTCTCGCACTTACGACCTTCGGAATCGGTATCGGAAACTTCTTCGGCGGATCACTTCTCAAGCTTTTTGGTGAGAGCGGCTCTATCTCCCTTCTCACAACGGGTAATTACTACAAGACAAAGCTGCCCTTTGCCGATGACCTCGGTCTGTTCGGAGAGACTTTCCTTTCCTTTGGCTTCCTTGCGTATCTTGCGATTGCTGTTGCAATAGTATCCTCTATCATTCTTAACCGTACACGCACCGGACTCAATCTCCGTGCTGTGGGTGAGAATCCCGCAACCGCAGATGCGGCGGGAATCAACGTTACAAAGTATAAATACCTTGCAACTGTTATCGGCGGAGCTATCTCCGGTCTCGGCGGTCTCTACTTTGTTATGGACTATACAGCGGGTGCTTGGACGAACAACGGATTTGGAGACAGAGGCTGGCTTGCAGTAGCTATCGTTATCTTTGCACTTTGGAAGCCTTCCTCAGCGATCTTCAGCTCATTCCTGTTCGGCGGTCTCTACATTATCTGTGTTAAGATCCCCGGTCTCTCAGGTGCTGCCAAGGAGCTTATAAAGATGCTCCCCTATCTTGTAACTATCATAGTTCTTGTTTTCACAAGCGCACGGAAGAAGCGTGAGCATCAGCCCCCGGCACATCTTGGAATGTCGTATTTCCGAGAAGACAGATAAATCTACGATCCACCTTTCGCATAATGCGTCAGGTGGATCTGTTTTGGTATTGAAGAATAATATTTCATCAATTTCGGCAAGCCCCTTGAAATTACAGAGATAATGTGGTATAATATAAAATGGCTTGAATGGCAGGGTAGCAGTATATTGTACATCGTGAAAGTTTCATTTCGCCATGTATTTGATAAAAGCGTTTCACTTTAGACCTTGCAAATGCCGTGCAAAATTCAAACACAACCAAATACGGAGAGATATCGAAGTGGTCATAAACTGACTTGCCGCAGGCAATGTCGTGCTGACATCGAAATCATCGCGCCGAAGGTGCGACGAAAACGGTATTCTCAGCAAAAACTAAATCAAATACGCAGAGATATCGAAGTGGTCATAACGGGGCTGACTCGAAAGGTAGCCGACCTCATCACTCCGCAACTTGCGAAAGCTCTTGTTTTCTCGCAATATCTCCCAAATGCTTCATTTTTCTTGAATTTTGGATGAATGCATTTTAACATCGGCCTTGCAAAAGCCGTGCAAAATTCAAACTTAACTTAATACGGAGGTGTATCGAAGAGGTCATAACGGCCCCGACTCGAAATCGGGTAAGCCCTTAATCGGGCCCGAGAGTTCGAATCTCTCCGCCTCCGCCAAATGCGGTTTCAAACCGCGAAAAGAAGCCGCAAAGCAGTGATGTTTTGCGGCTTTATTTTAATTAAATGTTGGGGTTTTACTTTATGGCAGACGGAAAAATCAGACATCAGAATCATATTATAGATTCAAGGGCTATCCAATTTATTCAAAATAAATTGCCCATAGAATGGGTAACGAGGCAAATGAATCCCGACTACGGGATAGATTTGGATTTAGAGTTGTTTGGCTATGAAAACAATAAATGTGTAACACTCGGAGAACATGTATTTTTGCAGGTAAAAGGAACAGAAAGTGCTCAATATGGAAAAGTAAAGCCGTTTGGGAATGCACACAACAAACAGGATGAAGACATTCTAATTGATGTGTTAAAATTTTCTATCGAAGTTCCATTATTAAAATTAGTCGAGCGTATGGGGAGTGGCATACCTGTTCTATTAATTGTTGTAGACTTAAAAACAGACCAAGCATATCATATATGTTTAAATGATTATATTCGTTTTGTTCTTCCTGATCAATGTCCGAATTTTCGCACACAAGAAACTGTAACTATATATATTCCAATTGAGAATAAGATATCAAACGCTACTTTTATGTGGTATGGAAAACGTCCGAAAATGTATTCTTTGTTCCAAGAAATTTATGCAGTTTCTGATATGTTAGTATTTACATCAAGGGAAGAACAGGTTGCCATAATGAAAGTATTCGTCGACCGAATATTCACATATGATGTATGGAGCATACTTGTATTTTGGGGATATATGGAGCTTTTGTATGGCAAATTATTTGAACTTTATAAACACGATTTAATAAGTGAAGAAGCCAAAACATTTCTCGTGAGGTCGATGGAAGATGGGGATAAATGGGAAGAGCATCTGTTTTATCCCAATCTTATGGAAGAACCCGTAAAAGGATATTTATATGCACAAGTGATTAGCTGCAAGAAGTTTTTAGAATATGCAAGCGCAACATCATGTTGCTTTGAAAATGAGCAACGACATTTGGGATTGCCTACATTAATTAACCAACAGTTAAAAGATGTCGCTGAACTACTTAAAGACCGCTTTGATTAATCAAAGCGGTCTTGCTTAGTTTAAATTCTCACCCCAACGCCTTACTCATCGCTGCGCCTGTCTCTGCCTTCGTCACGGCATCCAGATGGCTGTAGATATTCGCCGTGGTGCTCATATCGCTGTGCCCCAGCCACTCCTGAATCTGCTTCATCGGCACGCCTTGTGCGAGGAGCACAGAGGCGCAGGAGTGGCGAAGATCGTGGAATCGGATCTTCTTCAGATTGTGCTTCTTCAGCAACTGTCCGAAGTGTCCGGTGACGAAGTCGGGATCGTACAGCTTGCCAAGAGCATCCACACAGACGTAGTCGGTGTATTCCCTCGAGTACGCCGAGCGCATCACCTTTTTCATCTGCTCCTGCTTCTCACGGTGACGGAGC
>JAFUPK010000011.1 GCA_017481265.1 Clostridia bacterium
GCGGGTCGCTTTTTGGACGAATAAGGGGAATTTCGCACTCTGCGGAGTGCGACTCGGGGCGCTGCCCCAAGACCCTGCGCCCTTTTAAAAAAGGTCGATCAAAACTTTTGTGCATTTTGTCAGCGCAAGACCTTTGTCAGCAACCTTGCATCCTCTTTCGTGCGAAAGAGGATGCAAGGTTTTAATATCTTCCGATCACTGTCTGCCTACCATTGAAAGATCAAAGAGATACTTTCCGTCGTCAGCATCAAGACCGCTTACAATGGTATAGTCACCGTGGGCGGGATTTGCAAAGTACGGATTCTCCGTAAGCTCATGCTCAAGGTTGCCTTCCGATACAGCGAAGAGCTCATACACTTCTCCGGGATCAAGAATACACCCGAACATAATATTATTGAGGATAGTGTTGCGAATATTGAAGGCACACTCGACCTCATCGAGCCTGTCAGCGTCGGTGTGATAGCTGTACATAAGGGGCCAGCGATTCTTCCAAAGCTCGTAGCCTTCGGTTCCCTCCTGAGGCAGATTCTTGAGGTATCTTGCAAACTTTGTCTTTTCATAGCTTTCAAGATCACCAATACAGGAATAGCAGCCTTTCGTGTACATAAGGAAGTCACCGGAATAGCTCTGATCCAATGCTACGATAATGTTATCGTAAACCAAATTGTCACGTCCGTCATGCAGTACTACAGCATGAACACCGCCGTTAACGAACAGATTTCCGTATATCTCCTGACCGCAGCTGTAGTCATCAACGTATATTCCGAAAGCTGCCGCACCGAGCTGAGCGCCCTTACCTGTAATGTTGGTAAACAGATTATATCTTATAACATTGTCACGGTATATGGTGCTTCCGATGGTATAGACAGCGCCGTAGTCCTGCGTAGACTGCATCAAAGAATCAAATACATTGTACTGGAGCACAAGATCAATACATCCGTCGTATCTGAATGCTCCGTGACCGCCGTTTCTGAACTCGTTATGTTCAACAAGACATCCAACGTCATTTTTAACTCTGACAGCGTTAGACCAATATTCGGAAAGTCCGAAATCGTAGAATGCACTATTGCGGATCACGTTTCCTGCGGGAACGATATTAAGGCGATCCGCATCGGAAATAACGTAAAGTGAACCGTCAACAAAGTTGTGGGAGTCGCAGTTTTCAAAAACGAAATGGTTAACGCCGTCTGCGCGTACAGCATAGTGACCGCCTACATTGGCAAAGATACACATATTATAGGTGGTGTAGTCGGCATTGCTGTGGATCATGGTGTCGGAACTTCCGTTGAACTCAAGTCCGACAAAGGAAAGGTGATCTGCGCCCTCCTCGAGAGTCATCATTGTACCGCCCGTGCAGAAGGTATAACGTCCGCGTGGGTTGTATACGTAGAGGGTATTCGTCTTTCTGTCTACCCAGTACTCACCCTGAGCATCAAGAAATTCCGCAAGGTTGTAGAAGAATATCTTGCTTTCCATTCTGCCTTCTTGCGCAAAGCCGCCGTGATAATCGAATCTTCCCTCGGGCATATCGGGCATAAGGTTTACGTACTTGTCAACGTCGATCTCCATGACACCCGTTGACTGATCGTAGCTCTTAACATCAAATCTGTCAAAAAGATATCCGCAACGGAGCATTCCCTTGACCATAAGTCCTTCGATAGTACTGAATTTGGGTACTACCTTGTCCTTGAGGGGATTCTTTAAAAGTATGGACGTCTTTCTGTCGGGAGCTTCACCCACCATGTTTGTATAGTAAATATCCTGACCAAATTCGTTCTTGTTGAGATTTCTCGCAAGCCAGATGAGTCCGTCAACCTCGCTGAAGAGATAGTTTGAGATCTGAAGCTCACCCGGGAGAAGGTCACCAAGCTCAAGCTTTTTGATCTGTCCTACTGCTTCCGCAGGGAAAAGAGATTTTTCATCTTCGCTGACAGCTACGAAATCCTCGGCATATAGAATAACGCCGTTTGAGAAAAGAACGTCACCGTCGCCGTAAGCGCAGTAGGTAATGGGACACTCGGCAGTACCGGCATCCTCGGCTGTAAAGGTAAGGTTGTCAAGCTCGCCGTAGTTACCTGCCTTGAATGCAACCTTGATGCCGTCTGTTTTCGTTTTCTTCAGCTCACGCACCATGTCCTTTGCACGTGCAAAGGTAGCGACAGGACTGTTTATGCTTCCGTCGTTTGTATCCTTTCCGTCAACGGCAACGTAGATGTCCGCATCGGTGACGAGAGGGTACTCAGGCTTCGTGTAGCCGCTTTCGTATACGGCAGCATTGTAATAGACAGAGAATTTGTAATTGTCATATTCCTTGAAACGTCTGAGGATAGCGGCGAACTGTTCACGGGTCGCGCCTTCACGGGGTGCAAGCGTTGTGTCTGTCTTACCTGTGATAAGTCCGATCGCGTTCGCCCAAGAGAGAGCTTCACGTGCGTAATCGTGAACTCGCTTGTAGTCAGCATATCCGGTAATATCGGCGCGTTCCTCGGTAATGATGTATTCAGCGGGAGCATAGCGCATGATGATAGCCGCAAGCTGTTCTCTCGTAATGGTGTCCATAGGAGCGAAAATTCCGTCGCTCACGCCGTTGACGATATTGTTTTCCGATGCCCATGCAACTGCCTCCGAATACCACTTTTTCGTGGGAACATCCGTAAAGGGCGGAACACCAACGGGCTTCGGCTCACCCTGAAGTCTGTGGAGCACAGTCACTACCATGGCACGGGTCATTGTCTCAGCGGGTGAGAAGATGCCGTCACCGGTTCCGTTCATGAGACCTTTTTCGGTGACATACTTAATGTCTTCGTAGCTCCAGCGCTTTGTTTTTACGTCGCTGTAGAGCTGATCCTCAGCGGAAACCGTACCTGCAAGCAAAGCACCTGCCAGCATAATAAGGCTGAGAACAAGGGATAAAATGCGTTTTACGTTCATTTCCTTTCTCCTTATATCAGAAAAATATTGTTTATTATTTCATTGCCGAAATAAGTCTTGATATCTGCTCTGATGTCCGCTTAAGATTGTTTATTGCTGTACCCTTGTCCATAGCATCGGCAAGAGTACACGGTGCATGAAGAATGGGGAAATATGCATCTACGCCGCATTCATTCAGTCCTTCGGCACCGTCACCGATACCTCCACCGAGGGCAATAACGGGGACTCCGTGCTTCTTTGCGATCTCTGCAACGCTCTGAGGAACCTTACCCATGACGCTCTGTGCATCAAGACGTCCCTCGCCGGTTATGACAAGATCTGCCTCTGCGATCGAGTCCTCGACCCCGGTTTCACGCATGATCATGGGACAGCCGCGCTCAAGAGTTGCATTAAGGTAGTATTTCAGCGCAAATCCAAGCCCGCCTGCGGCACCGGCTCCGGGGAAGCAAGCATCGGCACCTTCGTTTACGTCACGCTGTGTGAGCTCAGCATAGCCTTTCAGATACGCGTCCATCACGGGAATATCCTCTGCAGACGCACCCTTCTGCGGCGCAAACACTGCACTGCATCCGTTATCGCCCAAAAGTGGGTTCGTAACATCGCAGGCTACGCGGAAGGTACACTCACGAAGCCGCACGTCTGCACGGTCAGCGCAAACACGCGAAAGCTTACCGAGCCCGGCGCAACCGTCGGGGACAGGCTTTCCCTCACAATCAAGAAACTCAAATCCGAGAGCGCTGAGCATCCCTGCTCCACCGTCGTTGGTAGCGCTTCCGCCGATACCCATAATAAAGCGACGGCAGCCTCGGTCAAGAGCGTGAAGTATAAGCTCACCCACACCGTACGTTGTGGTATACATAGGGTCTCGTTTGTCCTCGGGAACCAGCGGAAGTCCTGCCGCCTGCGCCATTTCGATAACAGCACAGCCCGACTCCGCCAGCACTCCGTACTCAGCTTCAACAGGATCTGACAGAGGTCCCGTAACTGTAACGCACACCTTTTCTCCGCGCCCTCCGTCAGTCAGGGCATCGACAGTCCCCTCTCCTCCGTCGGCTACGGGAAATACTGATACGATGCTGTCCGGCAAAGCCTTCGCGATCCCCTCGGAGACCGCTGTTCCCGCCTCCATTGAAGTGAGACTTCCCTTGAATGAATCTATTACTGCAACAATGTTCATGTTATCCGATTATTGCTTTTTCGGCACATGCATAATATTTGCCCCACTCGTCTTCTGTAAGGTCGCAGTGCTGTCTTCCGTTTACCACACGGTACTCAACGTCGTGACCTGCCTCGGTCATGGCAGAAACAAAGCGCTCGGAATGCTTTTCGATATTCACAGCACCGTCGTTGTCGCAGTGGAATATCTTGTAGGGTACGCGGGGCATGGTATCAACAAGATGGAGGGGAGACGCACATTTCAGCGCCTCTGATACGTCACCTTCGATATTGTAAAATGCACTGTAGAGAGTTCTCGGCAGGTCGTGCCTCTCGGTGAAGTGGTAGGGCAGATCGCAAACGGGGCAGTTAGCCACACAGCACACGGGAGTGATACGGGCGTATCTCGTGTAGACAAGTGCCGAAAGTCCGCCCATGCTTCCGCCCGTGGATACGATAGGTGTGCTGTCGGGAAGCGCATAGTGATCGAGGATCACGCGTACGATCTCGTCGGTGTAATCCACAGCCTGACGGTTCATCCAAGCCCAGGGGTTGTTGTAGGGAACGAGGAAGATTATGCCCTTCTCGGCGAACATCTTGCCGGCACCCGTATCCTCGTCAAACATCTCCTGACCTCCGAGTCCGAAAAAATCGAGAACGATGCCGCGGGGTTCGCCCTTCAGTATCTTATCGTTTGAGTAAGTAAAGCATCTGAGATTTTCGTAGGTAATAAGTTTGTTCATGTTAATCTCCTTATTCTATGATAGCATATTCAAGCATTTCGTAGTGAAGACGTGTTCCCACATCCGCCCCCTCGGGGAGGAGCGCAAGAGCTATAAACAGCTCGTCGCCCGTCACGTCATCCTTCAAATATGCGTATTCGCCTTCGATCCTTGTAAGGGTATAGTCCTTTGCTTCCATTACGTACCTTCCTGTTAAAAATATACTATCTTAATTATACACCATATTTTTGCTTTCGTCAACGGAATAAAGAGATACATTTGTACATATTATCTAAAAAAAAGCTACAAGGAGCTAAGTTTGAAAATAAAGCACGCGTAAAGCGTACGTCAGCTTTTTCAAACCCATTTGTGCCTTGCCGCCAAAAGGCGGGCGGCATTTTTCTCAACCTCAAGGCTGAGAAAAAGCGTCACAAATCAAAGAAAGGAATGGTCATATTTATGAAAAAGATCAACTATACCGCACTCGCCATATGTGTGGCAATTCCGCTTATCGTTGGAGGTGCCGCAGGGCTTCTCACCCGTGAAGCTACGGCCGCTTACGGTAGTACTGCCGTAATGCCGCCACTGTCGCCGCCGGCATGGCTTTTCCCCGTTGCGTGGACTATTCTATACATCCTCATGGGTATAGCGTCTTATTTTGTGTTCACCTCTGATGCTACGAATGATAAAAAGCGGCAAGCCCTGACCCTCTACGCCGTACAGCTTGCCGTAAACTTCATCTGGCCTCTTGTTTTCTTCAATGCAGGAGCGTACACAGCCGCCGCGGCAGTGATACTCTTACTTTGGGTGCTCATTATCGCTACTGCGGTAAGCTTTTTCCGCATTTCGCCCACAGCGGGGTACCTCATGATCCCATACATTCTGTGGGTGACCTTCGCCGCATATCTTAACATCGGCGTAGCTTTACTGAACTGAATAAAAAGCATCTGCCCTTCACTGAGGACAGATCAGCTTGATGACAAACCCTGTGCTTTGGCACAGGGTTTGTCAAATTAAACAAAGACTAAATCAAAAGTAAAAGGGGATGCGCGACCTGCGGGTCGCTTTTTGGACGAATAAGGGGGATTTCGCACTCTGCCCTACTTCGTTTAGCGAAGTAGCCGCGACTCAGGGCGCTGCCCCAAGACCCCGCGCCCTTTTAAAAAAGGCCCTTACAAAACTTTTGTGCATTTTGTCAGCGCAAGACCTTTGTCAGCGGACTGACAGATGCTTTTTATTCGGTCAAATATGATCACATCTATAGCGATTTGACATTCATGACGCAAAAAGTCACGCCTTATTCATTGACAAAGGCACGAAGATATAGTATAATAGTAGAGTATATCGTGGTGAATTATTGCAAAGCGGCAAATGACCCCACCGCGACGTGTATTTTACCGAAAGGAATATTCCGAAAAAATGATAAGAAGCATGACCGCCTTCGGACGCCACCGTGCACCCACGGAAAGAGGCGACCGCGACATTACGGCGGAAATAAAAAGCGTAAACAACCGCTTCCTCGACTGCTCCGTAAAGCTCCCCCGCTCATACGGATATCTTGAGGAAAAGATCAAGTCATACGTCTCCGAGCGAGGCATCACAAGAGGCAAGGTGGATATCTACATCGGCATTGATGTTATCGAAGAAACGGGTGTGGAGGTAACACTCGACCGTGCCGCCGCCGAGACATATATCGCATCCCTCAAGGCTCTCCGCGACGAGTTCGGACTCGCTGACGACATCTCCGTCATGTCCGTGGCACAGAACCGCGATCTTTTCCGCACCAAGCGCCCCGAGGAGGACGTTGAGCGTGACTGGCAGGACGTAAAGGCTGTTCTCGCTCTTGCCGTTGACAAGTTTATAGAGGCAAGAGAAAGAGAAGGCGTCGCTCTCGGACGCGACATTACCGCAAAGATCGAGAATATCAAAGCTCTCGCATCCCGCATCAAGGTGCTGTCCGAGGATGACATTGCAAAATATCCCGCAAAGCTTGAGAACCGCATAAAGCAGCTTCTTTCCGATTTCGATGTAGAGATCGCCGAGCAGAGAATACTCACGGAAGCGGCTGTGTTTGCGGACAAAGCATCCATCGACGAGGAGCTTGTAAGACTTTCCTCCCACTTCGAGGCTTTTGCGGAGATACTCGATTCCCCCGAAAACTCCGGAAGAAAGCTTGATTTCCTCCTCCAGGAGATAAACCGCGAATCAAACACCATCGCATCAAAGTCCGCGAATATCGAGATCGCACGTATAGTGGTGGACATCAAGGCTGAGCTTGAAAAGATCCGCGAGCAGATACAGAATATAGAATAAGCGAAGGACATGGGAGGAAAACTGTATTTATGAGATTCATAAACGTAGGATTCAACAATATGCTGAACGCCTCCAGAGTCATAGCCCTCGTATCCTCTGATTCCGCACCCTCAAAGAGGCTCATTCAGGATGCCAAGGATTCGGGCCGCGCTGTGGACTGCACCTGCGGCAGAAAAACGAGATGTGTCATCATCACCGACAGCGACCATGTGATACTGTCAGCTCTTCAGGCAGAGACTGTGGCAGGCCGCCTCAACGGTGTGGACGACGGCGACAGCGACAAGGAAGAATAACGCACAGCCCGCCGTGCTAAACAGCTTTATTAACATTTTTATCAGTTATCATAAATTCGCAGCCTTATGCTGCAGCCGAAAAATACCCCTCGCGCTGTGCTCGGCTGTTCTTGGAGATCACATATGAACAAAGGTCTGATTTTCGTTATATCCGGTCCCGCAGGAAGCGGCAAGGGCACAGTCGTCGCCGCGCTTCGCGAGATGCTTCCCGACATCGGCTTTTCCGTGTCGGCAACCACGAGAGCTCCCCGCCCGGGCGAAGTCGACGGGGTCAATTATCACTACATCTCCCGCGAGCGATTCACAGAAATGCTGGATGGCGGAGAGATACTTGAGCACACCGAATACTGCGGTAACTTCTACGGCACGCCAAAGAGCGAGGCTGTACGTGTCATAGAGAGCGGACGTGATATCATCCTTGAGATCGAGGTAGAGGGCGCCCTTCAGGTGAAGCGTCTGCTTCCCGAGGACACCGTGACCGTCATGCTCATAGCCCCCGACAGAGCAGAGCTTGAGCGCCGCCTCAGAGGTCGCGGCACTGAGACCGACGATGTCATAAAAACACGGCTTCAGCGCGCCGTAACAGAGGTCGGACTTGCTGAGAATTATGACTATGTGGTCATAAACGAAACGGGAAAGGCGGAAGAGTGCGCCGCAAAGCTTCTCTCTATAGTGAAGGCTGAGCACTCAAAGTATTCCCGCATGAAAAGCACCGTCGAGGCTTACTCGGCTGAATAATAAGAAAATAATAAATACATATACAGATAATTTGGATGCCGCATATCGGCAGATTGGAGATTGATATGGTAAAACCGTCACTTGCTAAGCTTATGGAAAAAGAAAATGTAAACCGCTATGCTCTCGTTGTTGCAACCGCAAAGTGTGCACGCGAGATCACCGATGAGTACATCCGCCAGAGAGAGTACGTTGAAAAGAACGGCGGCAAGGATGCTGACAAGAGCGCCGCTTCCGTCATCAACCAGAAGTACCGCGACGAAAAGGCTGTGCAGAACGCCATCGAGGAGATCTACAACGAGGAGTACCGTATAATCAAGGACTCTCTTCCCGAGGGCATGGGCAGAGATCACGTACGCCCCGAGCCTGAGCCTGAGTCTGAGTCTGAAGATGAGCTTGAAGCTGAGGACACCGCCGAAGAGACAGAGGAAGCAGTTGAGTCCGAAGAAGCGGCAGAGGAATAATTCCTCGCAAAATCCACAATAGAAAAGGCATGGAAGGTCCACATGAATGATGTAGCCGGAGTATATATTTTGGAGTCTCCCTACCATATCGACCGTATATACCATTACTATATCCCGCGAGAGCTTTCTGACCGTGTGGTTCCGGGTGCTATAGTCGAGGTTCCCTTCGGCAACGGCAACAGAAGAATGACAGGTGCAGTATATGAGATAACAGACGCAGCCGACAAAGAGGAGCTCAAGCCCGTAATGTCGGCTGCCGACATATTTCCGCCATATCTGAGCAAGGAGGCGCTGAGGCTGTGCTCGTTTCTCAAAAGCCACACACTTTGCACCTTCGGCGAAGCTGTAAGATGCGTTCTTCCTTCTGCGGCAATATCGCGAATGGCAGAATACTACCGAATAAGCAAAGGCTCAAGCGAAGACGATGCCGCAAAGGTTCTTTCATACATGAATGAAAAGGCTGTCTTTGTGTACACGGAGCTGAAGGGGGCAAAGCGCCTCTCTAAAGAGAAGCTTCGTGCAAAGTTCGGCGAGGACGTAGGCGGAATACTGACGCGTCTTATCCGTGCGGGCATCGTTGAAAAATGCGATGAGCTGAAGCGCGGCGGAGAAAATGTTCTTCGCGAAACCACTGTATTCCCCGCTGACGGCGAATACACCGATATTACAAGGATGCGCAGTGAGCGCCAAGGGGCAGTGTTGACGCTTGTACGGGAAAAAGCGGGAATATCCGCAGATGAGCTTGCCGCAGCACTTTCTCTTGACAAGGCAACGGTTCGTGCCGCTGTCTCTGCCCTCGAAAAAAAAGGGCTCGTAAGATGCGAAACACGCACGGTTTACAGAAATCCCTTTGCCGCGGGAATGGGGGAAATGTCCGAATACAGTGCCCCCTTTACTCTGTCAAGTGAACAGTCAGCAGCTCTCCATAAGCTTCTTGAGCTCTATGAGAGTGATGCTCCGAGGGCAGCTCTGTTACACGGTGTCACAGGCTCCGGAAAGACAAACGTAATACTGAAGGTCATTGACCGCGCGCTTGAGGATGGCAAGGGAGTCATCATGCTTGTGCCCGAGATCGCACTTACTCCGCAAACCGTAGGCCGCTTTGCCTGCCGCTACGGAGACCGTATTGCAGTAATTCATTCCGCACTTTCCGCAGGTGAGCGCTTTGACGCTTGGCGGCGTATCAGAAGCGGTGAAGCCGATGTGGTCATCGGAACAAGAAGCGCCGTGTTTGCCCCCGTAAAGGAGCTCGGACTTATCATTATCGATGAGGAGCACGAGCACACATATAAATCGGACACCGATCCCAAATATCTCGCCCATGACGTAGCAAGCTTCCGTTGCGGCGAAACGGGCGCCACCCTTATACTTGCATCGGCAACGCCTTCTGTCACAAGCTATTACAAGGCTGTGACGGGAAAATATACTCTTGTAGAGCTGAAAAACCGTTTCGGAAGTGCCGCGCTTCCATCAGTTGAGGTGGCAAATATGCGCACGGAGCTCATGAGCGGTAACTCATCACCTCTCAGCCGTGTTCTGATAAGCCGCATTTCCGAGGATCTAAAAAACGGACGTCAGTCCATACTGTTCCTCAACCGCCGCGGCTATAACAGCACAATAACCTGCCGCTCCTGCGGCGAAGCTGTGAAATGTCCCCATTGCTCCGTCACCATGACGTATCACACCAAAAAAGGTTACAGCATCCCAAGGGAAAGAGAGGCGGGCGAAGGCTATCTCGAGGTAAGGCAGAAGGCAGGCTATCTGCATTGTCATATGTGCGGCTATAAGTCCCACGTTCCAGAAAGATGTCCCGGGTGCGGAGAATCCCATTTCCTGTTCGCAGGGCTTGGAACACAGCTTGCCGAGGATGAGCTGAAGCGTCTTTTCCCCGATGCCAAGGTGGCACGTATGGATCACGACACGACTCAGGGCAAGGCAGCCCATGAAAAGCTTCTCGCCTCCTTCAGAGAAGGAGAGGCTGATATACTTTTAGGTACACAGATGGTCACAAAGGGACACGATTTCCCACGCGTCACCACAGTGGGCATACTGAATGCGGACAGCTCATTATTTCTTGACGACTACAGGGCAAACGAGCGCACCTTCTCCATGCTGACACAGGTCATCGGACGTGCAGGACGCGCCGATTCCAACGGAGTCTCGGTCATTCAGACCTTTTCCCCCGAAAGTGACATAATCGAGCTTGCGAAGAAGCAGGACTATCGCACCTTCTTTGACCGCGAGATAAGGATCCGCCGGGAGCTGACCTTCCCGCCCTTCTGCGATATCGCCGTTATCACACTCGCTTCATCCGATGAGGCAAGGCTGGCTCAGGCGGCAGTGCGCATGGGCGAAAGAATACGTGAGCATATCCGCGAGGACTTCACCGACGTAAAGGCGATAATCTACGGTCCCTTTGAGGCCCCCGTTTACAAGGTACAGAACGTGTGCCGACTGCGTTTTGTTATCAAATGCCGTCTCAGCCGACGCACAAGGGATTTTATTTCTTCCCTTCTCTGCGATTTTTCACGAAACGGCAAAAACTCCCGTACAGCCTCCTCCGTAAGAGTTACGGCGGATCTTAACCCAACCACCATTTGATCACATCTCACCGAAAGGAAATTCATATAAATGGCACTTCTGAACATAATAAAAAAAGGTGACGAGACATTAAGCAAGATCTGCAAGCCCGTCACAGCCATAACACCCAGAATAATCACCCTTCTTGACGATATGAGAGAAACGCTTCTCGATTCCGAGGGAGTGGGACTTGCCGCACCTCAGGTCGGCATACTCCGCCGCATCGCTCTCGTCATCGACACAAACGATAACGACCGTATCTACGAGCTCATCAATCCCGAAATAATCGCCGCAGAGGGTGAGCAAGAGGGCATGGAGGGCTGTCTCTCCGTTCCCGGAGAGTGGGGCATCAACCGCAGACCCATGAAGGTCACCGTAAAGGCAACAGACAGAAACGGAAATGAGTTCACAGTAACAGGCGAGGGACTTACCGCACGCTGCTTCTGCCATGAGCTTGACCACCTTGACGGAAAGCTCTTCTGTGAAGTCGCCGAGCGTATGCTCACCAAGGAAGAGATAGAAGAGCTCATGGGCTGAGATGTGTAAAAACACCACAAATCCAAGTTAAAGAAGGTTTGACAATGAAAATTCTATTCATGGGTACTCCCGATTATGCCGCCGAGTGTCTCCGCGCTCTGTATAACCATGACGGTGTTGAAATAGTTGCCGCCGTTACTCAGCCCGACAAGCCCAAGGGACGCGGAATGAAGATGATCGCACCACCCGTCAAAGTATTTGCAGAGGAAAAGGGCATCCCCGTATATCAGCCGATAACTCTCAAGGACGGCGCTTTTGAAGATACCCTTAAAGAGCTTGACCCCGAGCTTATCATCGTTGCGGCTTACGGAAAGATACTTCCCCGCTACGTCCTCGACTATCCTGTTCATAGCTGTATCAACGCTCATGCTTCCCTTCTGCCGAGACACAGAGGCGCCGCCCCCATCAACCGCGCCATCATGGAAGGTGATACAGTTACCGGCGTCACCTCCATGTACATGGCAGACGGCATCGACACAGGTGATATGATACTGAAGATCGAAGTCCCGATCACGGATGCAGACGATGTGGGTACGCTCCACGACAAGCTTGCCGTCGCCGCAGGAGAGGCTATGTGTAAGACTGTTGATCTTATCAAAAACAGCGAGATCACCCGTACTCCCCAGAGTGAAGACGGTATGACCTACGCCGCAAAGATCACAAAGGACGACTGTGTTATAAGCTTTGACCGTCCCGCGCGCAAGGTCTACGATCATATCCGTGCTCTCGCACCCGTTCCCTGTGCGTTTACCCACACCCCTGACGGAAAGCTTCTGAAGTTCACCGCCGCCACACTTTCGGATGTATCTGCAGACGGCAAGTCACCCGGTACCGTTGTTTCCACAGATAACGGCATCACTGTAGCCTGTGCCGACGGATGCGTCACCGTAACCGGCGTTATTCCCGAGGGCAAGGGCAGAATGAGCGCCGCAGATTTCATCAGAGGCAGAAAGGTCTCTGAGGGTGACGTTCTCGCTTAACAGCAACTTTAATACCTCAAGAAAGGCAAAGCTATTTCTATGTTCTATTACGGATTCGATATGACCTACGTAGTTCTCGTGCTTCCCGCAATGATCTTCGCAATGTGGGCACAGTTCAATGTACAGTCAACATTCAAAAAATATACCCGTATTCCCTCCGAAAGAGGCATGACGGGAAGAGATGCCGCAAGGCTGATCCTTGACCGAAACGGTCTTTATAACGTAAAGATCGAGCAGGTCGCAGGCGAGCTCACCGATCACTTTGACCCCAAGGCAGGTGTGATCCGTCTGTCATCTTCCACCTATAACGTACAAAGTGCCGCCGCTGTGGGCGTTGCCGCTCATGAGGCAGGTCATGCCGTACAGCACGCCGAGGGATATGGTCCCATAAAGCTTCGCGAGGCTATAATCCCCGTGACACAGCTCGGATCAAAGCTGGCGATCCCCCTTGTTATCCTCGGCATAATCCTCAGCTTCTATCCCCTTGCATATGCCGGCATCATCCTTTTCGGCGCAGTTACCGTGTTCCAGCTCGTAACACTTCCCGTTGAGTTCAATGCGAGTTCACGGGCGGTTGAAGCTCTCGATGCCTCGGGTACTCTTTCGGGAGACGGACTTGCGGCATCCAAAAAAGTGCTCCGTGCTGCCGCTCTCACCTATGTAGCCGCGCTTTTTGTCTCCCTTGCAAACCTTCTCCGCCTTGTTATCATGGTATCGGGCAGAGGCAGAAGAGACTGAAAACGCAGGAGGAAAACCTGTCATTAAGTATTACACCTACAAGAAAGGAGTGAGCCGAAATGAACAACAAAATCATCTCTCCCAGACGATGTGCCCATGCCTCGCTTACCAAGATCGAGCGCTGCGGCAGGTATTCAAATCTTGAAATAGATGCATCTCTCAAAAACGCCGACACAATGTCCCCTGCCGACCGCGGTCTGTACACAAGGCTCGTCTACGGTGTCATTGAACGCAGGCTCACCCTTGACCATATAATCTCGCAATATTCCTCAAAGTCTGTAGATACACTTGACCTTGAGACCCTGTGCGGGCTGAGGCTTGGCGTGTATCAGCTCGTTTATATGGACAGAATTCCCGATTTTGCCGCCGTTTCCGAAACGGTAGACACAGTTCCATCTCGCTCAAGAGGCTTTGTAAACGCTGTTCTCAGAAGCTTCCTCAGAAGCGGAAAAAGCTTCACTCTTCCCATGGGAGACACACCTGAGGAAATGGCTGTAAGATATTCCGCAAGCGCGGATATCTGCCGTATCCTTGCAGACTCCTACGGAAGCGGCACTGCAGAACGCATACTCGACGCTTTCTTTGCTCCCGAGCGTATCTGCCTTCGCATAAATACCCTGAAATGCTCCGTCGATGAAGCTTTATCTGTGCTTTCACACGCCGAAGCCGGCAGACATTTTCCCGATATCATCACAGTTCCCTCTCTCAGCGACGAGGTCAGAGACGGACTTGAAAAAGGGCTTTGGTTCGTGCAGGACGAAGCCTCCCGCGCCGCCTCTGCCGTGCTTGGAGCCATGGTGGGCGAGCGCATCGCCGATGTATGTGCCGCTCCCGGAGGCAAAAGCTTCTCCGTTGCCATTGACATGGAGGATCGCGGTGAGCTTTTCTCCTTTGACCTCCATGGAAACAAGCTCTCACTTATCAAAAAGACCGCCGAAAGGCTTGGAATCGGTTGTATAAGCGTTGCCGAACGCGATGCAAGAGTTCCCGATGAGGCTCTCATCGGAAGCTGCGACCGCGTTCTCTGCGATGCACCGTGCTCGGGAATCGGAGTTCTCGGAAAGAAGCCCGAGATCCGCTACAAAGCTGCAGAAGGTGCTGAAAGGCTTCCTGCCATCCAGTACGACGTGCTCTGCGGAGCATGCGCTTATGTAAAGGACGGCGGGACCCTCGTTTATTCCACCTGCACTCTTAACCGTGCGGAAAACGAGGACGTTGTAGCTCGCTTCCTTGATTCTCACAGTGACTTTACACTCGTACCCTTCACCGCCGCAGGTCAAAGCTGTGACGGTATGCTTACATTTATGCCACACATCACGGGCACAGACGGTTTTTTTGTCGCCAAGATGAAAAGATCCGCAAAACTCTGACTGAAACGGAGTAACATATGACTACGAAACCGGACATAATGTCCATGACTCTGCCCGAGCTTACGGAGCTAATAAAGGACATGGGAGAAAGCGCCTTTCGGGCAAAGCAGATATTCAAATGGATGCACTCGGGCACTCCCATAGAGGAAATGTCCAATCTCCCCAAAAGCCTTCGTTCCCGTCTTGCTGAAGAAACAGACTACAGGCTTCCGCAGATCGAGGAGAAATTCGTTTCCAAGATCGACGGCACCGTAAAATACCTGTTTTCACTGAAGGACGGTGAGTGCGTGGAAAGCGTGCTCATGCGCTACGAGCACGGAAACACACTGTGCGTATCATCTCAGGCAGGCTGCCGCATGGGATGTAAGTTCTGTGCCTCTACCCTTTCGGGAAAGGTGCGCGACCTTACACCTTCGGAGATCCTGGGTCAGGTGGCTCTTGCCGCAAGAGACTCGGGTGAGCGTATCGGCGGCATTGTCATGATGGGTATAGGCGAGCCTCTCGATAACTACGATAATGTAATAAGATTTCTCCGCCTCGTAGGTGATGCTGACGGTCTCGGCATCGGCATGAGGCACATCTCCCTTTCCACCTGCGGCGTAGTACCCGGAATAAAGAGGCTGGCTGACGAGGGCATCCCCGTTACTCTTTCCGTTTCTCTCCATGCTTACGATGACGAAAAGCGGCGCGAGATAATGCCCATCGCAAAAAAATACCCCATCGCGGAGCTTCTCTCAGCCTGCAGATACTATTTTGACAAGACCGGACGGCGCGTTTCCTTTGAGTATACGCTGATCTCCGGAAAAAATGACACCATGGAGGATGCCGCAGGGCTTGCAAAGCTCTTAAAACGCGGTATGGGTGTCCCCTGCCATGTCAATCTTATCATGCTCAATGAGGTTGACGAAACGGGACTCCGCACTGTTGACAGAAAAAGCGCCGCAAGGTTCGCAGACGAGCTTAATAACCTCGGTCAGAATGCAACCGTCCGCAGACGTCTCGGAAGCGATATAGATGCCTCCTGCGGTCAGCTCAGACTGCGCAGAAACCGTGCAGTGGAGGAAAACAGCCATAGATAAAGGCGTTTTTCACTCAAAAGCAGTTCTTTTCCCATAAAATAACGCAAATCTTCTTTACATCGGTCAAAAGTTAATGTATAATGGTAAAGAGCACAAACACTATGAAAGGCATGGTCAGTTCTATGTTTTTTTACGGTATTACCGACATCGGTAAAAAGCGTGTCGTAAACCAGGACAACTTTAAAATAAAGGAATACTCCGAGGATGTCACCCTGGCTATCGTCTGTGACGGTATGGGAGGTGCCCGCGGAGGCGGTGTCGCAAGCTCCCTTGCCATATCGGCATTTATGGAGCACCTTGACGAAAATTCCGCTGTGTTCACCGAAGGATATGCTTCGGCTAATGCCGATGAGGTCATATCCGACCTTCTGCGCAACGCCGTTATCCGTGCAAACACCGCTGTTTATACCGCCGCTTCCTCCTCTCCCGAGCTTACGGGAATGGGTACGACCCTCGTGTGCACTCTTATCACAAAGAATAAGATATACTGCGTCAATGTCGGCGACAGCCGTATGTATCACGGAACCCACAGCTCCATTGAGCAGGTCACAAGAGATCACTCCTACGTCCAGTACCTTGTGGACATAGGAAGGATCACCCCCAAGAAAGCAAAAAAATCAAGCCACCGAAACATAATCACCCGCGCTGTGGGTACCGAGAGCACCGTTGAAGCTGATCTTTATTCACTCAATAAATGCTCATCGGAGCACCCCGTTTTCGTCCTCCTTTGCTCTGACGGACTTTCCAATATGGTAGAGCTCCGTGAGATCGCCTCAGCTCTCAAGAGCAGCGACCGTTCAGGTGATGCGCTGAAGCGCGCCGCCGAACGTGTAGTCAACCTCGCCAACGAGCACGGCGGAAATGACAATATCACCGTCGTTCTCCTCGCATACTGAGACACCTCTAATTTGAAGTAAAGGTACGGTCAGATATGGATATTTACGAAAGATATATAGGTCAGGTGTTCGATAACAGATACCGCATCGACGCCTTGATCGGAGTCGGCGGCATGGCCGTCGTATATAAGGCTGTGGATCTTCTGATGCGGCGCATCGTTGCCGTCAAGATCCTCCGCGATGACATCTCCACGGACGACGCATCCGTAAAACGGTTCATCAATGAATCAAAGGCGGTAGCGATGCTGTCTCATCCCAATATCGTCAACATCTATGACGTTTCGGTAAGAGATAACGTGAAATATATCGTCATGGAGTACATCGAGGGTATTACCCTAAAGAATTATATGACCCGCCGTGAGGTACTCAGCTTTAAGGAGACTCTCGGCTACTCCATGCAGATACTCCGCGCTCTTGACCACGCTCACAAGAAGGGCATCGTTCACAGAGACATCAAGCCTCAGAACATCATGCTTCTCCGCGACGGCGTTATCAAGGTGATGGATTTCGGCATTGCCAAGCTTCCGAACGCAGAGACGGTCACAATGTCCGATAAGGCTATCGGCACCGTCTACTACATCAGCCCCGAGCAGGCAAGCGGAGAGGCTATTGATTCAAGAAGCGACCTGTATTCCCTGGGCGTTCTCATGTATGAGATGTCAACGGGACGTCTCCCCTTTGAGGCGGATTCTCCCGTAAGCGTTGCCTTAAAGCAGGTCAATGACGATGCTGCACCTCCGCGAAGCATAAATCCCAAGATCCCACAGGGTCTTGAGCAGATCATAATGAAGGCAATGGAGAAGGATCCCTCCATCCGTTACCAGAATGCAGAGCAGATGCTTGAGTGTCTCGAAAAGCTCCGCGAGAACCCCTCCATAGTTTTCAAGCCCAAGGCATCGGAGAAATTCAAAAGTTTTTTTCAAAAAAGGCTGCCGCTCGGAAGGGTAAGTAAGTCCATGCTTCCCATCGTGATCGGCGTGTTCTCGGCATTTTTCATCGCCTTCAGCATTTGTGCTGTGTATATCTTCACTCACTCCTTCTCCAACAGCTCCATCGAGGACTATGAATCGGTTGATGTTGAGAATTTCGTGGGTGCAACCTACACCGAAGAGCTTGAAAGATGGTTCCAAAGCTCCAAATACTTCCGTCTGGCGGGAGTTGAGTACAGATTTGACGAGAATACCGAAAAGGGCCGTATCATCGGACAATCCCCTGCTGCAGGTGAATCAAAAAGAGTTCTTGCGGGCAAGCAGTTCTGCGAGGTAACTCTCATTATCAGCAACGGAGAGGAAAATTTTGAGCTTGAGGACTACATCTCAAGAGATTACCGTCTCGTTGTATCTGAGCTCAGAAATCTGCAGATCAAGAGCAATGTCACCCGAACTGACAGTATGGTTTATCCCGCCGGTACGGTGATCGGATCAAATCCTCCTGCAGGCACAATGATCTCGGCAGGTGACACCATTGAGCTTTTCGTCAGCCGCGGCGCGGGAGATGCCGATCTTGAAATGCCCGACTTTGAGGGCAAGCACGAGGCTGAGACCTTTATCAGCATGGCTGAAAACAAGCTTCGCATTGGCAAGGTCACCTATGAAAAATCCGAAAAGGCTGCCGGTACCGTTATCGGTCAGAGCATAGAAGCAGGTGAGCCTGTGTACTACTACACAGTCATTGATTTTGTAGTCAGCGGCGGTCCGAAGTACGGCGAACCTGAGGAAACCACCACCGAGGAGGTCACCACAGATCCGGAGGAATCTTCAACTCCCGAGGAAACTGTCGAACCGGAGGAATCTTCAAGCGAGGAAACTCCTGCAGACCCGGAGGAATCTTCAAGTGAAGATGCTCCCGCAGATCCCGAGGAATCCTCAAGCGAGGAAACTCCTGCAGACCCCGAGGAATCCTCAAGCGAGGAAACTCCCACAGACCCGGAGGAATCCTCAAGCGAGGAAACTCCCACAGATCCTGAGGAGTCATCAAGCGAGGAAGCTCCCACAGATCCCATTGAGGATCCCGACGCCCCCGTTGAGGCTTAAGGATAAAAACTGAGACGAATATGGACAACAGATCAAACGAAAAACACGGAATAATAACAAAAGGCATCGGCGGACTCTACGGAGTCCGCCTTACGTGCTCAGACGGAAGCACAGAATACATAGAGTGTCGCGCAAGAGGCCGCTTCCGCCATGACGGTATGTCTCCCCTTCCGGGGGACGACGTGACGGTCATTGCAGACGGCGACGGCGCAGAGTACGTCATCGACGATATTTTACCGAGATGCTCTTCCCTTCTCCGTCCGCCCATGGCTAACCTGACTCATCTGTTTCTACTCATTCCCTCCTGCAGACCGAAGCCCGATCTGCTTACCGCAGACAAAATAACGGCAATTGCCGAACACGCAGGCGTCGAAACGGTAGTAGTGGCGGGAAAGGCTGACATGGACGCCGAAAGTGCCGAAAACATTAAGGACATCTACTCCATGGCAGGCTACCGCACCTTCGCTGTAAGTGCAGTTACAGGTGAAGGCACCGCGGAACTCCTTTCATACATTTCTGCATCTGCCGAAGAAGGCGTAAAAAGCGGCAGACCCATGCGTGCCGCATTCGCAGGCGTATCGGGTGCCGGAAAATCCACGCTTATGTCGGCTCTGTTCCCGAAGCTCTCCCTTGCAACGGGAGGACTTTCACGTAAAACAGAGCGCGGACGCCACACCACACGTACAGTTGAGCTATTCCCCCTTGAAACGGGGTCGGGTGCGTTCTTCTACCTTGCAGACACACCCGGATTTTCAATGCTTGACTTCACGCGGTACAATTTCTTCGCCTCTGACGAGCTTGCAGGAAATTTCCGCGAATTTGCAGAAGCTCTCGGCGAGTGCAGATATACGAAATGCACTCACACCAAGGAAGAGGGTTGCGCCGTAATCGAAAAGCTTGAGCGCGGCGAGATCCACGTGAGCCGTCACGAGAATTTCAAGCTCATATATGCTGAGCTGAAGCAGAAGCCGGAATGGAAGCGCCTTCGTGAGGCTGAGGCCCTTCCGCCGAAGAAGAGGATGAGATAATGGCTGATACCAAGCATTTTGTAATAATCACCGGCGGTGAATGCAAAGCAGACGGAATACCCGATGGCATCGCAGATAACGCCTACATCATTGCCGCAGACAGCGGATATGACACCGCAAAGCGTATCGGAATCACGCCTGATCTGCTGGTGGGTGACATGGACTCCATAAGAGATGTGCCAAGCGGCATTGAAACACTCCGTGTGAAGGCTGAAAAGGACGATACGGACACCATGCTTGCCATCAGCATCGCAAAAGAAAAGGGAGCCCGCAGCATCACCGTTATCGGAGGTGCGGGAGGACGTGCCGACCATTGGCTTTCGAATATTTTTATGCTTGAGGCCCTTGCAGATGAGGGAACGGACGCACGGCTCATGGATGGAGTAAACGAGATATTCGTTCTGACAGACGGATGTGTAAAAATACCGAACAGGGGAGGATATTTCGGGCTGCTGGCGCTTGAGGACTCTGTAGTCACGGCAAAGGGGTGTAAATATCCCCTCAAAGGTCATACACTCCGCCGCACTCTTCCCTATGCCGTCAGCAATGAGGTGACAGAAAGCTTTGCCGAGATCAGTGTAAAGGGTAAGATAATCGTAACCGTTTCTGCAAGGTAACAAGAAAGCCGACACCGTCATATAATGTAGCAGAGAGAAAAACTCTCAAGGTTACATACCGGAAAGGCAGCTTGTAATGAAGATAGTTCTTGTGAAAAGTCCGAAAGGCTTTGCAGCTCTTTTACGCAGGTTTTTTAAGATACCGAAAAGATAGAAAAACAAATGACCATCATTGTGTGATGGTCATTTCAAAGTGCTGACAAACCCTGTGCCAAAGCACAGGGTTTGTCAAATAAAACAAAGACTAAATCAAAAGTAAAAGGAATGCGCGACCTGCGGGTCGCTTTTTGGACGAATAAGGGGAATTTCGCACTCTGCGGAGTGCGACTCGGGGCGCTGCCCCAAAACCCTGCGCCCTTTTAAAAAAGGTCGATCAAAACTTTTGTGCATTTTGTCAGCGCAAGACCTTTGTCAGCGGCCTGAAATGCCCATCTCACAACGATGGGCATTTGTTTTTTAGTACAAGCTGTAGAATAACATTCCTAATTCGTACGTATCATCGAATATGCCGAAGATGTAATCCTTCTCCTCCGTATATACGACCAGCTTTCCGCCGTCATCATCACCGTCAAGAATGAGCATTGCCTTTTCAGCCTCGATCTCACGTACTCCGTCATAAAGAGGAATTTTCATAGAGAGTGTTTTCTCGGGAAAAAGTTCTACTATGTAAGATAAGCTATAGTCGAGACTTTCTGCTTTTTCATTGTACTCACGGATATCCTTCGCTTCGGTAAAGATCTTGTCAAGTAAATAAAGAGTTCTTAAAAAGTAGTCGTCTCCTCTTTCAAGAACGAAGCTTTGCACCTCACATTCATCACAGCACATAGCGGATATCTTAAAGTTCTCCGGATATCCGCAGGCAAATGAGTCAAGCTCTGACTCGACTTGTTTGTATTTTTCTATGTGCTTTGCGGTAATGACATTGACTGTCACAATAAGCACGGCGAGCACCGCCGCTATTATAATAAATAGTTTATTTTTTAAGCTCATAATAATACCTTGCCCCGTGTGTATGATATTCGTTACTGTCACTGCCATCAAAATGCGGTACCTCTGCGGTCAGCTCCACGTGATAAACGCCGTCGATATTAACGATCGCCATTCTTGACACCTCAACGTCGAAGTCCTCGTCTATTCCATGATCCTCTGTTACGCATTTGTCAGCATATTCCGTAAGGTCTTCTGTATTCACGCCGTCAAGGAGACCTTCATCAAAATCCGCAAGGTCGCAAAGAGATGCGCCGTCAATGCTTATAAGCTCACCGTCCGTCCTCACTTCAACTGTACAAACAGGTCCTGCGAAGATGCCGTCGGGACCGTAATTACGAGTAAAGGTCACAACAGAATATCCGTTCATCCTGCGCACCTCGCCAAGACTTAGTTCATCAAATTCACTTCCGAAATACGCCTTACCGAAATCCGTTGCAAGCTTTTCAGCGGTATCATTCGGAAGAGACGGCATGGCCTCGTATTTTCCGGAATCATATTTTTTCAGCCTGTAAGCATAAAACTTTCCGAACTCGTCGAAGCAGTATTCGTTTCCGCTTTCGTCGAGGTAATAGTCTGTATAGCCAAATAACTTGGCTGCCTCAGTACTGCTGTATGTAAGAGAAACGCTGTCTTTTGACGGCAGGATCAGCTCCTTTTCAGCAGAAAACTTTCCTTCCTCGGCATATTTCTCAAAAATCGACTCCCGATCTGCCTTTACAGGAGCATCCGTACCGAAAAAAGCAAATACGGCAACACATCCTGCCACAGACAGAATGAGCAGTACGGATAGTACGATAATTAGTTTTTTCAAGTTTATCTCACTGCCTTTCTTTGTTAAGATATGATCTCCTACTTATATTATACCAACCCCTCCCGAAAAAGCAATAGGATACAGAATGAAATACTGCACAAACTTTGCACTCGTCATTTGTACAACTTGCAAAAAAAACATCCTCCTTTTTAGGGGAGGATGAGGTTATTTTAATCAAGAGGCTGGATCCAGATGTTTCTGAAGCTTACGGGGCAGGCGTGATCCTGAAGAAGGAGGGGTCCGCGCTCAACAACACAGCCCTTCAGCGCTCCGGGAGTGTGGGAAGGAAGGGTGAAATTGTTATGTATCACCTGTCCGTTGTGGATGACCGTCATCACAGCGTGCTCCTTTATACTTCCGTCCTCACAAAGCTTTGCGGCTTTGAGGATAATGTCATAGGTCTGCCACTCTTCGGCAGGAAGAGATGCGTTTGTCAGCGGCGCCGCAGTTTCGTAGATACCTCCGCACTCGTTGTGCTTTGCCTCATTCCCGTAGGAATCAAGGATCTGTATTTCATAGCAGCCCTGTACGTATACGCCGCTGTTACCCTTCCACTGTCCCTCGGAAAAGGGCATATCGGGGATCATGAACTCAAGGTGGATGTATGCGTCGCCGAACTCGTACCACGATGCGATGTCACGGCGTGTAACGGTCATTGAGCCGTCTCTTTTAAGCATCCATCTGATGGGCTCACTGTTCGACGCTTCGTGAAAGTTATTAAGGCTTTCGGGACTTCCGTCAAAAAGTATTACTTTCTCTTTCATTTTGTTATTGCCTTTCTGTAGTAGATAAAAAGCCCGGAGGTGCCTCCGAGCTTTTGATTATTTAGTCAAGAGGCTGTACCCAGATGTTTCTGAAGCTTACAGGGCAACGGTGATCCTGGAGAAGAAGGGGACCCTTTTCAACAACGTGGTCGTAAATTCCGCCTGCGTTGTTGGAGGGAAGGATGAAGTTGTTGTGGATGACCTGACCGTTGTGGATAACGGTGATACGTGCGTGCTCCTTGATCGTTCCGTCCTCATTAAGCTTTGCAGACTTATGGATGATGTCGTAGGTCTGCCATGTCTCTGCAGGGAGAGATGCGTTTACAAGCGGAGGCTGAATGCTGTAGATACCGCCGCACTCGTTGTCCTTTGCCTCGTTGCCGTAGGAGTCGAGGACCTGGATCTCGTAGCAGCCCTGTACGTACACGCCGCTGTTGCCCTTCCACTGTCCCTCACGTCCCTCAAGAACATGGATATAGAACTCAACGTGGAGATGCTGGTCGCCGAACTCTTCCTTGGAAACAAGGTCGTGGTCAACAACGGTACAAACGCCGTCCTTTACTTCCCAGTTGGAAGCTTCGCCTGTCTCTCTGTCATAGAATGCGTCAAGATTTGTTCCGTCAAAAAGAATTACTTTTTCTTTCATTTTCGGTTTCCTTTCAAATTAAAACTGTTAATCAAGGGGCTGAACCCAGATATTTCTAAAGCTTACGGGGCAAGCGTGATCCTGGAGCAGGAGCGGTCCGCGCTCTACTACGTGGTCGTATTTTCCGCCGCCGTTGTTTGTGAGAAGCTTGAAATTATTGTGGATGACCTGACCGTTGTGAATAACGGTAATAAGAGCGTGCTCTTTGATGCTTCCGTCATCATTGAGCTTTGCGGACTTGATAATGACGTCGTAGGTCTGCCACTCACCCTCGGGAAGAGATGCGTTGGTGAGAGGTGCTGCGATATTGTAAAGTCCGCCGCACTCGTCGTGCTTCGGCTCATGACCGAAGGAGTCGAGGACCTGGATCTCATAGCAGCCTTGGATATAAACTCCGCTGTTACCCTTCCACTGTCCCTCAACGTAGGGCATATGGGGGATACGGAACTCTACGTGCACGTGAGCATCACCGTATTCGTATTTAGATACGATATCGTGACGGGTTACTGTAAGAGAACCGTCCTCAAGTACGAGCCATCTCGCATCGTATCCGGTCTGCAAAGCGTAGAAATTCTGCAGGCTTTCTTGAGTACCGTCAAAAAGAATTACCTTTTCTTTCATGATGTTTCCCTTTCCTTTGGTGAAAAATATATTTTCGCGGCGACTCAGCCAATGAGCTGAGTCAAATTATTTTCGATTGAGATGGGCCGTCATTTCTCTGCGGTAATTTTACACCCGAAGAGCAAGTCTGTCAAGAAGTTTTTCATTATTTAAGCAGAAATTTATCCTTCCAAAGCACGGTCAAGGCGTGCGGCGATCTCGTCAGCCTCAAAACCGAAGCGGTGCGCCAGAGACGCGTTATCTCCGTGTGGCACGAACTCACCGTTGACAGCATGGATAACCACCTTCGGGCAATATCCTCTCTCGGTAAAGTGAGCCGTAAGTCGTTCACAGAAGCCGCCGCGGCGCATACCCTCCTCAAGGATGTACACGAAAGGAACGCCGCCGAGAGCTGAAAGTATCTCGTCAATGGGAAGAGGCAAAAGTCTTGAAACTCTGACAACGCCAACCTTGTGAGAGGACAGCTTTGCCGCCTCATAAGCTTCTGCGGTGACTCTTCCGTAGGTGACGATCACTGCCTCTGCCTTTTCCGGAACAAATGAGAACACATCCCCGTTTCTTGTAAATGCGCTTCTGTCATAGACTGCCTCCTTGCCCTTGGGATAACGTATAATATCTACATTGGGCGAAGCGATGCAGTCCGCCATGAGAAGGGCAAGCTCGCTGTAGCTGTCGGGGGAGAATATGCGCAGATTCGGGATAGACGAGAACAGCGGCACGTCGAAAAGTCCCTGATGTGTTATCCCATCCCCCGGTACAAGTCCCGCGTGGCTTAAAAGAAGTGTCATAGGCACACGCTGGAGCACAATATCATGGAAAAGCTGGTCATACACTCTTTGAGCAAAGGTGGAATACAGCGCAAGTACGGGTCTGAGTCCTGCCGCAGACAGACCTCCGCAGAAGGCAACAGCGTGCTCCTCGGCAATTCCCACATCAAAATACCTGTCGGGATACAGATCGGCAAAGCCGTCAAAGCCAACGCCCTCCGTCATCGCCGCGCTGACCGCAACCACACGTCTGTCATTTTCTGCAACGGTGCAAAGCGTCTCGGAAACGGCTCGGGTAAAGCTCATTCCCGCACCTGCGCCCTTGCCCGACTCCCTTTCAAACGGGGAGGCGGAGTGGAAGCGTCCGGGATCATCCTCTGCAAAGCTGTAGCCGAGGCCTTTTTTTGTTCTTATATGAACAACGGTACATTCCGCACGGTGCTTAGCCTCGCGGAGCACGGATGTAAGCTTTTCGATGTCGTTGCCGTCAACGGGTCCGAGATATTCAAGTCCCAGAGATTCAAATAGATTATCGCGGTAAAGAAGACGCCTGATACCGTTCTTCATTTTCCGTGAGATACTCACAAGATGCCGTCCGATACCGGGTATCTTCATAAAGAATCTCTTTGTTTTGACTTTAAAGCTGAAATATCCTTCGCTTGTACGTATGCGGGACAGATATTTCGGCAAAGCGCCCACGTTTTCGGAGATAGACATACCGTTGTCGTTGAGAACGATGACGAGTCTCAGCTTTTTCGCGGAGCAATTGTTCAGCGCCTCGTATATCATGCCGTTGGTGAAGGAGCCGTCCCCCACCACAGCCACTGTAAATGCATCGGAGCCCTTTAAGGCTTCCGCCGATGCAACACCGAGCGCCGCCGAGACTGATGATCCGCTGTGTCCTGCAGTAACCGCATCGTATTCACTTTCATCACGGTTTGTAAATCCCGAAATACCGCCGTATTTTCTGAGAGTTTCAAACTGCTCAAATCGACCGGTAATAAGCTTGTGTGCATAGCATTGATGCCCCACATCGAAAATTATCTTTTCACGGGGGCAATCAAACACTCGGTGAAGTGCAAGCGTCAGCTCCACAGACCCGAGATTGGAGGCAAGATGCCCGCCGTTTTCGGATACCGTAGATATTATTTTTTCTCTTATCTCCCCCGCAAGAGCTGAAAGCTCATTTTCGGACAGAGCCTTGATATCTGCGGGAGACCTTATGTCTTTAAGCATAATTTCAAGTTCGCGGAGATCACTCTCCGGAGTTCATCAGATTTGTAAACTTGGTGTACTGACCGATCCAACCCAGCTTGACCTTGTCAACAGAGCCGTGACGGTTCTTCGCCACGATGACCTCAGCCACGCTCTGACTTCCCGCATCCTCGTTATAATACTCATCACGGTATAAGAACATAACGATATCTGCGTCCTGCTCGATGGCTCCCGAGTCACGGAGGTCTGACAGCATGGGACGCTTGTCCGTTCTCGATTCGGGACCTCGGGAAAGCTGAGCACAGGTGATGACGGGAACATTCAGCTCCTTCGCAAGAAGCTTGAGTCCTCTGGAGATGTCACCAACCTCCTGCACACGGTTATCGTTGCGTTTGTCTCCCTGCATAAGCTGGAGATAGTCGATGACTACAAGCCCCAGATTCTTTACGCGCCTCAGCTTTGATTTCATTCCCGTAACGGTGATTCCGGGAGTATCGTCAATCAGAATATCCATTTCGGAAAGGCGTGAGGACGCATACGCCACTGCCTCCCAGTCGCTCTCCTCAAGCTGACCCGAGCGGAGTTTGTAGCTGTCCACCTGAGCCTCACTTGAAAGCATACGGTTAGCGAGCTGCTCTGCGGACATCTCAAGGGAGAACACGCAGACGGTCTTTTTAAGCTTTGCCGCTGCTGCTGTTGCAATGTTCATGGTAAAGCTGGTCTTACCCATACCCGGACGTGCACCTACAAGAACCAGGTCGGAGTTACCGAGTCCCACGATAACGCGGTCAAGATCGTCAAAGCCCGTAGGTGTTCCCTTTACTGCATCAGGGTCATTTGCCAGAGTTTTAAGTCTGTCATAGACCATAAGAAGAGCATCGCGGATATGTACGAAATTCTTATTTTCACGTCCCTCGGCAATGTTAAATACCTTGGACTCCGCAAACTCCACAAGTACCTCAGCCTCATCGTCGCCGGTGTACGCCGCGTCGCTGATAGCCTCGCCTGCCTCGATAAGCTGACGGAGGATCGCCTTGTCGCGGACTATCTTTGCATAGTCCTTGGCATTTGCCGCCGTGGGAACGGATTCAGCAATAAGGCGGAGATATTCCCTGCCGCCTGCCTCATCATATACTCCGTTTACGGTAAGCTCGTTTATCAGGGTGACAACGTCGATGTTCTTGCTTTTGAGGTACATATTCTGCATGACCGAGAATATCTCGGTATGCTCATTAAGATAAAAGTCATCGGCGCTGACAAGGGTGGCAACTGTGTCCATGCAGGAGGGATCTATCATTACGGATGCCAAAAGCGACTGCTCTGCATCAAGCGAGAACGGCATCTTGCGTCCGAGTTCTTCTCCCAGATGATTATTCATGCTGTGCCCTGCCTTTCGGAAAATTCTTTATAGGTTATTTATGCCTCGGTTACGCTTACTGTGATCTTTCCCGTAACATCGGTGTAAAGCTTTACGTCGATATGATATGTGCCGTACTGCTTGATGGGATCGTTCATGACCATCTTGCGGCGGTCAACGGTGATCTTGTGCTGCTTCTCAAGTGCCTCAGCGATATCCTTTGCTGTAACAGAGCCGTACATTCTGCCGGCTCCGCCGGACTTGACCTTCAGCTCAACTTTGATAGCGGCAAGCTTTTCTGCTGTTTCCTTAGCGGCGGCACGCTCAAGCTCGATCTTGTGAGCCTTGGACGCCTCCTTGTTCTTGATGTCATTGAGCACGGAACCCGATGCCTCAGCGGCAAGTCCCTTGGGGAGAAGGAAGTTTCTTGCGTATCCGTCGGATACATCTATGATCTGGTCCTTTTTACCCTGACCCTTTACGTCTTTGAGAAGTACTACTTTCATGATTCAAACCATTCCTTTTCTTTAAGCTGTGTCTAAATTTGTCTTAAGCCTTGGCTGTGCTGTCAAGGTCGAGATACTCGTCAATTGCAAGCTTAAGCTTGATGACCGCATCCTCAGCGGATACCCCCTTAAGCTGTGCACCTGCGGTATCGAAATGTCCTCCGCCGCGAAGCTTTTCGAGGATAAGCTGTACATTAACCTCACCCGTACTTCGTGCGGATATATGCATGGTGTCTCCCACGGTGGTTATGGCGAACGCCGCCTTAACTCCGCGGACTCCTATAAGACCCTCTGCCGCCTTGGAGGCGATGATCTTATCTGCAGCATCTCCCTTTTCGGCTTCACAGAGAGTTATCGCCATGATGCCTCGGTAGATAACCACGTTGGAACGGAAGCGGGCTTCCTTTTGATAATCGTCAAGTCCCGTTTTAAAGAGCTCCTGAACTGCCTGCGGCTCAGCTCCGCAGTCGTGGAGATAAAGCGCCGCACCGTAGGTACGTGTACCCGTCATACGTGAGAACTGCTTGGTATCAAGCATGATTCCGGCAAGGAGAAGCTGTGCCTCGGTGGCAGGCAGAGTACCCTCGGGAAGGATCTGCTCAAGCATCTCGCAAACGAGCTCCGAAGCGCTTGACGCCTTGGGCTCGATATATTCAAGAAGGGGCTCGCGGGTATATTCCGCCTGCTTTCTGTGGTGATCCACAACTGCATAGTATTTTGCCGCCTCCACGATCGCGCGGTCCTCTACTATTGCAAGATTATTTACATCCGACAGGATAACGAAGGTGCCCGTCTGCATGAGATCGAGTCCCTCATCGGCAGACACGAACACGTTTTCAAACTCCTCTGTACCTTCAAAGAAGCTCATGCAGCGCTTCACGTTCTCGTCTGACGGATCCGTCACGATATTCACATCGACTCCGCAGAACATGGCGATACGCGCAAGTCCCGCGCAGGAGGCAATGCTGTCGTAATCGGGATATTTATGTCCCATAATGAGCACATTTGATGCTCTGGACATATGCATTATAAGCTCGTTGGAGACAACTCTCGAGCGGACACTGCTTCGCCTTCTTGAAGCCTTGCTCCGTCCGCCGTAAAACTCCGTGGAATCGTCGGTCTTGACTACCACCTGGTCTCCGCCGCGTCCCAGTGCAAGCTCAAGGGCGGCTCTTGCGGCACGGTCCTTGTCGCCAAAACTTCCGTACACCATGGATATGCCCATGGACACCGTAACGGAAAGCTGTTCTGCTCCAACTCTTATATCGCGGATACGGTCAAGAACATCAAACTTCTTCTCGATATAACGTCTAAGGTGTCTGCGCTCGAAAATAATGATATATCTGTCTCTCTCATACTCCTTCAGTATACCCTTTGCCTCAGCCGCCCAGTCACGTAGTACCTCGTCGATCTTCGCCGCCGCAGGTCTGTAGGACTCATTGTCGTACTGGATCATCTCAGTAAGGTTGTCGATGAGCACATACGCCACGCAGGGCTCGCTGTCCTCAAGCTTTTCATGGATAAGCTCAAGCTCATCTCGCATGGTCTTGAGCTCCGTAGACTCCGTAAGGATGATAAGTCCTCCGCCGCGGCCATACTTGATGGTGCTGTACTTAGCTATATAATAGCTTCCGCAAAAGTCAACGCCGTATCCGTCCTCCGCGGAGGCATCGCGTATCTTTTCCATGGGAACGCCCAATATCTCGGTAATGGTTTTGCCGTAAGGCTTTTTTGCCTCTGCCATGGTATCGCGTAAAGCCTCATTGCACCAAAGTATCTTCCCGTCGGGAGTACACATGAGGGTAGGAGAATCCATTCTGTCGACAGCATCAAATACCGTTCGGCTGAGAACAAGCCTGTCCTTGATCTGTCCGCCGGCGGAGCTTACATGGCGTCCCACAACTCCGATGAGGACCACGCCCACCGCATAAAGAAGCAGGAACAGCACGCCGAATCTCAAAAGGTGAGGCAATCCCCGTGCCGCCGCGATGATATACGCGGAAAAGAGGAATGCGGTGTACGCTACGGTCAGAATTATCTGCCAGTATTTGCTGACGAGCGCCCGTATTTTTTTCATAACAGGATCATCGCCTTTCTAATTAGTTTTATTGGGGTCTGTTTTCTGTCCTGCGCCCCGGTGCCAAAAGTATGCCGAAGGCTCCGTAATACGGGAGGATCATAGGGATCATCACAGGGAAGAACAGCGCAAAGATCAAAAACGCCGGAACGAACACAGGGCTTTTCCGCTTTCTTGCACCTGTGCCGAAGGAGGAGAAGAAAAGTCTTACGCCCTCTCCCATGAAGATCACCGATATAATACTTCTTAAATTGGAGACGGCATAGAAGGCGGACTTCGGAAGGAATCCGAGAACAAGTCCGAAAAAGCTGAGTACGAGAAAGATTACCGCCATAGGCTTCGGTGCCGAGCTCTGTCTTCCGCCGAAGAGAGACGGGATTCCCGATATTGCCGTAAACATGGAGAAAAAGCCTCTCATGAGCCATGCGCTCATAATGCCGAGAGTGAATATCACCGCAGGAATATATATGCTTACATCAGTCAAAAGCACACTGAACATAGACAGAGCAGTACCGTACTCTACAGTACCGGACTGTGCGGCAAGCTCCGCAAGGGTGGGAGCCATAGACGCGATCCTGTCGCCGAATGCCAATATCCCCTCGGGAACAGCACCGTACACGTACCTGATTATAAGAAGGAACAAGCCTCCGCCTGCCGCAGAATAAACAATAGCGGTCACAAGGAACTGCTTAAATGAATCAAGAAGCTTCATGTGGCAAACGGTATATGTCACAGCAACGACCGTGACAGCGGCGCTTACCGCTATAGAGGCGCTTACCTCAGTGGTGACCAAAATGCTGATAACAGCCGATGCTACAGGCACAAGCATCGCCGCAGCATGGCGCACAAATATAAGGAAGAAGGAAAGGATAGCAGCCGCAGCTATAAAGCCCACAGCCGACACAAGCAGCTCCTGCTTTGTAAAGCACACAGCAGAGCCGACAGTCAAAGCAGCACACATTACCGCCGCCAAGCCAAGCTGAAGCTTCCCGGGCAAAAGCCGAGACTCCCCTTTGTTATTATTTTTCATGCCGTTCAACGGGAAATCGCCTCCGTAAAAGATGGTATACACAATTATTATACCAAAATACACTCTGTTTGTCAACAAAATATAATATCCACGCATTAAAAGGCGCATTTCAGGAGCACAAAACGCACTTTTGCCTCCGATATGTTGAAAAAAGCTCGGAAGGGTGCTATAATGTAATTATAATATACAGTTATGCCCTTCCGAAAGGAGGATATCAGATAACCTTATGAAAAAGATCAAAATATTTCTCGTTTGCGTGCTGACTTTGGCGACCGCTGCGTTGTCGCCCCTCATATGCCGTGCCGATCCTCCGAAAAATGAAAAGACTCTCAGGTGCGCCGTCATCGGAGACACGGAATATTCAGGAGCCGTTGGCATAAAGCTTCCCTCCGATGCCTCACCCATAGGTGACAAAGCAAAAACACCCGTTACAGAGGGTGGACGCGGTGCTGTCCGTGTTGAGCTCGGAGGCAATATGTTCTTCAGGACCACCTTCCCTGCCGACAGCGACAGTATCATGATAAAATACGACCTTACCCAAAGTATCAAGGAGGTCACAGGCGAGGCTGACAGTGACAGTGAAAGTGCCGATGATGTGACCGAAAAGGACAGCGAAGAGAAGGACGAGCCCACCTTGAAGCCTGCCGTAATCGACGAGGTCGCACTTCTCGGAGTCTATGTCAGCGCAGGAGCCGTCTCCGACAGCGGCACGGTATCTGCCGAGCTCTGCTTTGTATCAGATGACGGAAATGAATATATCAGCCGTGCCGAAATGGATATCGGAAAGCCGTATGTGATCTATGCCGATACCGCGAGCGTCGAAGGAAGTGCCTTCGAAAGCGCATATCTTCGAATCTATCGCGACGCCACAGTTCAAAAAAGCCTGTCTGTCATGACTTCTCTCCCCTCTGTCACCGAAAGCTGTGAGCTTTCCTTCCTTGAACGCTGTTCTTTGCTTACTCTCACTTGCCATGAAGGAACGCTTGAGCTTGCCGAAGATACTGTCACCGTCGGAACAGACACATCGGATGTACGGCTTTCTCTGCTTCCCGAAGAGAAAGCGGAGGATGATAAGGCAAGAACTGCATTTCTCTCCATCTGCTGCGAAGAAGGCGAAGGCACCGTGTCAGCGGTATCTGCCGACAGCACATCAACAGACAGCACCCATGCAGTATTCCCCGGAAGCGGGCTCATTCCCGTTAAAGCTGTCCGCACGGGAAACTCATCCATAGAGCTAAGACTCAGAAGCAGCGGCGAAGAGAAGCTCATCCTCTCCGAGGTAAAGTATTACTCCACCGATGAAGCTGCCGACAGCCTCGGCTCCTTTACCACACTCACCTACAGCGATGGTGTACTCAGCGCCACGGGAAAGCTGAAGGGCGACATAGTAAGCGCCTATCCCGATGCCGCGGTGGGTCTGTTTACCGAGCCCGTCACCGGTTCGGGAGACCCTGTCCTTCTCGGCGAGATCAAGATGACCTCCCGCTTTTCCTTCTCCGTTTCTTTATCAAAGCATCCCCATGCCCATACCGACAACACCTATTTTGTGGGAATAATCACGGATGACAGCATCATCAAGGCAACAAAAAGCCGCTTCGTGTCTGCAAAAAGCGTATCTCTCCCTACGGGCAGTGCCCTTGCACTCCATGGAGCGAATCCGATATCTGTATATGAGTCGGGGGTCGATAACATCCTTGTGGACGTGGACCTTGCAAAGCTTATTACAGGGGCTTCCGCCTCAAGCACCACGCTTTCACGCGGAGGCTACATCTACGGCATAGACACCGTGTACCTGCGCAAGCTTGATTCCGATATAAATTTCTACAGGTCGATCGGTGTTTCAGTGTATGTGCGTCTGCTGTGCAGTGAAACCATGCGCTCTGCATCAAACGGGGAATGGCTGACCTACCAAGGCGTTACCGAAGGCGAATATATGCTCAGCGCAAGCTCGGCTGAAAGCCTCAACATATATCCTGCTGTTGCATCCTTCCTCAGCCAGCGCTACAGCAATATCGCCTCGTTCGTGCTCTCATCAGGCGTTAATTCCAAGGCGCTGACGGGAATAACCCACAGAACCGCTTGGGACAGCGCTTCCGACATAGCGATCATCGCACGTCTTGTATACAGCGCCTCATCGGAGTTCATCCCAAGCGTGACCGTTACGGTCCCCCTCGTCCTTACGGGAAACAGCATCTATGCTCCCGCTGAGATGTTCTCTGCCCTGCTCAGCGAAAAGCTTGCCTCCATCGGAAACATTCCGTGGTGTCTGATGTACACCGCAGAAGGCGATTCCCCTTCTGTGCTGTGTGAGAATATCAAAAGCTCCGCAAGGCTTAATTCGGGCTCATCTCCCCTGTTCTTCACCGTATTTTACAAGGCTGATGCCGCCCTCGGCGACTCCACAGCAGCATACGAAAGCTACTGTGATGCCTGCAACGCATCGTCTGTGAAGGTAGTGTTTCTCTCCGTCGAGGAAACGCCGGGGGTGCTTTCACGAAAAAGCTACAGTAATCTTAAAAACTACGGAAGCACAAAGGACAGCTTTACCGTGGAGGTTCCTGCCGAAGGTGCTGAGATACTTGAAAAAAGCGGAATAACAGAGTACGCCCCGCTTTGGGATTTTACATCCACCTACAGCCCCGAGGGATGGAATGCAGGATACGGTATGACCTCGGTGGTTTCAGCATCAAGCCTCACCCCGGACCGCGTCCGTACTCTGCGCTGTATCACAGATCCCTCTTCTCCTGCGGGAATATTCCTTTGCTCCCTTGACTTTGCACTGTCGCTTAAGAATGCTCCATATGCGGAATTTGTCTTTGAGCTCGACGCATCAGAGGACACGGACATCATATTTATATTCGGTAATGATTCCGTCAGGGCAGAGTTTCCCTTGGGTGAGTTATCCTCCTATGAGAAGGACGGAAAGCTTCACGCCGTGTGTGACCTGACCGAATACTCTGCAATGCAGGACGTAGGTTACGTAGGCGTTATAGTCTACTCCTCCGAAAGCATCACGCTTGAGCTCTCACAGGTGAATATTTACAGCAAGACCCTTGACAGAGCTTCCATTGCCGAGCTGCTTAAGGCTCCGACAGAAGAAGCAAAAAACGCCATTCCGGCTGAGCTTATCGTTGCAGGCGGCCTCGGCATCTTTGCAGCTCTCGCCGTTTCCGTTAAGATAGGAACGGTATTTGCAAAGCGTGACGAGAAGAACAAAGAGATATTCAAGGTCGTAAAAAAGCGGAGATTTTAACGCAAATTTTCTGGTTTATTGATTTTTTGTGAACTTGTTGTTGACAGTTTATAAATTATATAGTATAATAAGCTCGCATCAAGGAAATTTTTTCTTTGAAAGGAGTGATGGTTAAGTGTTCCGCAAATTGTTTTCTCTGCCGTTTGCCGCAAGAAGTTCTGAGCTCGGCGCACCTTACACAGGTGAGCTTGACCAAGGAATAATCATAGCCATTATACTCATTGCCCTGTTTGTGGCGTTTATTACTGTTAAAGGGATGAGAAGAAAATAACCGCAAGCATTAAATAGTCCTTCATTTGGCTGTCACAAGCTCGTGTTCGCGAAGCTGTGACAGCCAAATGTTTCGTTAAGCCTGCCCGGTTGTAAAATTCCTCAACAGCCCGGAAGTTTTTCGTCTCTTTTCGCAAAAATTTGATTTCGGTCTTGAAATCACGGGCAGTCTGCAGTACAATATACCTTGGTTTTCAAAAATGACAAGAACTTAATGGGTAAAAGCATATGAACAAGAAAAAACTTTTCCTTTCGGGAATGCGCGACGGCATCCCCATCACTCTCGGATATTTTGCCGTGTCCTTCGCCCTCGGTATCACCGCAGGCAAAGCGGGGTTTTCGGCTATTCAGGCTTTTGTGGCAAGCCTTTTAAACAACGCCTCTGCAGGTGAGTACGCCGCGATCGCACTTATCGCCTCGGGCGCAGGATTTGCCGAGGTAGCTCTCATGGAGCTTATCGCAAACGCCCGTTATTTTCTTATGGCGTGCACCATGTCTCAGAAATTTTCACCGGACACCCCCTTTTATCACAGGCTCCTTATCGGCTTTGACCTGACCGACGAGATATTCGCGATCAACGTCACGCGGAAGGGATATATTGAGCCCGCCTACGCATACGGAGCTATTGTGACCGTCCTTCCCGGTTGGTCTGTGGGTACTGCTCTCGGAGTTATCGTCGGTGACGTTATACCTCCCTTTGCGGTAAGTGCTCTCGGAGTGGCGATATTCGGTATGTTCATCGCCATCATCGTACCTCCCGCGGTAAAGAACCGTGTTATTGCCGTTACCGTACTTGCAAGCTTTGCGCTCAGCACCGCTGTGAACAAGCTTTCATTTTTTGACTTTATTCCTTCGGGTACAAAGACCATCATCCTCACCGTGGTGATATCCCTTGCGGCGGCTATCATCCGTCCCATCCCCGATGACGGGGACTGTGAATAAAGCGTGAAAATTATGACAGCCAATTACGAAACTGCAGCGATTTCACGTCCAAACAAACACTAAAAATCAAACATCGGGATTTTTGCCGACAAGTCGGCCCGTGTTTGTTTCAATGTACAGTTTAATAAGGAAATATAGCTATGAACAACAAGATCTGGATATACATACTCATAATGGCGGCGGTGACATACCTTATCCGCGTAACACCGCTGGTCCTCATACGGCGCGAGATCAAGAACCGCACGGTAAAGTCGTTCCTCTACTATGTACCGTACGTTACTCTCGCGGTAATGACGGTGCCTGCCATAATCGACGCCACACGTCATCCCATAGCGGGAGCGGCGGCGTTAGTGGTTGGCGTAGTTCTCGCGGCTTTGGGACAGAATATGTTCAAGGTAGCCGTTGCCTGTCCCCTCGTGGTGCTGATAGTTGAAGCGATAATTTTGTGACGGAAAGCTCCCTGAACGTGTGACAAGGATGTTTGTTGTGCCTCAAATTATGCGGACAGCACAAAAACCACCCCTGTGGTAGAAAATATTAAATTTTAAGCAACATACTGACTTCGTTTTTGTAGCGGAGTCAGTTTTGTTTTGAGTTGAATACGTACGTTGTTGCAGAAGCTGATGTACTGATCTATGAGAAGGCGAGAGTCCTCATAGGTTCTCGGTTTTGCCCGGTGGATACACTCAGTTTTGAGAATTGAGAAAAAAATTCAGTCATAGCGTTATTATACGGATTAATAAAATCGAAACATTTCTCAAATCTTTCAAAAATATCAGCAAGGTATACTCTGCGTCCAAGGCAATAAGCCTCGCTTCTGCGTGTGTGTCTATGTTAACGCTTGAATCTACCATGCTGACAACCTTCGGTGACGGAACAATGAGCTTAATGGGTCGTCGCATCCTACTCGGCATATCCGGCGGCGTAATTTCGTTTTTTATCATTGCGATGGCGATCTATATGATCGTACAGGGAACAAAAAAGATAAAGCTGCTTGGTGCAGCGAAGGAGTAAAGTTTGAAAATAAAGCACGCGTAAAGCGTACGTCAGCTTTTTCAAACCCATTTGTGCCTTGCCGCCAAAAGGCGGGCGGCATTTTACAGAACCTCACATCTGAGAAAAAACGTCACAAATCAAAGAAAGGAATGGTCATAACTATGGAAAACAAAGAAAAAGAGACTTTTAAGTTTACCTACTCCGCAAAGGAACAGGACGAAATCAAAGCGATTCGCAAAAAATATGCTGTACAGGAGCAGACCGAGGATAAGATGGTACAGCTCCGCCGTCTTGATGCGGCAGTAACACAGAAAGCAACAACCGTGTCGCTTGTATTTGGTATTATCGGCACACTCATTATGGGTATCGGAATGAGCCTTGTCATGACCGATATCGGTAATATACTCGGTACACCCCTTGCGTTAGTTATCGGAATTATTACAGGCATTATCGGTATCATTCTTGTGTGCCTGGCATACCCCATCTATAACCGCACTCTGAAAAAAGAACGGGAGAAGATTGCTCCCGAAATTATCAGACTTACTGATGAGTTAATGAAGTGAGGAAAGAGCTTTCGAAAAAATCCATGAAATTTTCAGAGAGGTATTGACAGAACTAAGATAACTGTATATAATATATATATACAGTTATAACAGAGGTAAGCGCGTGAATATATTTATAAATAATAATAGCGGTGAACCCATCTACGAGCAGATATATTCTCAGATAAAAGGGCAGATAATAAACGGTACCCTTGCAGAAAATGAACCGCTTCCGTCCATACGGGGACTTGCAAAGGATCTTCGCATCAGCTTTATCACCACAAAGCGGGCTTATGAGGAGCTTGAGCGAGACGGATTTATCTACACCTTGCCCGCAAAGGGATGCTACGTAGCGCCGAAGAACGTGGAGCTGATCCGTGAGGAGAACCTGAAGCGTATCGAAGCGCATATCGAAGAGATACTCTCTCTTGCCGTGGCTTGCGGCATCGGAAAAGAGGACGTTTTGGAGATGGTCAGATTTTGTATGGAGGAAAACGAAAATGTCAAACGCACTTGAAATAAAGGGACTTACAAAGACCTACGGCAATTTTAAGCTTGACGCAATCGACCTTTCCTTGCCGTCAGGCTGTATAATGGGTCTCGTCGGAGAAAACGGCGCCGGCAAGAGCACTACGGTAAAGCTCATATTCGATATGATACACCGTGACAGCGGAAGTATTAAAATACTCGGATGTGACAATAAGCGCGAGCTTCATCTTGTAAAGGAGGACATAGGTCTTGTGACCGACGACGTGGGCATCCACGGATGTCTTACCGCCGTACAAGTGGAGAAAATAATGAAATGGACATTCAAGCGCTGGGACAGTGCGGAGTACAGGAAGCTTATAAAGCAATTCTCCGTTCCCGAAAACAAGATGTTCGGCGAGCTTTCCCGGGGAATGAGGATGAAGGTAGGCATCGCTGTGGCAATGTCTCACGGAGCGAAGCTTCTTATCCTCGACGAGGCTACCTCGGGGCTTGATCCCGTAGCGAGAGACGAGCTTCTCGATATGCTTTTTGACTTTACGAGAAGTGAGGAAAACTCTGTACTCATTTCTTCACATATCGTCAGCGACCTTGAGAAGATCTGTGATTACATCGCGTTTTTACACCGCGGACGGCTGATACTGTGCGAGGAAAAGGACAGACTGAAGGCAGAGTATGGGATAATCAGATGCAGTGAAGAAGAGCTTGCTGCACTCCCGGCGAAGGCGGTGAAGTATAAGAAGTCAAATCCATACGGAGTGGAGGCTGTAGTCACAAGAAGACATATTCCATATGAGTATGAGAATGAGATAAGTCCCATAAGCATAGAAGAGCTGTTCGTATTTACGGTGAAAGGAGACAGATAATTTATGAAAGGACTCATATTAAAAGACCTGTATTTAGTAAAGAAATACTGCAAATCGTATCTGATCCTTACGCTTCTTTTTATCGCGTTATCCTCGATGAACGGTGAGAATATGATCTTTGCCTTATACCCCAGCGCGGTATGCGGTATGGTCACCGTATCTCTTATGAGCCTTGACGAAAAGAGCCGCTGGCTCAGCTACAGTGCGTCTTTGCCTTATTCGAAAGGGCAGATAGTATCGGAAAAATATCTTCTCGGACTTGTCATACAGCTTTTGGTGCTTGTCTTGACGGGAATTGCTCAGGCTGTGAGAATGAACAGAGAAGGTACTCTTGAAGCAAAGTCGTTATTTGTACTCATGGCAGTACTTGCGGCAACTGCATTTCTTACGTCGGCTGTAAATCTGCTTCTTGTGTTCCGTTTCGGCTGTGAACGTGCAAGGATACTTTTCTACGTGCTCATCGGCGTGATATGTGCCTTGGGAGCCGTGATTCCGATGTTCCTGAACGGTGAGATAACGCTCCATATAGAGCCTATGACAGCGGCAGTCACAGCAGTAGCTGTAACTGTCATCGGATACGCTTTGTCGTGGATATTATCTGTACAGATATATAAGAGGCGTGAAATAGGGTAAAAGGAGGATAAGCGGCGTGAAAAAGACTTTTTCGGTTATCGGATGCGGTGTCGGCGGAGCTATGATCGGCTTCTTTGCGGGCAGGCTTGATACGATGGTGGGAATAGTGCTGTTTGCTCTTGGTGTCGTGATTCTTACAGCTTCAAGCTACGTTACGTTTAAAGATAGCAAATAAATGTCAGGCAAGTGATGTTGAGTTGCAGCCTCTCATTTTTGGAGAGAATATGAAAAAAGTTTAAGATTATAGGGGTGCACTGTCGATACATCCGAAGTGCATCCCTCTGCCATCATCGTACCTCCCGCGGTGAAGAACCGTGTTATTGCCGTTACCGTACTTGCAAGCTTTGCGCTCAGCACCGCTGTGAACAAGCTTTCATTTTTTGACTTTATTCCTTCGGGTACAAAGACCATCATCCTCACCGTAGTGATATCCCTTGCGGCGGCTATCATCCATCCCATCCCCGATGATGGGGACTGTGAGTAGGAGGGCAAACCACGAATAACAAGATCTGGATATACATACTCATAATGGCGGCGGTGACCTACCTTATCCGCGTAACACCGCTGGTCCTCATACGGCGCGAGATCAAGAACCGCACGGTAAAGTCGTTCCTCTACTATGTACCGTACGTTACTCTCGCGGTAATGACGGTGCCTGCCATAATCGACGCCACGCGCCATCCCATAGCGGGAGCGGCGGCGTTAGTGGTCGGCGTAGTTCTCGCGGCTTTGGGACAGAATATGTTCAAGGTAGCCGTTGCCTGCCCCCTCGTGGTGCTGATAGTTGAAGCGATAATTTTGTGACGGGAATTCATGTATTCGAGTTTAGTCATGCCTTTCAAAACTAACGTACGGCGTTATTGATGAAATATGCTGTGGGATGTATAATATTATCACAGCCGGCTTAGATATTACGAAGAAAGGCATATACAAAATGAATATTGATATGAAAAAAACAGGCGAGCTTATAGCTATGCTGCGTACATCGGCGCACCTTACTCAGGCACAGCTTGGGGAACGTATCGGCGTAGCATACCAGTCTGTATCAAAATGGGAGCGCGGCGAATGTCTCCCCGATGTTTCGGTCCTTCCCGACCTTGCAAGTATTCTCGGCACAACGGTAGACAACCTGCTTATGGCAGGGCGTATGAACAGTGAATATAAAGGGCGCATAAGCGTTTCCGATGCCGCAGAGGGGCTCCGCTGTCTCAAACGAATGGGTGAACTTCTCGGATATGACAATATCATATATCTCAACGCTGTACGCGGCATAAACGAAGGGATGAACACCAATGTGACGGACGCATTTACCGATGAGCATATTTTTGAAGTCTTTGTCGCTGAGGCTCTCCTTTGGAGCATAAACGGTGGATATTATGTGGATCTGACGGATATAAATCGCAGCTTCTCATCGGAAAAACTACGCAAACTGCTTACCGATGCAGCTAAAAAACACGGAATAGTATAAAACAAGGACTGCCGTAAGTGAGCAAAGTCTCTCTTACGGCAGTCTGTTTTGCTTTTTAACGATATGTTTGCTTCGCAAATGCGATATGATATAAATCCATAGTGGGATTTATATCGCTGACTTTTTCTGCAGGAAAAAGTCACAGCTTGATGACAAACCCTGTGCGAAAGCACAGGGTTTGTCAAATAAAACAAAGACTAAATCAACAGTAAAAGGAATGCGCGACCTGCGGGTCGCTTTTTGGACGAATAAGGGGGATTTCGCACTCTGCGGAGTGCGACTCGGGGCGCTGCCCCCAGACCCTGCGCCCTTTTAAAAAAGGTCGATCAAAACTTTTGTGCATTTTGTCAGCGCAAGACCTTTGTCAGCGGTCTGTAACTTTTTCTGCAGGAAAAAGTCAAATGTCGATCTTCATATCCTTATAGTAATACTCGCGGTCGCGCTCGCCGATCTCTCGGAGAACACGGCAGGGATTTCCCACAGCCACAACGCCTGCGGGGATATCCTTCGTCACAACACTTCCCGCACCGATACCGCTTCCGTCTCCGATGGTGACTCCCGGAAGAATGACAGCCCCCGCACCGATCCAACAGCACTTGCCGATGTGTACGGGCAGGTTGAACTGGTACGCCTTTTCGCGGAGCTCGGGAAGAACAGGATGTCCCGCTGTTGCCACGATGACTCCGGGACCGAACTTGGTGTAGTCGCCTACGTAGATATGGCTGTCGTCAACGAGGGTCAAAGAGAAATTCGCGTAAACATTTTTTCCGAAGTGGACGTGGCGTCCGCCCCAGTTTGCGTGAAGGGGAGGCTCGACGTAGCAGCCCTCGCCGATCTCGGCAAACATCTCGCGGAGAAGCGCCGCTCTTTTCTCTCCCTCCGAGGGACGTGTCATGTTGTAGTCGTACTGTTTTTCGAGACACTGGCTTTGCAGTGCCATAAGCTCGTCTCCCGTGGGAAGATAAAGCTCACCCGATTGCATCTTTTCGTAATCTGTCATATCTTAGAACTCCTTATTTGGATTTTTTATTCAGCGTGAGGCAGGCTCCACTTGAAGTGAGCCGCAAGTATACGCAGAACGACCGTAACTGCCGCACCTGTGATCATGGCTGCGGTCTCTCCGAAATAGTGCCAGAATACGATGCAGAACACCGCCCCGATAATGGAAGCCGTGGCGTAAAAGTGTTTTATAAATATGTAGGGGGTGTCTCCTGCAAGAACGTCACGGAGCACACCTCCGCCGACACCTGTGATAACTCCCACAAAAATAAGCAGAAACACGTTGGCGCTGTCTGTGATCTCCCATGCGGCGCGGATGCCGACAACGGTGAAAATACCAAGTCCCACAGAATCCATGAGAAGGAGCATAGTGTCATATATCTTTTGTTGCTTTGTCAGAATACGGCGAAATGCGGGAATAAATATTATTATTGAAACTCCTACAGCGATGAGAGCATATACCGGATGCTCAAAGGTTGCAGGAGGGGTGACGCCAAGTATCAGATCACGGATAACACCGCCGCCAACCGCCGTAACGAGTCCGAGGATGGCAACGCCGAAAACGTCCATTTTATGCTTCAGAGCAGTCATTGCGCCTGAAACGGCAAAGGAGACCGTTCCCACAAGCTCAAGAATAAATATTAAAATTTGGGGCATAATAAACTCCATTCAGTCTACGGCTGCACAAAAAATTATGAAACAAACACGTGTCTGCGCAGCAGACAAAAATCGGACTTTTGATTTTTAGTGTTTGTTTGCGCGTGAAACAGTAAAACATTACGTGATAGTTTTTCGTCCCTTTCACGCTAAACACGTGTCTGCGCAGCAGACAAAAATCGGACTATTGATTTTTAGTGTTTGTTTGCGCGTGAAATCGCTGTAGTTTCAGTTAAAACTATTTGAACTTTCGCGCTAAACTTCGATATATGAAAGACAAACTTTATAAATATTGCTATGAACATTATATTATCGTGTGTTCGATTTGTCAACCGGGAAAACGCCGGGAACACGAATAAACGTGGTGAAAAGCCGCAAAATTTTTTTGAGTTTTTTTAATAAAAGTATTGACAA
>JAFUPK010000088.1 GCA_017481265.1 Clostridia bacterium
GTTTCGGTGCTCTGCTCGGTCACACTTTCACTTTCGGTTATGCTTTCACTTTCACTTTCACTTTCGCTTTCACTTATGCTTTCGCTCATAGTGAAGCTTCCTGTGGTTGTAGTGTCGGTCTGTGTGCTTTCTTCTTCCGTTGTGTGAACGATTGCGGGAGGTTTCGGAGGGTCCTCGCGCTTTGCGGCGGAATATAGAGAAGCTCCCGTTATGAGTGCAAGGGCAAGGCAAGCGGCAGCGGCACTTGAGTATTTCATGACCTGTGCCGCTACTGAGCGCCGTTCGCTTTCTCTGATATACTTTTCGTCGATCTCGCCAATAGCATCTAAAAGATCGTTTTCGTCATACTTTTTCATCAGATGTCAAAGCCCTCCCTTCTTAGATGTTCACGAAGCTTTTCACGAGTGCGTGCAAGCAGTGCTCCGACGGTGCCTTCCTTGATTCCGAATCTTTTGGCAATATCCCTGTTCGTCTCCATAAAGAAGTAACGCCTTACGAACAGCTTTCTTGTGCGCTTGGGCAGGGAATCAAGAAAACGGTTTATGCTTTCGGCAAGATTCTTTGCTTCAAGCTGTTCGTGAATGTCGGCAGGTGATGCAATACATTCCTTCAGCTCTTCGAAAACTGCCTCGGTACTGTTACCGCCTCGCTTTTCCGTGTGAGACGATCTGTACCTGTTGATTGAAAAGTTTCGGGTGATCTTTGCAAGATAGGATTTGAGATATGTAGGGTTCTTCGGAGGGATAGTGTTCCATGCCATCAGCCATGTATCACTTACACATTCTTCGGAATCCTCATCGCTTTTCAGGATGTTTACGGCGATGCTTCTGCAATAGGGACCGTATTTTTTGTCGGTTTCGCTGATGGCAGCATCATTTCTGTCGAAATAAAGCCTGATTATCTCTCTGTCTTCCAAAATATCACCTACCTTTCAGACGTCTCTGCACTTAAAGACAAGATTTTTCAGAAAGTATTACATCAAAATCGAAAAAAACTTAAAAAATTAAAAAAAGCGAGATCTGTATTGTAAATGAGAGTATATTATGATAAAATACACCTATAAATTCATATCTCCCCCAAATCTGGGGGGAGATGAATATTAGGTTTCGCAAAATGCTTTTATTACCTTTACGGCACCGTCTATGTCGGTCTTGGTGGAGTTCAGAATTAGATCGTAGTTCTCGATCTTTCCCCACTTTTTGCCCGTGTAGTAGTTGTAATAGTTTGCGCGGCGCTTGTCGGTCTTTATAACAAGATCCTTAGCCTTTGCTTCTGTCACATCGCTTCTGTCGGCAACAACTTTGACTCTGGAATCGAAATCAGCGGTTATAAATATATGTGCTACATCTGCTTTGTCCGCAAGGATGTAGTCGGCGCAACGTCCGACGATGACCGCCCCGGCTTCCTTTTCGTAGATCTCTTTAATAATGTTTGACTGAACGATGTAAAGCTTGTCGTTAAGAGGGACGTTTATGTGCTCAACGCCGTGTGCATAAACGGATGAGCCGAGTGCAAGAGTATATAGCAGACTGTTTGCCGCCTTTTCGTCAGCCTCGCCGAGAATATCCTTGTTGTAGCCGCTCTTTTCTGCCGCCATAGATATAAGGTCTCGGTCGAAATATTTGTATCCGAGCTCTTCTGCGAGCTTCTTGCCGATCTCGCGTCCGCGGCTTCCGTACTGTCTGGCAATGGTAATGATACGTTTTTTCATGGTCATGTCCGATCCTTTCATTCAGTTAAAATCTACTTCCGATTTTATTATATCACAAAACGACGGATTTGTATATACAAAAATCTAAATTTTAGTGCAAAAAGCTGTTTTTCTTGTTGCTTACAAGAGAAAATGCTGTGATTGGGGGCAAATATGATACTTTTAGCTCTTGAGTTTACCGAATACGGTCTGACACATCCCGAGGAGCATATCCTTGCAATATCTCTCAGGGATAAGTTATTATCAAAATATGCACCAACGGTAAAGCATTCTTCTTTTGGGGTACACCGGAGGGGAAAGCCCTATATAAAGGATTCGGATATCACATATTCCGTCACTCATACCGATGGTTGCACAGGCTGTGCGGTCAGCTTTCCGAATAGCGAAATACCGAAGGATATACCGCTGCTTCCTGCTGTCGTAACAGAAAGCGGCGTATATCTTGTTGATACATATAACGATCCCTGTGAGCTTGGAGTAGACTTCGAACGAATATCTACTGCTCGCGATGAGGCGCGCCTTTCGGCTATAGCTTCTCGTTATTTCGACGAAGCCGAGCTTGCGTTTCTTGAAGAGGCAGGCGACAAATGCGCCGCATTTTACGGGCTGTGGACAGACAAAGAGAGCATGGTGAAGTGCACTGGCGAAGGACTTTCAGCTCTCTGTTTTGCAGATACCGATGCCGCAGTATCCATGGGCTTTATTATCCACGAATTTATTCTCCAAAACGGAGATAAGCACTTTTCAGGTTCCCTTTGCCGAAATGAACAGCTCCTTGATCTGTGAAGGTCAAGGAGCTTTCTGCTTACAGCTTTCTTATTCTATATAGGGAGTTAATTACAGCCCACATCTGCGGGAAATATCTCATAACATTCCATACCCCCGTACCTGCTAAGGAGTATTCTGCGACCAGCCTTGCCATAGCATCTACGCTCCGTGCATTTTCAAACCACACTTCATGCTTTATTGCATCGGAAAATGTGGCAGGACGGTCGAAATAATTGTAGTATGGCGATGCCGCCGTCTCGTCGAACATTATCTCAGCTCCCCGTGCCGCGGCTCTACGCACAGCTTCCTCATTTGAGAGAGACTGAGCGCGGCTCTCTCCCCTGACGTAGGGTAGCGCCCAGTCATATCCGTAGTTTGGCATACCGAGGAACAGCTTTTCTCTCGGTATCTGAGTTACGGCGTAGTCTATTACCTCACGTACCTTGTTTATGGGCGATACAGCCATGGGCGGTCCGTAGGTGTATCCCCACTCATAGGTCATAAGGAGAAGATAGTCCGCAAGGCTTCCGAGCAGGCTGTAGTCATGCCCCTCATAGAGTAGTCCACGCTGATCCGTTGAGGTCTTGGGCGCAAGTGAGACGAACACGGGCAAGTCCCCGAGAGTTGATTGGAGCTTTGCTATAAAGCTGCCGTAAGCTTCACGTACCGAGGCGGGAACGTATTCAAAATCCACGTCAACGCCTCCGTAGCCCTTCTCCTTCACCGTCTGTGCCGCAGAATTTGCGACCCTTTCGGCAAATGCATCATCCGACAAAACCCGCTCGGCAAGTCGGTTTGAAAATTTTCCGTCAGCGCCCAGAGACGTCAGCATCATCAGCGGAGTCGTGCCGTACTCTTTAGCTATTGCGATTAGCTCTTCGTCTCCGCCTACAGGCTCAATTAGCTCACCGTCATCCGTGATGCCGTAGGTAAATATCGAAAGATATGTAAGATACGGCAGAGTGCGGCGGAGAATAGTGCGGTCGATATAAGGATACACATACCCGTTAGTGCTTATTTCTCCGAGAAGCGGAGTGTCATAGGAGATGTTAAGCACCTGACCGGGGAATACATTCGGTGCACCGTCGAGATTTGGGTTGTTTCTGTAGAGATCGAGAACGGAAACGCCGAAGTCCTCGGCAATGGAGTAAAGGTTCTCTCCGCCTCTCACCGTGTGAGTGCGAAGAGGGTACAGTACCACCAGATCCTGACCCACGGTCAAGGCCCCCGGATCTGTGAGAAAATTGTCTGTGATGATCCGCGAGGGCGGCACTCCGAGATCACGTGCTATGGAGTAAACGCTGTCTCCGCTTTTTACGGTATATATAGTCATAGTCTGTCATATAATGTCCGCGGGAGTTGGATTTGCACTTCGGCAGTCCCGCAGAGTCCGCTGTTACCAGTATATGCAAAAATCATCTTTGCGTTAAAGACGAATATTTTTATCACGTACGCAAATACTGTTACTGCTCAAATATTATATGACAGAGAGGCTGAAAATATGCTTTGTTCAAATAAAATATCCTGCGTATGTGCCCGTGAGATCATAGACTCCCGCGGAAACCCCACCGTAGAAGCGGCGGTGATCCTTGAGGATGGCTCAAGGGGTGTGGCTTCCGTGCCGTCGGGAGCTTCCACGGGAAAATATGAAGCCTGTGAGCTTCGCGATGCCGACGAGAAGCGCTATATGGGGCGCGGAGTTCTGAAGGCGGTTGAAAACGTCAATTCAAGGATCGCAAAGAAGCTCTGCGGAATGGTCTGCAATCAGGGAATGGTGGACTGCGTGCTCATCCGCGAGGACGGAACCGACAATAAATCAAAGCTCGGCGCAAACGCAACTCTTGCAGTGTCTCTTGCGGCGGCGAAGGCGGGAGCCTGCCACGCGAAGATCCCGCTTTACCGATATATCGGAGGCGTCAGCGGAGTACGGCTTCCAACTCCCATGATGAACATTTTGAACGGCGGCGCGCACGCGGCAAACAGTCTCGACGTGCAGGAGTTTATGATCGTCCCCGAGGGATTCGGCACCTATAGCGAGGCTCTGCGTGCGGGATGCGAGGTGTACCACGCTCTCGGCGCCATCCTGAAAAAGGACGGACGCGCTACGGGTGTGGGTGACGAGGGCGGCTTCGCTCCCGATCTGTCCGGTGAAAGGGAAGCCCTTGACTATATCATGCGAGCTATCGAAGAGGCGCACTACAGCGAGAAGGAAATTAAAATTGCTCTCGACTGTGCGGCATCGGAATGGGCGGATGGGGCAGCCTACAGACTTCCGAAAAGCGGAGAAAAGCTTGAAAGCTCAGCGCTTATCGCAAGGCTTGAGTCCCTGCGGAGGGATTACCCCATCATTTCCGTTGAAGATGGGCTCGGTGAGGACGATGAGGAAGGCTGGCGTGAGATGACGCGCCGTCTCGGAGACCGTATGCTCCTTGTTGGAGATGACCTGTTTGTAACAAATCCAAAAAGGCTTCGCGAGGGAATAAAAAAAGGAGAGGCAAACGCCGTGCTTATAAAGCCGAACCAGATCGGCACGCTCAGCGAGACTCTTGAGGTGGTGCGCACTTCTTCACGAAGCGGCTACGAGCGTATACTTTCCCACAGATCGGGAGAGACGGCGGACACCACCATTGCGGATATAGCCGTAGGCACAAACTGCGGATATATCAAAACGGGCGCACCCTGCAGAGGTGAACGCACAGCAAAGTATAACAGACTTCTTGCAATCGAAGCGGAGCTCGGCGGCTCTGCGGTCTACGGAAGATAAAAAATACCCACGGTGTCTCGGCACCGCGGGTACTTAGCGTTAGGAAAGGGGATAGTAGAGGTAGATACTATATCTATTTTCATCAATCAGACAAAAATCGTACCCTTCGACCATTTCATTTGTGATTTCGATGTCAGTATTGAATTCAGTCATTGCAAGAAGACTATTCCCACTTTCTGCAACATATACATCAGTTATTGAGATATTGCTTGCATTTGTAAAGATATCTTTGAGCTGCTCTGTGATATTGGCTGTAACTTCTGATTCACGTATATCGTTAAGTTTAGATAAGTCAAATGAATCCGGATAGGTTTCCTGTGAAAGAATAGAACTCTTTATATTTCCGCTTTCATTGGCAAATACTGTACATCTTCGCGTAGTAATAAAACCTGTATCGCCGGCAGTTTTTATAAAAACATAATAGTATTCGTCTCCGGAAGTTCCTGAGTGAGTAAGCGTGTAGTTTGTGAACTCGTTTTCATATAGAGAATTAGCAAACGTTTCAGCTATTTTTGAAACTGCATCCATACTTAATGAAAGAGAATTATTTGTGTCGCTTTTTGTGTCAGAGTTTTCATTATAACCGATTATTTCTCCAGAAGTATCGTAATAGTATTCATTACCACTATTATCGCAGTAAATATCAATGATATAGTTATTCGATAGTCGCTGTGTCGCTGTATACTTTACTACAGATTCTTTACTATCTGGATTGATTCGCGAGATGTCTAATGACTTAAACGTATCGGCAAAACCATTGTCGATATAGGAAGGATTTGTATATTTTGTGAAGTCTTTTTTGGGGGAAGTTGTTGAAAACGAATTGATAGCAAGTATACTTGTAGATACAGATAGTACAAGTAAAAAAACAAGTGATAATGTTATAAATGTTTTACGCATAGTAACCTCCGATGTACTTTATTCTTTATATACGTCAACCGAATAGTTGTAATATATGTTAAAACTCTCATCTCCAATGGTAATTGTTTTCTTGCCTCCGAGCTTTCCCTCGTCAACGTCCCAGCTTGAGGTATATCCCTCGGGCAACCCGAGAAAACTAAAGTCTCCGATGGGTTCGTGGGAGAGTATGACGTTTTCGTCCGTCTCGCCGGTGTCTGCAGGATCGCCGCTCATCGTTATACTTTCCGTCATCGGCGGTACGGCTACGTCCTTTTTAAGAAACGCGGTGTATATTCCCGTGCCGATAAATGCCCCTGCGACCCACGTGACCGACATCGCCGCCACAAGACGCAGCGCATCCTTTTTCTTTTGCCGCCTTATTTCATCCCGCCGGCGAAGTATCTCTTCGGTCATTTTTTCATAATCCATATACGTATCCCTCCTTTTCCATTTCACGCTTCAGTGAAGCCTTGGCGCGGGAAAGCAGATTTTCGAATGCATGATGGGACCTGTTCATGATCCGAGCAGCTTCCTTCGGCGTGAAGTCTTCGAAATACACAAGCCATAATGCCTGCGCGTGCTCGCTTTTCAGTTTTCCTATTCCTCGGTGAAGGGCGAGCGCGTCTTCACTCTTGAGGTACCGCTTCTCCGTGTCTGAGTCCGAGATGACAGTTTCGGCAATTTCGTCAAGTGGGACGTTATCCTGTCGCTTTCGTAAAAAGTCGATGGCAAGATTGCGCCCGATCGTATAAAGCCAGCCCTTGAAGCTTGACCGCCCGAAAAAACGCGGTTTCTTTACCGCAAGCTTTACGAAGGTCTCCTGGGTCAGCTCCTCTGCTGTGCCTCTGTCCTTGACGATGCTGTTTATATATAGGCACAGCCCGTCGGCATAGCTTCGGACGATATCTCCGAAAGCCGAGTCATCTCCTGCGAGATATTTGCGGTAGCTTTCGTTGCCCGTGTCCAACAGATCCCTCCCTTCGCTTATTTTTTCTGCCTTCATACACTAAGACGAAATAATTCGGAAACACTCCCGATATTTTTATAAAATATTATTCTGATTTTCATTTTTGTCGGCTTCGCCCCCCCGATGGTTCCTTTATAGCCGGTGAAAATGTAATGAGTGTTATTCAAGTACTATAATTATACCTCTCATGCGGTACTTTAACAATCACAGACGAAAAAATAAAACTAAATTTCAAATAACTCTTGTAAGTGACAAAAAAATGTGGTATACTAACATATACTGACCGAGAATAGGTCAGCTTTTTACGGATAACCCGTAGAGTAAGGCCATACCAGCCGGGGACGTAGCGGAGCCCTGTACCTGAAACCCGCTGCAGCAGGGGTGGTATCCCGAAACGAGGGTCGGACTTGTGTGGTCTGCGACTTGTATCTCTGTGTTGAGGAATTGGTCCTGCGCGATCGGCGGCTGTGAACCATGTCAGGTGGGGAACCAAGCAGCATTAAGCAGTTTAGCCGTTGTGCCGCAGGGAAGCCTGTTCTGAGCAGAGTGCATTTTGGCGCATGTAAGTCTCTTCTCGACTTTTGGGTGTATGGTCTTACTTTGCGGGTTATTTTTTATTTGCAGAAAGAGGTGTGATTTTATGGAACATATGGCGCTGTACAGAAAATACCGCCCCCGCAGCTTTGACGATGTGTACGGTCAGGATCATATTACCTCCGTTCTGAAATATGAGTCGGAGAGAGGACGCCTTTCTCA
>JAFUPK010000089.1 GCA_017481265.1 Clostridia bacterium
CCGCTATGTCCCATCCCATCTGCAAAATTTATGAAGAACATCGTAAAGTAATTCGATTTTTCCCGAAGGAGGGGAGCCCGTCTCCCCTTCTTCTCAAAGTCCTTCTCCGTAGATAGGAGAGAAGGATTTTGAGAAGAAGCAATCTTCAATTTTTTACATAGGAGGCATAGATTATGAGCTACGTAGGCAAATGGGTATTTCATTCTATTGGGATGGTGAACGATTCGGACGAAATGGTGTACCTCAGTGCTGAGGAATATCTGAAGGCACCGATGCCGTATGTCGATGAATCGGACGAAGAAGCAGTCGCGGACGAGATGAAGGAGAGACGGCAGATGATTGGCGGGCAGATCGCCGTGAGCGAAGACGGCAAGCTGTATATGCTGATGCCTCTGCCCGAAGGGGTTTCCAAAGAAGAAGTCGATCAGGCAGTTAAGGCTGGCGTCATCAAGCTGCACGATGGCATGATGACCGATGACCCGAAGACTTGCGAAGAACGGGATGGCGCGTTGTGGCTGGAGGTCGGCGAGGGCATGAGTGAGGACGGCTGGGTGAAGCTCTCCGATGATGATGGGTATCTTACCTTTATGACCACCCGATATGTAAAAGCAGAATAAGCAGGAGGAAAAATCATGAGTTTTTTTGATACACTAAAAAATGCGGCACTCTCCGCGCTCAAGAGAGAGTCGAGAAAAGTGGTAAACAATGCGGTAAACACCGCCGTACAGAACATCGGCAAAGGCAGAAATCACACCGAGAAATTCACGTTTGCCGCACTGCCGGCAAATGTTGATGAGCTGAAAGCACTTCCGGAAGCGAAGCTTGATACTGCTTTCAAGACAACCGCTCTGGTTATCCTTGCATTGAATCGTTATGAGGCAGACCCGGATGCGGCGATTGCCATGCTCGGCTTTCTGAAAGGACCGGAAGAGTTCAACGGTAAGGAGCAGAGTTTCCTCAAAGATCGTCTGTCCGGCAAGGGCTATAAAGCAAGATCCTTCCTCGGCGGTGCGACAGCAGACAACAATTACACACCGACCACACCGTACACCGTATCTGTCAGCGAGAATCCGTATTCCTTTGATGAGGAAAACTGGGCAACAATGTATGTGACCAGCGGCGGTGCGGACAATCCCCGTCCCATCAAGCTGCGTAAAAAGCCCTCCACCGGCGAGTGGTTCTTAAATGATATCCAGTGTCTTGCAGATATCAAGCTTCCGAAGTCCGAAGATAAGTGGGCATAAGCGGCATGAGAATGGATCTGTTCGATAGCGGTTACTTCCGGATTGTCGTACCGGACGGCTGGATGGCTTTCTGCGGCATTGACAGCGAATGCAGGACAACGCAGAAGAAGGTACATATCTTCAAGGGAGCGAAGCTGGAAACGGACATTTTCACCCACGCCGGTATTACGATATGCTTTTTCGGCAAGGAGGATTATTATCTTTCACCCAGGTTTTTCTACGATAATATTGTGGACATGGAACCTTTCACCCTTGGCGCCTACACATGGAACGGATACACCTGTACAAGTCTCGGCTATCCCTATACGATGCTGGAAGCAAAGCATGACGGCTGTGTCTTTCAAGTGATGCTCCTTATGAAGAACGGAGAATACGAGATCTCGCTTGAAGATACAGACGTACAAACCATATTAACAAGTCTTACACAAACGGGCTGACAAGGAGGTAACATCATGGCAAAGCATAACTGTGCAATCTGCGGAGCAGAAGTCGGTCTGATCTCCGAACAAAAAATGGCGGACTGCAATTTCATCTGCCTCAAGGTCTGCGTGAAGAAATGTATGAAGCTCTTCAACAAGGTTGAGGCAACCCTTGATTCGGTAAATTACCATATCGAACAGGTGGAATTCGGTACCAAAGCGTGGAATCAGATTTTCGTACCGCTGACGAAAACGAAGGTCAAGGAA
>JAFUPK010000090.1 GCA_017481265.1 Clostridia bacterium
GTGAACTCGAGGAAGAACTTAGCGATATCAACCATACAGGAATCTTCGTCCATAACGATAAGTCCGCCTGAACCCATCATAGAGCCGATCTTGATAAGGTTATCATAGTCAATGGGAGTGTCGATAAGAGAAGCAGGGATACATCCGCCGGAAGGACCACCGGTCTGAGCTGCCTTGAACTTCTTACCGTTAGGAATACCGCCGCCGATCTCTTCAACAACCTCACGGAGAGTTGTACCCATGGGGATCTCTACGAGACCTGTGTTCTTGATCTTACCGCCGAGAGCGAATACCTTAGTACCCTTGGATGTCTCGGTACCCATGGAAGCGAACCACTCAGCACCGTTGAGGATGATCTGTGCAATGTTAGCATATGTCTCAACGTTGTTGATGATGGTAGGCTTGCCCCAAAGTCCCTTAACTGCAGGGAACGGAGGACGGGGACGAGGCTCACCGCGGTTACCTTCGATAGATGTGAGAAGAGCTGTCTCCTCACCACAAACGAACGCACCTGCGCCGAGACGGATGTGGAGGTCGAACTTAAAGTCAGTACCGAAAACGCCTTCGCCGAGGATACCGTACTCTCTTGCCTGATCGATAGCGATCTGGAGACGTCTTACAGCGATGGGGTACTCAGCACGAACGTATACCCAACCCTCGTCAGCACCGATAGCATAAGCCGCGATAGCCATAGCCTCGATAAGAGCGTGGGGGTCACCCTCAAGAACGGAACGGTCCATGAACGCACCCGGGTCACCCTCGTCGGCGTTACATACAACGTACTTCTTGTCGGATACGCTCGCCTTAGCAAACTGCCACTTTCTGCCTGTGGGGAATCCACCGCCGCCGCGTCCGCGGAGACCGGAATCAAGGATGGTCTTGATAACGTCATCGGGAGTCATCTCCTTGAGGACCTTAGCAAGTGCGAAGTAACCGTCCATAGCGATGTACTCTTCGATATTCTCGGGGTTGATAACACCGCAGTTACGGAGCGCTACTCTCTTCTGCTTCTTATAGAAAGCAGTGTCATTAAGTGAAGCTGCTGCAGGAGCTGCCTCAGTCTTATCAGCAGCATCGTTATAAACGAGACGCTGAACGGGTCTACCCTTGAGGAAGTGCTCCTCAACGATCTCGGGAATATCGTCAGCAGTTACCATGCTGTAGAAGGTTCCCTCGGGATAAATGATCATAACGGGGCCCAGTGCACAGAGACCGAAGCATCCGGTCTGTACTACCTTGACTTCGTCCTCAAGGCCGTGAGCCGCAAGCTCTCTGTCAAGTGCATCCTTGACAGACATACTGCCTGAGGAGGTACAGCCTGTACCGCCGCAAATCAATGCATGAATACGAAACATAGCTTATTTCCTCCTTGTAATTATACGTTTACATTGCCGATGGTGTACTCAGCAACAACATTACCGCCCTTGATGTGCTTCTCGATGACTTCCTTTGCCTTTTCAGCAGTCATCTTTACGTATGTAACCTTCTCGTTACCCTGAACGAACACCTCAACAACGGGCTCGTACTGGCAGATGCCGATGCATCCTGTCTGGGTTACGGTTACCTTGTCGGTGAGACCTGCATCAGCAACACCCTCAACGAATGCGTTGAGAACGGGACGTGCGCCGGCTGCGATTCCGCAGGTAGCCATACCGACTACTACGCGGATCTCGTCAGATGCCTGACGGATAGCAACCTTGTCCTTCATTTTTGCTTTGATCGCCATAAGTTCTTCAAGAGACTTCATTTGGAAATTTCCTTTCTTGGCTATATAAATAATTTTTTTAACATGGGTTAATGTTTTATTTCTGCATATCCTTCTTCGAGATAGCCGCGGATCCATTCAAGGACCTCAAAGCTTCCGAGGGATATATCATCACCTAACACTGCACGAATCTCAGCACACGAAAGGTGTACCGTTCCTGCGGGGGTGATATGGTCATAGGTGAAATCAATATCCGGGCTTCCCTGAATAAGGGTTATTACCGTACCGATCATATCTCCGAGGGGGATAAAATCTATATGATCAATACCAAAGCTTGCCGAGATCACTGTACCGTGGTCATCGGGATATTCCGCCTCGGATCTTGACTCGATCTTTACGCTCCCACCTGTCTGCTCGGAAAGCATGGTAAGGAACGGAACTCCGAGTCCCACACCGCGTGTCTTGCGGGTGGTATAGAAGGGATCGCTGAGTCTGGCTACCTGCTCCTTTGACATCCCGCATCCGTTATCGGAAACGGAAAAGGTGAGCATACCATCCTTTTCTTCGAGAGTGATACCGATCTTATCGGCACCTGCCCTGACGGAGTTCATAGTTATATCGAGAACATAAAGAGAGAATTCTTCCATTCTTAGTGACTGCCTTTCTGTTAAAGCCGGTGTCTTAATGTTGCCTTTAAGACTCTCCGCGCAGATACCTTATCAGCTCGCGTCTGACCTTTGCCGAACTGTATGGCTCATCATCAAGGTCAAGGCTGTTTTCCGCTTCCGAAATACTCCACAGATTGTGAGCATCGGAGGATACAACAAAATGCTTTGAGCCGATCACGTGGAAGCGTGACCTGTACTCCTCCAGCGCATTACCGAAGTTGAGTTCAAATGCCGTATATGTAGGCTCCTCCGGAAAATCACCGAGGACTGCGATAAGTCCGCCGGATTCTCTGTCGATGTGAGCAGGATAGCACACACCACCGAGACTTCTCACCGTATAGAACGCTTCCTCAAGGTCAATGGAAGTGGCGTTTATAAGGAGGTTTTCCTCCTCACCGATCTTCTCATCATTTTCATCCATGATGAACTGATTTCCGAAGATTGCCGCCTTATTTTTGACCTTGATGAGTCTGTCAGATACGATAGAGTCGAATCTCATTGCCGATTCAAGGTCGGGAAAAAGGCAGATGACATGGATATCCTCCGCAGTTGTCAGCTCCATTCCTGCTACGGGAACGATACCGTACCGTTTGGCATGAGCAAAGAACGCGGGGCAGTTCTTGCAGGAGTTATGGTCGGTCAGCGCTACAAGGGTAAGTCCCTGGACTGCCGCCATTCCCGCAATGTTTGCCGGGGTCATATCATCATCTGCGCAGGGTGACAGACATGAATGGATGTGCAGATCGTAAAAATACTTGTTCATGATGCTGTAGAGGCTATATCGCGGCAGATCTCGTAAACGGTCTTATCGCACATAAGGACACAAATGCCCTTTGCCTCAGCGGCTGCAAGGACCTCAGGATCCATGGTAACACCCTCAGCGAGGATGACCGCAGCAGCCTCGGTAAGGCTCGCAACCGCGATAACATTAACGTTGCTCATTATGGTGATCCAAAGATCACCCTCAGTCACGTGGCTCATAGCACGGCTGAGAAGATCGCCTGCGTATACGCCGGTAAACTCCTCGGGAATACTTCCGGCAGCCGCACGAAGGCCGAGTATTTCTGCAACTGCATGGGTCTTCATATGATTTGCACCTTTACTGTTAGTTAATCTTTTCGCCGTCTTCACCGTTTTTGCGAATGTTCTGGCCGATCTTATCGGTCAGCTCTTTAGCCTTTCTCTGGTCAAGGCACTCATGAAACAGCTCACGCATAATGATAGTACACTCATTTGCATTGGTCTCATTTTTAACGATATCCTCTGCAAATGCCATGCAGGTCGGCGCACCGCATGAGCCGCAATCAAGTCCCGGAAGGCTTGCAGTGATGCTCTGGATATCCGCCATCATGCGCATAGCTTCATTTCTGTCGCTTGAGAGAGACAGACCTGCATCGTATTCAACATCAAAATCGGTAAAATATTCGGCAGGGATCTCTTTGTCTTTAGGTCTGTTTGGGGAAACGGGAAGATATCTTTTCAGAGACTGTAATCTCGCCTGAGCAATATAAGCATTGGCGACGGTCATGGTACCGCCGACACATCCGCCGCTGCAGGCATTCAGCTCTATGAAATCAAGATCCGTAAAATCCTCGTTGTCGATCTGCTCAAGTACCCTGATACAGTTCTCGATTCCGTCAGCGGCAAGGTATCTGTCATTGAACACGGCAGAGGATTCACCGCCTGTAGCCGCCCATCCGATGCCGACCATGCCCGAATCTGCACCCTTTTCGGGGTATTCCTCATGCTTCATCACATCTATGAGCTTAAAATACACATCTCTTATAGAGACAACTCTGTCCACGTTATTTTTGTCGCCGGCGAAGCCATTTTTTACATAGCTTGCCTTAGCGGGGCAAGGGGAAATAAAGAATACACCGATCTCACTTGAGTCAAGCTCAGGGTGATCCGCCACAGCACGGTCCCGCGCAAGCTTTGCCGCCACGTCGATGGGCGGAAGTATCGGCATGATCTGCTCCGAAAGGAACGGATAATTCATGTTGATAATGCGCGTTATTGCAGGGCAGGCGGAGCTTATCACCGGCTTTTTTACATCAGGTCTGTTCAGATACATTCTTGTATACTGGGAGACCATCTCAGCGGCGCACGCCACCTCGAAAACGTAGTCAAAGCCAAGCTTATAAAGTCCGTCGATAATGTAATCAATGCTGGTCATATTATCAAACTGTCCGTAAAGAGACGGAGCAGGAAGGGCTACGGTTATCTTGAAGTCCTTCATGTCCGCAAGGGAGTCATGGACCGCCTTTTTGGCCTTATACGGGCATACTCTGATACACTCGCCGCAATCTATACATCTCACGGGGTTGATGATCGCGTGTCCGTCACGGATACGTATCGCCTCGGTTGGACATCTCTTGAGGCAGGTGGTGCACCCTTTGCATTTGTCCATGTCAAGTGAAACCGAATGCTTATAATTCTGCATGTCTCACCTCTCAGGATGTTTTAGGGGAAATGAGATCACTTATGTTTGACCGTCATGGTGATGGTGGTGCCAACGCCAAGCACGGTGTCGATCTCCATGGTATCAGTATACTTCTTCATGTTGGGAAGTCCCATGCCTGCTCCGAAGCCCAGCGCCCTGATATTGTCTCTTGCCGTGGAGAAGCCCTCCTGCATTGCAAGACTCACATCGGGGATACCGGGTCCTTTATCAGCGAGAGTTATAACTATATCTTCATCCGTTACGGTCACGTCGGCGGAGCCTCCGTTCGCATGGATGACCATATTTATCTCTCCCTCATACATGGCGATGGACACCCTTCTGATGATCTCGGGGGAAAAGCCAAGCTGACGGAGCTTCTTTTTCACAAGCACCGAAGCCTCTCCCGCTGAGGAGAAGTTTTCTCCGTCGACATCGAAATGGAATGTTACGTTTTCAGACATAGTCAATCCTCCGCAGGGGAAGCAACAAGTCCTGCAGAATACAGGACTCCGCAAGCCTCATAAGCTCTCTTTGAGCTCTTCATGATGACGATGCCGCACTCACGTGCAAGCTCGATCATATCAAGGCTGGGATTCTTGCTTCTGACGAAAACCACACACACCATATCCATCATGCTTGCTGTTCTTATGACCTGTGAGTTCACAAGACCTGTGAGAAGCACGCCCTGATCCTTTACGAATGCAAGAACGTCACTCATCATGTCGCTGCAGCAAGCGGAATATACTTCGCTATCAAGGAGGTCCTCTCCGCAGAGAAGCTCAGCTCCGAGAAGCTTTTTGATCTCTTTGATCTTCATTGTTTGTATGTTGCCTTTCATTTAAGGTAGGGCACAGCCCTCATACGCGATCAATACTTTGCGAGGATTCCCTCAAGCTGGTTGGGCTCAAGACGTCCGTAAACGTCCTCGCCGATAGTAAGTACGGGAGCAAGTCCGCAAGCGCCGATGCATCTTGTTGCGTCAAGGCTGAACTTGAGGTCCTCTGTGATGCCGCCGTTCTTGATGCCGAGAAGCTGCTCAAGCTTCTCCATAAGGAGACCGGAGCCCTTTACGTAGCAAGCAGTTCCGAGGCAAACAGCAACAGGGTGCTGTCCCTTGGGATTGAGAAGGAACTGAGCATAGAATGTTACTACGCCGTAAACTTCGGATACGGGAATTTCAAGACCTGCGGCAATGCGATCCTGTACTTCCTTCGGAAGATAGCCGTAAACATCCTGTGCCTTCTGGAGAACGGGCATAAGAGCGCCTGCCTCTCCCTTGTGAGCGGCGATGATCTCATCGAGCTTCGCCTTCTGTTCGACAGTTTCGGTAAACGCTACTGTCGTCATGGATTTCTTCATAGGTATTTTCCTCCTGAATGATTTATTATTTACTCATGCTATCCCCGAAAATCGGGGGTAGCAGTTTTCACATGATTTATATGACTTTATTCCGCGCAGAACGCTTCGATAACGTCCGCGGCACGGTCGGGATAATCGTTTTCAAAAAGCTCAACGATACCCTTGTCAACAAGGGATGCCATTGCGGGATCGAAGGGGATCTGTCCGAGGAAGTTGATTCCTCTTTCCTTGCAGAACTCCTCTGTTCCGCTCTTGCCGAATACCTCAATGCGCTTTCCGCAGTCGGGGCACTTGACATAAGACATATTCTCTATAACACCGATAATGGGAATGTTCATGAGCTTAGCCATGTTTACAGCCTTCTCAACGATCATGGACACCAGCTCCTGAGGAGTGGTGACAACGATGATACCGTCAAGAGGGATAGACTGGAACACAGTAAGCGGAACATCGCCCGTTCCCGGGGGCATATCAATAAACATATAGTCTACATCGTCCCAGACTACCTCGCTCCAGAACTGCTTTACAGCGCCTGCGATAACGGGGCCTCTCCAGACAACGGGACTTGTCTCCTCGGGAAGGAGGAGGTTTACAGACATTACATCAATGCCTGTCTTGGATTTAAGGGGTATAAGCGCATCTCCTGTGCTTTCGACCTTTCCGTGGAGGCCGAACGCCTTGGGTACGGAGGGACCGGTCACATCGGCATCAAGGATAGCCGCGTGATTATCCCTTCTCTGCATTGCTACAGCGAGCATAGAGGTTACGATAGACTTTCCGACTCCGCCTTTGCCGCTGACAACGCCGATAACGTGCTTTACGCTGCTCAGTGAATGGAGAGGCTCATGAGTGATCCTCGATGAGCAATTCGCAGAGCAGGAAGAGCAGTCATGGGTACATTCATTGCTGTTTTGTGACATTTCTTCTTTAGGTCCTTTCCTAAAAATGGAAAGCGATTTATTTACACTTTCGCACCTAATATTATATTACAATTCGCCGCAAAAAACAAGTCTTTCTTCAATAATACTTTAAGGCAAAATCGGAACTTTTGCAATAAATCGCCGACATTTGCTCTCTTTTCAAATAAAAGGCACAAATGTCGGCTGAAATTAGTACTTATTTGTTAGTTTTTGTCCGTTTTAATAATTCGAACACGAGCAGATATACAGGTGCGCACATTGCCGAAGCGGTTGTGGATATAAGTGCGGGAGCCGAGGCTCCAAAGAAGGCGCAAAAGCCTTCAGCAAAGTAGAAAAGCAGGACAACGGCAAGTGACAAAGCTGCATAAAACACGTATGCTGAATTCACCTCACTCGACTTCATAAGCTGTCCGCCGTCGAGAAGAGCTTCACTCAGGAGGACGAGCTGAGTCAGTATAAGCGAGGCTGTAAGAGCCGGGACAAGTCCCAAGGCATTGCCTGTCAGCACCGTAGTCGCGGAGCATACCGCAAAGCAAACGGCACCGAGGAGACCGCCGAGAAGAGACATATGTACCATGGAAGCTCTGTCGGGAAGTCCGCCGTATTTTTTTTCGCGTCTTGTAAAGCTGTACTTATCGGGTGCAAAGGCAAGAACGAGAACTCCTGCAAAGTCGAATATCATTCCAAGCAGAAGGATGCTTGAAGCGTTCATTGCCGAAAGTCCGAACACAATGGACAGAACGGTGCATATGAGTCGTGCCGCCTGACTTGCAAGAGCGAAAAGCGCACCTCGTCTCAAATTCTCAAGACAGCTTACCGATGCGGTAACAGCGCGGAGCGTACCAACAAATCCGCCATAGCCTGCACCTGCGTTTGGATAAACGGACACCTCTGCGCGGCGCTTGAGAGTCTGCGGTATCGGTCTGTCGGGGGCCTTGCTGACTGCAATACCGACAGTCTTTTCCGAAAGCATACCGGCTTCGGCAGGCTCACCTGTTACAACAGCGGCACCCTCAAGGGCATTTCCAAGGGCACGCACGGTTGCAAGGCGCACCTTTGCGGCGGCGTCGATCTTCTCACGGTTTTCGCTTCTCGGAGGCACCGCCACGATAAAACTTCCCACAGGAAGAGTCTTTGCTTCCAGCACATCCTTGCACGATATGATCGGGGCATCGTTTTTCACAAGACCGATCTTGGAAAGATAACCTCGGTCAATGGCAGGCCTCGGCGACAGAAGCACCAGTGAAACATCGCCGTTTTTAAATTTTTCGGCATATTCATCGGTTCCTGAAGCGCTCTCCTCCTCAACAGCAATAAAGCCATCGAAGCACATGGCATCTGTAAGTACGGAAAGACGCTTGAGCCCCGTATAGGGAGAATCCCTGTGAGCAACAGCTATAACTGTACCGCCGCGCGCTTCAATTGACAGTGCCGCACGAAGGATCTTTTCTCGTGAGACCTCTGTTAGTTCTCTGATCTTTCCGGTACGGACATATCTGTTACAATAAGACAGAACATCACGCACATTTCCGCAGGTATGGAATTCTGCCTTACCGTCAACGAGAGTTATAACATTGTCGAAATCTCCGCGTGCAGTTGTAGACACAGAATGATCTATGACGGAGCCGAATTTTCCGCTGCAGGCGGCAAGATCAAGCTCAAGCCCTTCTGCGGCAGCGGTAGCCGTTCGTCTGAGCAAGACCTCACGCTCCGATGCCACAGCCTCACCCGAGGATGCAAGAGAGGCGCGTTCATCATAGACGCAGGCAACAGTCATGATGTGCGAAAGGATATCTGCAGCCTCTGCATCGCCCTTCTCCACGCTTTTAAGCTCATCGCCCGAAAGATATGCGCCAAGCTCAGCCCTGCCCGACTTGAACACAGCAACATCGGAAGCGATGATGGATGAAACTCTCGCTATCTTTTCAAGCTCCGACACATTTTTTATCACTGCTCTGCCCTCTCTGTAGGCAGATGCACGTCTTACGGGAACAGTAGCGCTTATGTATGCGGATGTAACAAGGAAGCTGAAGGCAGAAGCCGCCGCCAGAGCCATTGCGTCAATAAATGTCTCAGCGAAGCTGAACTCACCCCCGCGAAGAAGTCTGATACAAACATTGAGTATCACAAGAAGCATCACAGCTCCGAGCATAATAAGGTTGCCGACACGGCATCGCTCGGTAAGCTTTTCTATAACGGGAAGCTCTTCCCCCGAGGGAATAACGATGCCTCCGCGTCTCATGGAAACAAGAGCATCGTCTCCGCAGGCAGTAGCGATAATGCGACAGCTTCCCGAAAGGATGGCACTGCCCGCAAAGATCATATTTACTCTGTATTCGCACGGTACCTCTACCCCTGCCGATTCGGTCAGGATGACAGTATCGCGCTTTATTACAGAGGTCTTATTCTCGGTTATCCCTCGCTCACTGACCCTGACCTCTCCGTTTGACACGATCCGCCCGTCACATGGAACGATATCACCTGCCTCAAGAAGAACTATATCACCGGTCACAAGATCGTCAGCCCGAACCACAACGGCACGTCCGCCTCTGATAACGGTAGCACTGGGTACACCTTCTACGGACACAGCCTCAAGGATATGTCTCGCCTTTACATAGGTTATGACTCTGAGTGCTATGCCGATAAACAGTATCACGCACAGGGACACTGTCAGCACCGACCGTTCAAATATGGCAGAGACAAGTGCCGCAGCCAAAAGCACGATACCGGTCAGGTCTCCGATATTTTTTAGCGCGTATTCAGTCGCAGAGGTGTGTCCTACGTGCCATATCTTATTTTTACCCTCTCGTCGGCGCCGCCTTTGCACCTCACGCGCATCAAGACCTTTATATATATCTGTATCAAGGACAGAGGCGGTCGCCTCCGGATCCCTCAGATGCCACTCATTGCTGAAATGAGACATGACCGTCCCCCTTTCACGTAAAGTCTAAAAATCCATTATATGGCGCGGATCACTACAGTGTCATTTTCAGCATCCGCTGAGATCGCCGCAACATTTCCGCGAAGGGCAATGATCTGCTCTGCGATCTTATCCTCGATCTCTGTCTGAATAAATCTTCTCATGTTTCTCGCGCCGTACTTGACGGAGTATGACTTATCCGCCACAAGATCCCGTGCCGACTCGCTGTAGGCAAACTTTATTCCCTTTTCAAGAAGCAAAGCCTTCAGGTCTCCGAGCATGATATCCGCGATCTTTTTGAAATCCTCCGAAGCAAGGCTTCTGAAGGTTATGATCTCGTCAACGCGGTTGATAAACTCGGGACGTAAGAATTCGGAAAGCGCCTTCATGGTCTTTTCCTTAGAGGATGTCTCAGCCGACTCGGCAAAGCCCACGGGGGATGTGAAATTGGTGCTTCCCGCATTGGTAGTCATTACGATCACGGTATTTTCAAAGCTTACCTCTTTGCCGTGAGCATCGGTGATACGTCCGTCATCAAGTATCTGGAGAAGTATATTGAGCACATCGGGATGCGCCTTCTCTATCTCATCAAAAAGGACAACGGAATAGGGACGGCGGCGTATCTTCTCGGTAAGCTGACCTGCATCGTCGTACCCTACATATCCGGGAGGTGCTCCGATGATGCGCGACACTGAAAATTTGTCCATGAACTCGCTCATGTCGAGCCTTATAAGCGTCTCCGGTGAAGAGAACAGATCCTCCGAGAGCACCTTTACAAGCTCTGTCTTTCCGACACCTGTGGGACCTGCGAAAATAAAGGATACGGGTTTTCTCTTATATGAGATGCCTGCTCTGCCGCGGCGCACGGCACGTGCAACAGCAGAAACTGCCTCATCCTGACCGACTATTCGCTTTGAGATACGTTCTTCAAGACGTTCAAGCTTCTCATAATCATTTTCCGAAATATTTGATGCGGGGATACCCGTCCATATCTCAATAACATCCGCAAGGTCACCTTCGGTAAGTGCAACTCTGCCGCACTCCTCATCAAGCGCGTTAAGACGTTCCTCTATGCGAAGCTCCTCGCTTCTGAGAGTTGCGATCTTATGATAATGCTCCTCAGCACCTTCCTCAGATGGAGTTTCAGCCTCAATACGCTCGCGCTCCTCAATGACCTCACGCTGGCGCACAGCAAGGCAGTGGCGTTCATTTATGCATGGAGTATGCATGGAAACATGGGATGCCGCTTCGTCGATAAGGTCTATAGCCTTATCGGGAAGGTATCTGTCGGTTATATATCTCTCGCTGAGACGTGCGGCAGCGTCAGCTATATGATCGGGCATATTTACGCCGTGATACTTCTCATAATAGCTCTTGATCCCACGCAGTATCTCCACTGTGTCGGCAACGGAGGGTTCATTTACTGTGACAGGCTGGAAGCGGCGCTCAAGTGCGGAATCCTTTTCAATATACTTTCTGTATTCTGTAAGAGTTGTCGCACCGATGACCTGTATCTCACCACGGGACAGAGCGGGCTTTAAGATATTTGCCGCATTCATGCTTCCCTCAGCATCACCTGCACCGACTATATTGTGCACCTCGTCAATAACAAGGATCACGTTCCCCTTCGATTTGACCTCAGAAAGAAGTCCGAGAACCCGGGATTCGAACTGTCCGCGGAACTGAGTACCTGCCACAAGAGCTGTAAGATCAAGAAGGCAAACATCGTGATCCTTCAGCTTAAAGGGGACATCCCCCTTGGCAATACGGATGGCAAGTGCTTCGGCTATTGCGGTCTTACCCACACCCGGCTCGCCGATAAGGCAGGGGTTATTCTTTTGGCGGCGGCAGAGTATCTGCATGACACGCTCAAGCTCACGGTCACGTCCGACGATATCGTCAAGCTCACCTGCTCTTGCGCGGTCTGTAAGATTCTGGGTATAGGTACCGAGATACTTATACTCCTTTTTCTTCTCTTTTTTGTCCTTCTTCTTAGAGCTGTCGCCGTTTTTGTCCGCTTTTTCAGCGGGAAGCTCGGAGTCATCCTTTTTTCTTCCGAAGAGACCCTCATTCATGATCTTATTAAAATCAAGTATCGGCACTCTTCCCTCGTCAGACCCGTCAGCGGCGCCCTCCACAAGGGACTTCATTTCGGGATTATCGAGAAATTCCTCCATCTCGCTTCCGAGCTTTTCGATGGCATCCTCGTCAAGTCCCGTCTGTTCAAGTATATCATTTATGGGCTTTATGCCGAGCTCCTTTGCACACTTTATGCAAAGTCCCTCCTGCTTTGATTCACCGTTTTCAATTTTCGTAAGGAATACTACTGCCATACGCTTATGGCATCTGGAGCACATTATCATTTTTTATTTTAACCTTTCTATGCTGAAAAAACAACTTACTTCACAAGTCCCTCGGCAATGCCGAACAGGTCAACTCCCGACATCGTACGCATTATCACGGAGCTCTCGACCACATGGTCTCCGAAAAGCTCAGGATCAAATGAGCCGAGGTATCCGACGAGCATTGCACCACCGTAGCCGAGCATAACGCAGAAAAGCGCACCCTCGGCAAGTCCGAAGGCAAGTCCGAGAAGCTTATTTGTGCCGTTGAGCACGGGAAGATGGAGCACAGCATCCACTACAAAGGTCGCAATGCTGAGCACAAGGCTGATAGCCACAAACAGAAGAATAAAGGCTATTGCCGTAGAAAGTCCGTGCGCCACGGGATCGGCAATAAAGTCCGAAATTCTCGCCACCGCATCTGCTGTTCCCTCGCTGAGTCCCTCGCACATCTTGCCGAGAGCATCTTTGTCTGTGCCGTATCTTTTTATGATCTGGCTGAGAGCATCGGGCATATCGTTGAACATCTTTTCAAGATCAAACACGCCGCCCTCTGTCGCAGAAAGTGATGACAGCGACTTTGCAATACCGTCAGAGATGCTGTTTAACGCAAAGTTTTTGTAAAAAAAGTCGGCAAGAGTAGGAGTAAACGCATAAGCCGCCACAAGAGAAACGATGCCCTGCGCAAGTCCCATGACGGATTTTACGAGTCCGTCCTTATACGATTTTAACACTATCCCTATACAGATAGCCGCAATTATGATATCTATTACCAATCCCATAATAATCTCCCTTCAGCCAACGGCTGCAAAAAATAATAACGAAACAAGCGCGTGTCTGCGCAGCAGACAAAAATCGGACTTTTGATTTTTAGTGCTTGTTTGCGCGTGAAATAGCTTTTACTCAGACTAAGACTGTTTGAACTTTCACGCTAATCTCCATTCAGCCTACGGCTGCACAAAATTCAACAAAACAACTCTTCAGGTCAGTCCGGCTCTGTCGCTTCAGTCCTCCGCGTTTTCGATACGCACAGCCTTGCCCGTTATATACGCATATGCTCCGCTTGAGGTTTCGATGATACAGCTTACTTCGCCTTCAAATGTGTCGGATGAGCTGTTCTCAGTACCGAGGCTGTATACCGTGTCTCCGTTTATTATATAGCCGGCAAGTCCGCTGTCCTTTTGTGAAACGCTCATGCCGGTCACGCGGGAGCCTATAGATGAGTTATATATGATATTGCCCTCAGTATCGAAGGTATATACTCTGTTTTGAGTACCGATGGAATTCTCACGGCATACGAGCATGACACCGCAGCCCTCGGCATCAAAGCCGGCAAGTCCGCAGTCGCCAACAGATGTCTCCGACAGAAGCTCTCCCGACGGAGTATAGAAGCGTATGGCATCATCGCACAGGAGCATGAAATTGCCGCCGTCAAGGTTTTCGGTGAGAAGCGGCATTGCCATGCTGTAGTAAAGAGTCCTTTGAGCCGAGCTCTCTCCGACCTTGTAAAATGACAGCTCAGCGGCAAAGTCCGCTCCGCTTTCGGAAAGAGAGGATGCGATTATCCATTGTCCGTCCGACGATATGGAAGCTGAGGTCACATATTTGTCCTTATAAATATTCATGATATTCTGAAGGGCAGTATTATAGACCTCTATAACATACTTTGCCTGATCCGATTCCGTAACTATGATAAACGAGCCGTTATCACAGACAGATGCGCACACTATGGGGAACTCCGTTTTCTTGGAGACGATACGGGTTATCGAATTGTATATCGAATAGCTCTCCCCGCCTATATCATAAGCTATGAGATATTTATCGCTCACAGCAAGGGACGGATATGAAAAGCGCTCAGTCTCGGAAAGAAGTACCACGCCCGTGCTGTCGTATACCGTGACCTTGTCATTATCTGCAACAGCAAAGCCACCGCGGAACGGACGAATCGCAGACGAGTCGCTAAGCTCTATTGACATTTCGTCCACAGAAGCTCCGTCACCTTGACCCATATTATCAAAATCACGGATGAGATACACAAAGTTATCATATGTGATATACTCGCTGTGACGGATCATCATGACTCCGCAAAACACCACGAACAGAAGGAAAAACACAAATCCCGCGATCCTGTATCTTTCGGAAAGACTCCTGTAATACTTGTTCTCGCGCCTTTTTATCTCTCCGTCCACGCGGATCTTTTCCTGTTCCGGCACAGACGCCTTTTTGACTGACGGTTCACTTTTTTTATTTTTCGACTGTTCGTTTATTCTTCGTTTTGCGTTTCTTTGCTTATTCTGAGGCAACAGCTTTCCCTCCTTTCGTATGGCAATTCTAAATGGCTTTGAAGTCTATTTCCTTTGCGAATTCCACCTTGGCAAGATAAAGTCCGCAGGCAGGTGCAGTGGGTCCTGCTTTTTTTCTGTCGCGGGACTCAAGGATCAAAGCTCCCTCTTCAGGCTTTATTTTCCCATACGCCGCATCAAGAAGCGTGCCTGTGAGGATACGTACCATATTGTATAAAAATCCATCTCCCTTAGCGGTTATGCACACGGTACTATCATCAGCTCGCTTCGCCTCAAGGATATAAAGCGTTCTCACCGTGTCGGTAACGCCGGATCCCGACGCCATAAATGCGGAAAAATCATGCTTTCCGACAAGATGCCCCGCCAAATCGTTCATTAAAGCTATCTGTGCATCCGAAAGTCTGCGGCGGATGCGGTAAGCACGGTCTCTCATAAAGGGATCAGGGCAGACTCCGTCGCTGATGACATATCTGTACTCCTTTGCAACCGTATCATACCGAGGATGAAAGCTGTCGGGCACAAGTGCTGCTCCAGTGACCGCAATATCACAGGGGAGTCTCATATTTACGGCACGGTGTACCTTTTCCACAGGTATGCTGCACCAATTTTCATCTCGCCTTGAAATGTCCTGAGGCTCCACAGCCGCAACGTACCCAAGGGCGTGGACGCCGGAATCCGTTCTGCTGCATCCCGTAATTGTACAATCAAATCCGAATGCCTCGGATACCTTTTCCGTAAGAACCCCCTGCACGGTAGGGTCATCCGGCTGATACTGAAAACCGCAGTAAGAGCTGCCGTCGTATTTGATCCTCAATAGAAGCTTCACTTCTGCCTCCGTCACATGGACACCGAGTATCCCGGTGCATAAATATTTATCAAGATCACACCTGCGCCGAGGCAGATCACACAGAATGTAAACACGAAGTCCCGAGGCGATGCATGGAGCACGTTCATGCGAGTTCTTCCCTTTCCTCCCGTGTAGCAACGGCACTCCATAGCTGTTGCAAGGTCGCTTGCGCGTCGGAACGCGGACACGAACAGAGGAATTATTATCGGAATGAGAGCACGCACACGCTTTATGATGCTTCCCGAGGAAAAATCCGCACCACGGGCCTTCTGGGCGTTCATGATCTTATCGGTCTCTTCAATGAGAGTCGGGATAAACCTGAGCGCTATCGTCATCATCATGGAAAAATCATGAATGGGAATGCCTATCTTCGCAAGGGGTGACAGAAGCTGCTCAAGTCCGTCCGTAAGCGCTATGGGGGTCGTGGTATAAGTCAAGAGAAGGCTCGTTGATATGAGCAGAAGCACTATGCGCAGAACGATAAGTCCCGCATTTATGAGTCCCTCAAGATATATCTTTATTATCCACACATCCACAAGAAGTGTCTCTCCCTTGAAAAAGAAGATGTTGAACACCGCTGTAAACATGGCGATAAACAGTATGGGTTTCAGACCTCCGGCGATTATTACTTTCGGTATCCTGCTTATAAATATCATGGCAAGTGTTGCAACGGTCACTGCCGCAAAAGCAAATACATTCTTCGCCAAAAAGATCACTACTATATATAAAATTGATATTATTAGCTTGGCACGCGGATCAAGTCTGTGAAGAAGCGAATCTCCCTCGCAGTACTGACCGAATGCAACGTCCATTTTCAATTGATATCAAACCTTTCCTTAAAACTGTTGTTAAGCCTTTTTGCAAAAGGAATCAAGCTTTTCCGCAGCATAACCTACCGTGTACACGTCACGTCCGATGTCAATTCCGCACTCACGCAGAGCACTTGCGATATGGGTGACCTGAGGGACATCAAGTCCAAGGCCGATAAGCTCAAGGCTTCGGCTGAACACCTCGGCACAGCTTCCGTCCATGATCACGCGTCCGTTTGCCATTACGATGATCCTGTCGCAGTAGCTTGCCATGTCCTCCATACTGTGGCTGACTATGATAACGGAATTGCCGCTCTTTTTACGGTATTCCTTGATACCGCCGAGAATAAAGCGGCGGCTTCCCGGATCAAGACCTGCAGCAGGCTCGTCAAGAACGAGAAATTCGGGATTCATGGCAATGACTCCTGCAAGAGCAACACGTCTTTTCTGTCCTCCCGAAAGATCAAACGGAGATCTTTCCATAACATCGGGAGACACCTTGGCAAATTCTGCAGCCAAGCGCACACGTCTGTCGACCTCATCAGCAGAAAGTCCCATATTTCGAGGGCCGAAGGCAATGTCCTCATAAACAGTTGAGGCAAAGAGCTGATACTCGGGATACTGCATAACAAGACCCGCACGGAAACGAGCCGCACGTACTCTTTCAGGCTTCTCCCAAAGATCCTCTCCGTCGAAGAGTACCTTACCCGAGCTTGGTTTTGCAAGACCGTTAAGAAGCTGTACGAGAGTGGACTTTCCGCTTCCCGTATGCCCGATTATTCCGATTATTCCGCCGCCGAGGGTCAGATTTATGTCACGCAGAGCGTGTACCTCATATGGGGTACCCTTATTATAGATGTAGTTCACATCTTTCAGCACTATTTCAGACACGCTTACCCCTCCGTTTCTCAATGGCGCGGGAGATCTCTGCAGCACAGCCCTCCGCATCAAAGATGTCAAGTCGAACGTCATACCCTGCCTTCTTCATCCTGTAAAGGAGCTCAGTGGACTGCGGCACGTCGAGGCTGGCCTCCCAGAGCTTTTCGGGGTCGGAAAACACCTCTGCGGGAGTTCCCTCTGTTAGCACACGTCCGCCATCAAGAACGATTATCTTATCGGCACGGGACGCTTCCTCCATATAGTGGGTAATAAGGATGACCGTCACGCCGTCCTCGTGATTCAGCTTTTCGATGGTCTCCATAACATCGCGTCTGCCGAGGGGATCGAGCATTGCTGTGCTTTCGTCGAAGATTATGCAGTCTCGCTTCATTGCGATGACTCCCGCAATGGCAACTCTCTGCTTCTGTCCGCCGGAGAGCTTATGGGGCGAATGGCGGGCGTACTTTCTCATGCCAACGGTATCGAGAGCAGCATCTACCCTTTTTCTGATCTCCGCCGAAGGGATGCCGAGATTCTCACAGCCGAAGGCAACGTCCTCCTCAACCACCGTAGCGACTATCTGATTGTCGGGATTCTGGAAGACCATACCCACGCGCCTTCTGGCTTCGAAGATGTCCTCGTCGGTTACGTCCTCTCCCGTCATCCTCTTGCCGTATATGATGACCTCGCCGCTACCCGGTTCTTCAAGCATACAGAGGATCGAGGCAAGAGTAGACTTTCCGCTTCCGTTATGACCGAGGATCGCCGTAAATGATCCCTCGGGAACCGTGAAGCTCACGTCACGAAGTGCCGTAACGTCGGGACTGTCGCCGTAGCCCTCGTAGGTGAAGGACAGGTCTTTTACTTCAATTGCATTTTTCATAGTATATAGAATTTCTCTACTTTCTTCTTTAAGGGATATAGAATACCGTTATCCACAACAAGCGGTCGAATGCCTGACCATACGGTATTTACAGAGGCACCATCTCAAACGCCGAAGTTAGCACATTCTGCCTTGCGGCATTATGTGCGTCGAGTTACGCTTCGCGTACCTCGCTCCTTTATACGACTCCTCCTTGGCTGAATCTTTATTTTTGTTGCTACGCAACAAAAATAAAGGAAAAAGGAGTAATCCGGCTGTAAAACAAACCGCCGTCGAGAAATACGCTATCCTTTCTTGGAGGATGGCAACAGCTTTAAATGTCAGCAACAGGTGAAATAACCAAGCACCGGGCAAACAGCTTCAGCGAGCAACTCTTTTTGCCGACCATCTTGCGCTTGCTCCGCTGGGAAGCACAAGACCGCTGTTCTTTACGGGGATACCCGTTTCTCCCGTTTCAAGCTTACCAAACTCAGCTCTTGTACCGAGAGCACGCATGAGCATATATCCCATGGTTGCCGGAGAAAGTCCCGTTGTGTATGAATTTATGAGGAAGAACAAAGGCTCGTCGCAGAGCACCTGAGAGACAAGCTCTATAAGGTCGGCGGCACATTCCTCAAGCTTCCACACCTCTCCGTTCGGGCCTCTTCCGTAGGATGGCGGATCCATGATGACCGCGTCATACTTACGTCCGCGGCGGATCTCGCGCTCAACAAACTTTTTGCAGTCATCGACGATGTATCTGCAGGGAGCCGTTTCAAGTCCCGTAAGGCGCATATTTTCCTTTGCCGCCGCTACCATTCCCTTTGAAGCGTCAACGTGACAGAGAGATGCACCCGCCTCAGCGCAGGCAACCGTAGCTCCGCCTGTGTATGCGAAAAGATTCAGCACAGAGGGACGTCCGTTTTCATATCGTTCAGGCTCCTTCTCGACGGAACGGCGGATCAGATCCGACGCCCAGTCCCAGTTTGCCGCCTGCTCCGGGAATATTCCCGTATGCTTGAAGCCCATGGGCTTTATCTGGAACTTATATTTCCCGTAACCGATATTCCAAGCCTCGGGCATATTGGCAACCGTCCATGCACCGCCGCCACCGCGTCTTTTGTAGACGCCGTGAGCACGCTTCCACAGGGGATCCCGTCTTTCGCCCTTCCAGATTATCTGAGGATCGGGACGGATAAGTATGTAATCTCCCCATCGCTCAAGTCGCTCGCCGCCGTCGGCGTCGATAAGCTCATAATCTTCCCATTTATCACAGATCCACATATATATTCCACTCACCCTCAGGTGATCTTTCCTTTCATGGTCGTAGGTTTATTGTAAAACTCACGAAGTCTTGAGTCTCCCGTGTGTGCATGACAGACAGCAACCGCAAGAGCATCGGCGGTATCGTCGGGTGATGGCGGTTTTTTGAGACCTAACAGCATGGTAACCATGGTGATGACCTGATTTTTCTCTGCTCTGCCATAGCCGACAACTGCCTGCTTTACCTGAAGGGGCGTGTACTCGTTTATGGTAAGTCCCGCCCTCTTTGCCGCAAGGAGAATAACACCTCTCGCCTCGGCTACGATGATACCCGTTTTCTGGTTGGTGTTCCAGAAAAGCTCCTCAATGGCGAAGGCATCGGGCTTATACTTTTCTATTATGGCTTCAAGACTTGAAAAAATGTCCGAAAGCCTATCCTCCGTGGGAGTGTTTGCCTCTGTGCGGATCGCTCCGTACGCTATGGGCGTAAATTTCCCGAGCTTATGATCTATTATGCCCCAGCCGACGATGGCAATGCCGGGGTCGATACCGAGTATCCTCACTTTTCTACCTTGCCTTCCGAGATATGTATACAACTATACCATTATAAAGATAATTATATCACAAAATCGCGTGTAAAACAATATTTCGGGAAGGAATAGATAGATTTTTTCATTAAGCGTGGCGTGGCTGTCACGTTATAGCTTGCTTTTTGGTGAAAGTCCACCTGAAAATGCATATTATTTGCATAATATGTCACTTTTCTCGTTTTTCATCTTCACAAAAGGACAAAAATCGGTTATAATATTTACAAATAAACTAACCGGAGATATTTATGTCGAGAGTGAAGCATCTGTTTATCATAAATCCCGCGGCGGGAAAGAAGAGTGCAGCAGAAAAGCTGACGTCGGAGGTAAAAGCGTATTTTTCCGCACATCCGGGCGAACAACACGAGATACGCCTCACCGAAAAAGCCGGTGATGCCAAAGGCTTTGTTGCAGAATGTAAGGAATTTGACGGAGAAGTACGAGTGTACGCCTGCGGAGGCGACGGCACCTTTCACGAGGCAGTAAACGGAGCTGTAGGTATACAGAATGTGGCACTTTGCCCTATTCCCGTGGGAAGCGGAAACGATTTTGTGCGCACCTTTGAGGATATCCCGAAGGAAAAGTTCCTCGACGTAGCCTCCTGTGTCACAGGAACGACAGTTCCCTGCGACGTAATGCGAGTCGGCGACGTTTACGGAGTTAATCTCATCTCCGTCGGTCTTGATGCTGTGACCTGCAAACGGCAAAAGGGTATGAAGCGTATTCCCTTTGTTTCAGGGGGAGCAGCTTACAAGCTTGCCCTCGGCACGGCATTTATTACGTCGATGCACTCTAAGATATCCTTTGAGACCGAGGACGGTCCCTTTGATGCGGGTGATGAGCGCGTAGTTCTCGGCGTAGTCGGAAACGGACGCTGGTACGGCGGCGGCTTCAAGGCAACACCTTATGCCGATATCTCCGACGGACTTATGGACCTTGTGACGGTGAAGAAAGTATCCCGCTTCACGTTTCTTAGATACGTTGGAATATACAAGCGCGGCAAGCACATCGAAGACATGCCTTACGTCAGATATAAGAGATGTAAAAAGCTCCGAGTCATTGCGGACGGTCCCATTCCGATGCAGATCGACGGCGAGGCATTCGAGATAGAAAATCCTGAAATCGAGCTTCTTCCCGCGGCTCTGAAGCTGATCTTACCTAAGATATGAATTCAGAAAAAAAGCATCCCCTCTTTACGAATGCAAAGAGGGGATCTGTTGTTATTGGTTTATCCGAGGTTTGCGCTTCCGCCCTTGGACAGAGTACGTGCGACCTCTGCTCCGTCAAGCTCCTGTACGGACTTGTTCTGTGACACCGCAAGATATGCGGCAACACCTGCGGCTTCTCCGATCTGGTTAAGGTTTACCATTACGCGAACAGCTCCAAAGGCTACAGGATCCGCATTGACCATGCGTCCCGCCGCGATCATATTCTTGCACTTCTCCTGAACGAGCGTTTTAAAGGGGAGAGTGTAGTACGTGGGCATCTCACCGTCCGTGGGAAGTCCCGCCTCAGCTCTCCAGTTACCGCTGAACCACCTTCCGTAGGGATCCATACGGGTATACGTTCCGTTAAGATCCATCCATGTGGTACCGTCGACCTCGTTCTGCACATCTCCCGAATAAGTTCCGCGGAGGATACAGTCCTCGTGAGGCTGGCAGGTGAACATATCTATGTAGTCTGCGGCGTACTTCGTCTTATAGTGGTACGTATCGCGGATTCCCACGTAGGATGCGTCATTGACGATAGCATATCTTTCGGTGGGGTCGCCGTACTTGCGTAGAACTCGGCATATCTTGCGCATCTTCTGACGTCCGACAAGCTCAGCCTTGGTAAGATCGTCGGCTTCGGCGCACTGAACGTAGAAGATATGCGTATCCACTCTCATAGATAGATTCTCGTGTCCCGGAAGGGTGTTTGACCAGCCGTGATCCTGTTCAACGTCGAACTCCTCCTTATGCGCATTGAGGATAGAGCAGGCATCTGCCTCAAAGCACTGTCCCGTGATGGGATCGTATGCTCTGTCTTTACCCTGAAGAAGGAACACGTATGAGGGTGGCTGGATCTTGCTGTTGGTATATCTCTCAACGCCGAGGTCGCGGCAGAGGTCGCCGTCACCCGTGGCGTCGATGAAGAACTTCGCCTTTATTGCACCGCGTCCGTCTTTATTCTCCACAAACACAGCCTTGATCTCATCGTCCTCTGCGGAAAGCCCCGCATAGACCGTATGAAAATAAATTTTGACTCCGCTTTCGCGGCACATATCGTCAAGAACGCACTTCATATCGCAGGGATTGAAGATATGGCTCTTTGCCCCGTCAACACGGACGTCGAAGGGGTGAAGTCTGTCGCACGCCTCGTCGGTAAGTCCCGCGATGACCTGAGTTTTCAGGTCCGTTGACATAAGGGAGTGCCAAACCGCCATAAGTCCGTTGGTAGCATTACCTCCGAAGCAGTTGGTCTTTTCAACGATGACCACCTTTGCGCCAAGTCTTGCCGCTCTGACTGCCGCGAAAACTCCCGTAGCCGAGCCGCCGACGACGCACACGTCCGCCTCGTAAATTATGGGGATCTGTCTTTCCGGAACTGAAATATATGCCATAATAAATCTCCGATCTGCCATACGGCTGTTTGAAAGAATAATAAAGCTAAAGCTTGTCTGTTACGTATATGTTACAACAGAAAGGCGCAATGTTCGTCCACAATAGTCTTATGTTTTATCCACTTTTGTGAGATGGATAGCAAAGTCATCCCCCTTTGATGCTGCACCAAAGGGGAATGTGAATAAATGAGTATATCAGGTTGAAGGGCCGAAAGCTGGAGCTATGCCGCTATCCTCAAGAAGCTCGGCACTCTTTATTATCTGTGTGCCGTCCTCCGCTGTAGCAAGAGTATAACGTACTCGCTTTGATACTACAGTCTGAGTCATATCCGCCCAGTGCGTTACAACCACAGCAACCGAGCCGTCATCGTTCGTCTGAACTTCGGATGCAGTCGCGGGAATTACGGTACCGCCGAGGATCCCCACGTATACGAAATATCCGTCCTCATATGCATATCCTTTGATTCTCGAGCCTGAAATACGTTCGGGCTCATAATTATCAAAGCCATAGTACTGAGAAACATATTCCTTCATCTCTTCGGCTGTAAATTTTAGTGTGCCGCTACTGTGGTAATATTCATTCAGTGAATCCTCACGGTTATCATAAAACCAGTCCTGAAGCATCCCTCTCACAAATCCTGTAAATGATGTATTAACTTCGCTGTCATTTTCAAGAAGCTCTGAATTAAGCTCATAAAGCCGTCGTTTAAGTGCGAAATGAATCATCCTGTCATAGTCTCCCGGCATATCAAAGCTTTCCGCTTCTGAATAGTACTTCAGGAACGGTTCTCCCATATGCCACTCGGTAACGAATCTGTGATCACCGGGTTTCAGAATCTCGTTTTTACTCTCAAGCACTTCAACATCAAGCACAATGCTGTATCCTTCATCTGTTGGTTCAATACTTAAGGTATATTCACCCAGCTTCATTCCCTCATAGGAATCAAGTGCCCCTTCTGCCGCCTCCTGAAGCTGTGCAAAGGTTTCGTAATCTCCCGTAAGGAATGACTCGAGCCGTTGTATCAGTGTATCATATTTGCTGTATTTACCCTTTTCGATATTTAACTGCGCCTTGTACCAATCTCTTCTCGCGCTGGCTTCATTAGGAATGTCCTCTCCTTCAAACGGAGTATAGGGCACTGTATTATCATCATCGTAAGTATCATTGACCACGTCATCAAAGCACCACATATGGCTGTCAACAGATACCAAATAGTTGATTTCTTCTTCGTTGAAAAGATTATGGCAATGTTTATACAAGGAATAGTACAACTCGTACTCACTCTTATCACATTCGCGCCATTTCACCTGTGCTCCCTGCAATACGTAACCGCTTGATTCAAGCTTATCTGAATCAAACCTTCCGCTGTGTGTGGCATAAAAGTTTTCCGCATCAGGGTTTGTACTGCTCTTTACACTTGTAGACGTAAGATATCTGCCATCTGCTGTATAGGTTTTCGTACAGAGCTTTGAATCAGGTACATTGTTGGTGTCATAAAAGCCCGTGCTCCATTCACTCAAATGAGTAAGAATATTGCCGAAGCTGTCATAGGTGAAGGTGTTTTCGTATTCCACAGATACGTTGTTTCTCGTAACCGTCTCTACCGTCCTGCTTTCATCTACATATTCCGTTACAACGGTTTCTTGAAGCTGAGTCTCCGTCATATCCCCAGACTGATAATATTCTTTTAGTACCTGTCTGCCTTGTTCATCGTATTTATAGACTGTCCTCTCATTAATAAGTATAAACATATTACGCATTCTGTATTCACTCAAAAGTCTGCCGTTTTCATCATAAGTATAGCTTATCTTATATGCCCCCGGCTCGTCGTCCTCGGTATAGGTGATGCTCCACAGATGTCCGTCTCCGTAAGCATATTCCGTGCGGCTGTATTCGCGGCTGTTGTCGGCGCTCGTGTATGAGATCAAGGTCACATTTCCGCTCTCGTCATAGCTTAAGCTCTTTGTGCGGATAAGCTCGCCCTCGGCATTTCTCACCTCAACTGCCGTAAGACGCTCGCCGTCATACAAAGCTGTATAGGTAACGTCCGCTTCGCCGTTTTTCGTTCTTTCGGCAACAAGCGTATCTCCCTCAAAGCTGAGCTTTGCCTCATAGGTATCGTTTAAGTCGACGATCTTCATGTATTCGGGAACGTAGGAGGTCGCGTTATCTGTCACGGGGGTATCGGGCTTTTCGGTATTATCTCCCACGGCACAGCCTACGACTCCGCCTGCGATCATACAGATGCAGAGCACAGCGGCAACTATGGTGATTCCACGTTTCTTTTTATTTGTGTCAAGTATGTTCATTATTCTCTCCTTTACGTTACTACGGCGGCTGTTCATGCCCGTAGTCATGGACGAGGTACGAACGTCTGCGCATCTGCGCACTATCTCAAGAAGGGTCTCGCCGTAACGCGCACGACTGCTCTCGTTCATGGTGCGCACCACTGCCTCGTCGCAGGCAAGCTCCATTGCCGAAACACATCTTGCTGTAGCCACATAAGCTGCAGGATTGAACCAATGCACAGCTATAGCGGCTGTACAGAGAAGCTTTACGTAGATGTCGCCCCGTCTGTGGTGGATCAGCTCGTGAATGAGCATCTGGCATATCTTTTCTTCGTCCGCAAACTCAAGATCGGGAATGACGATGCGGGGACTTATGTACCCGTAAAGCATGGGGCTGACGGGTACACGCGAAACGTACAGACGCGGCACGCGCTTTATATTAAGCTGAGTGCAAAGGGTCTCGTAAATTCTCAGTACACGTCCGTCAGCGCTGCGAAGCTCCCTTTTCATCCGTACGGTGAACAGAGTATAAGCTCCCATGCGGAAGGCAAAGTATGCTATAGCTCCCGCAAGCCACAGGTATCCGATAACGGAAAGCACTCTCCGTGTGTCGATCTCGACAGGCGTTTTTTCACTTTCAAGTGTCGGTTCTTTAACGGAAGGCAACGTCACTTGAGGTCTTACAGCCTCTGATTCAGCAGGCATCACAACTGACGGCGGAAGTGTCACGGCAGGCGACGTGCTCTGCGTTACAGCCTCAGTTAAAGCTCCCGTTTCGGGCGGTAAGGTCTGCTCGGTCTTCTCTGTTTGCTCTACTGCGGGCGGAATAGTTTCTATCTGCGTCACTTCACTCGCCTCTACATCTGCCGTTACCTTTTCCGGCAGTGTCACGGTAAACACGGGGTCTGCAAGACCTGCCCCCACGGGGACACAAAGGCGGATGACCACAAGCGTCCACACAAGGTATCTGCTCCATGCGGAAAAGCGGGAACCAATAGGCTTTCTAAGTAACAGCAGGACTATTACAGCCGCCGCCATGACCGCCGAAAGCTCAAACAGATCAAGAATAAAGTCTGCCACGGTCTCACTCCTCCTTCTTTCCGAGGCGCGAACGGATCAGCGCTTCAAGCTCCGAAAGCTCAGTATCGGAAATGTCCCCGGCATCAATGAGGGATGCCACCGTAGCCTTGACAGAGCCGCCCAGCCGTTTCAAAAACGCATCGGACTCAGAAGCGAAATACTCTTTTTCGGTGATCGCCGAGTTGTAGGTGTGAAAGTATCCCGAGCGGTCCGCCGAAACGAAGCCTTTTTCCTCAAGTCTGTTGAGAAGCACGTGCGCCGTCTGTGTCTTCCACGAGCGTGTCTCGGAAAGCAGCTTCACGATCTGCCCTGCACGGAGTCCTTCCCCGTTCTGCCAGAGCACTCGCATAATATCAAGCTCCGCGTCGGTAAGTCTTTCGTACTGTTTTATCTGTGTGTTCGGCATTTTTATCCCTCCATTCAGCATCAAAAACCAAAGACTTGTTGTCTACGGTTTCATTATATCATACTTAAGACATCTTGTCAACGGTTTTATAAAAATCTTCCATGATTTTTCAAACTTGTCGTTCTTGACAAGAGTTTACGGCAGGTGTATAATGTTCTCATACCGAGAAAGGAATAAAACCCATGAAAATATACGAAAACGTAACGGAGCTCATCGGCAGAACGCCCCTGATGCGTCTTAACAATATCGAAAAAGCGGAAGGTCTCGACTGCGTGCTTCTTGCAAAGCTTGAGTGCATGAATCCTGCGGGAAGTGCCAAGGACCGAGTTGCAAAAAGCATGATCGAGGATGCAGAAAAGCGCGGGCTTCTGAAGGCAGGTGCCACCATAATCGAACCAACCAGCGGAAACACAGGCATCGGGCTCGCTTCTCTTGCGGCATCCATGGGATACCGCGCAATCTTCACCATGCCCGACACCATGAGTGCCGAACGTCAGATGCTTCTCCGTGCATATGGGGCAGAGATCGTGCTGACACCCGGTTCCGAGGGAATGGCAGGGGCAATACGTAAGGCTGAAGAGCTGAGAGACGAGATCGCGGGAAGCTTTATCCCCGGTCAGTTTGAAAATCCCGCAAATCCCGCCGCCCATGAGGCTACGACAGGTCCCGAGATCTGGGAGGACACCGACGGCAAGATAGACGTGTTCGTCTGCGGCATCGGCACGGGAGGTACTGTCAGCGGCACGGGAAGGTACCTCAAAAAAATGAATCCCGCCATCCGCGTCATCGGCATCGAGCCTTCGGACTCCCCTGTTCTGTCGGGCGGTAAGGCAGGCGCGCATCCTCTGCAGGGGATCGGCGCAGGCTTTATCCCCAAGGCGCTTGACACGGAGATATACGACGAGATAATCACCGTTACGGGTGATGAGGCGTACTCCATGGGACGCGCAGTAGCACGCAAGGAAGGTATTCTCGTCGGCATCACCTCGGGTGCCGCAGTTCACGCCGCAGTAAGCCTTGCAAAGCGTCCCGAATACCGAGGAAAGACCATCGTAGCCCTTCTGCCGGACTCGGGAGAAAGATATCTTTCAACCCCGCTGTTCCGCGAATAATGTAAAGATCAGTCAAGCTTTTCGCTTTGAAAGGCTTGACTTTTTTTATTATCCGTAATATAATAAAAATACCCCCAAGGGGTATAATAACAAAAAGGATATTATGAAAATGGCTGATTGCTGTCACGAAAAGACAACTCACAGAGACGATGAAACGAAGAAGAAGCTAATAAACCGTCTTGCCCGTATCGAAGGACAGATCCGCGGAATACGTGCAATGGTGGAGAAGGATGCATACTGCCCCGACATACTCACCCAGTCTTCCGCTGTAAGTGCTGCTGTAAATGCCTTCAACCGCGAGCTTATCTCACGACACATCAACGGTTGCGTGGTGGACAGTATAAGATCCGGAGACGATTCCGTAGTAGATGAGCTATGCGAAACGCTTCAAAAGCTTATGAAATAGAAAGGGATGCCCACATGAAGAAATACAAAGTAACAGGTATGACCTGTGCCGCCTGCAGTACCCGTGTAGAAAAGGCGGTGCGGAGTGTAGACGGTGTCACGGAGTGCAGTGTCAACCTTCTCACGGGAGATATGCTTGCCGCGGGTGGCGCCGAGGGTGAGATAATCGCCGCAGTAAAAAAAGCAGGTTATGGGATCACCTCCTCCGAAGAAAACAATCATAAATCGAACGAAGGGGAGACACAGAAAAGGGACACTCGTCCCCTGATCGCAAGGCTATGCGTATCTGCGGCACTGCTCATCATTCTTATGTACATCTCAATGGGACACGTGATGTATGCTTTCCCTCTCCCCGATTTTATTGCGGTAAGCCCGTCGGCAACCGCGCTATGCGAGCTTCTCATTTCAGCTATGATACTAGTTATAAACCAGCGTTTTTTCATAAGCGGAGTCAAAGCTCTCGTTAGACGTTCGCCAAATATGGACACACTCGTCAGCCTCGGTTCGGGTGCTTCCTTCGGATACAGCACATATGTGCTTTTCAGAATGATACTCCTTGAATCGGCAGGAAGCATCAGCGAAGCGCATCACCTGCTCCACGAGCTGTACTTCGAATCAGCCGCCATGATACTCACGCTTATTACCGTAGGAAAGCTTCTTGAAAGCGCCGCAAAGGGTCGTACCACCGATGCCGTGCGCAGTCTCATGGATCTTGCACCGAAAACTGCGGTGATTTTGAATGGCAATGAAGAAGTTACCGTACCTATCGACGAGGTAAAGGTAGGAGACCTGTTCGTAGTCCGTCCGGGCGGAGCCGTTCCCGCAGACGGCGTGATAACAGAGGGCGAATGTTCAGTTGATGAGTCTGCCCTTACGGGAGAAAGCGTCCCCGTTGACAAAGCTATCGGAGACAGAGTTTCTGCCTCATGTGTGAATATGTCGGGGCGTATCGTCTGCCGTGCTGAAAAGGTCGGTGCAGACACAGCTCTTGCGCAGATCATAAAGACCGTAACCGATGCCACCGCCACCAAAGCTCCCATCGCGCGCCTTGCAGATAAGGTTGCCGGCGTGTTCGTTCCCGCGGTCATAGGCATCGCGGCTATCACTCTTGTGATCTGGCTTGGTATCGGCTCAGATCTCACAAGTGCTGTGGAGCGCGCAATTTCCGTGCTCGTCATAAGCTGTCCCTGCGCTCTCGGCCTTGCGACGCCCGTTGCCATTATGGTAGGAAGCGGAGTCGGAGCCAAGAACGGCATACTCTTCAAAACCGCCGCCGCACTTGAAAGCGCAGGAAAGGTTAAGATCGTCGCAGTTGACAAAACGGGAACTGTCACAAAAGGAGTACCCGAGGTCACTGATATTATCCCCGCCGAAGGCTTCACGGAAAAGGAGGTTTTAAGCTTTGCAGTATCACTTGAAGCGGGAAGCGAGCACCCCCTCGGACGTGCTGTTGTGAGAAAGGGCGAGCTTGCCGGAGTCGTCCCCGAAAGAGCCGAGGGTTTCAAAATACACGCAGGAAACGGGCTTGAGGGGATCATCGCAGGAAAGCTTACCGTTGGCGGAAAGAGAGAATTTGCCGAAGACTTTGCATCTGTCCCCGCTGAGCTTGCAAGCCGCGCTGAAAGCCTTGCAGAAACAGGCAAAACTCCCCTTTATTTCGCCTGTGACGGAAAGCTTCTCGGAATCATAGCCGTAGCCGACACCGTACGCGAGGACAGTGCCGACGCCGTATGCGAAATGAAGAAGGCAGGGCTTCGCGTGGTCATGATCACGGGAGACAATGAAAAAACCGCACGTGCCGTTGCCAAAGCGGCAGGTATAGATGATGTGATCGCAGGCGTTCTGCCCACGGAAAAGGCGGATGCTGTGGAAAAGCTGAAATCACAGGGCAAGGTCGCCATGGTAGGCGACGGCATCAACGATGCGGTAGCTCTTGTGAAAGCGGATCTCGGCATAGCCATAGGTGCGGGAGTCGACGTCGCCATTGATTCCGCCGACGTAGTCCTCGTAAAGAGCCGCCTTTCCGATGCGCTGTCGGCAATAAAGCTCGGTCGCGCCACACTCAGAAACATCAAGGAAAACCTGTTCTGGGCGTTCATCTACAACGTGTGCGGTATTCCACTTGCTGCAGGTGCGTTCATTTCCCTTTTCGGATGGCGGATGGATCCCATGTTCGGTGCCGCCGCCATGAGCCTTTCAAGCTTCTGCGTTGTTATGAATGCGCTGAGGCTGAATTTTGCAAGAATCAAATCCAAAAAGACAGAAAGCTCCCATACGGAAGCTGAAAATACAAACCATTATGAAGATACAAAGGAGAACAAAGCTATGACAAAAACAGTAAAGATCGAAGGAATGATGTGCCACCACTGCGAAGCACACGTAAAGAAGGCACTTGAGGCTCTTGACGGAGTTACATCAGTCACAGCAAGCCACACAGAAGGAACAGCCGTCATCGAGAGCACCAAGGAAGTAGCAGATGATGTGATCAAGGCTACAGTAGAAGCTGAGGGATATAATTACATTGGATAAAAAGATTGCTGAGTCAAGCCTGACTCAGCAATTTTTATTTCGTTCATAAGGCTTCTTTTCATCGGTTAAGCCTGCTAAATAATCCATGCTTGTATCAAGTGCAAGAACAAGCTTTCTGCACTGCTCAAAGGTAAAATACCTTTTTCCGCTTTCGATTTTTGAATAATCACTTGGGTCTATTCCTGTCAGCATTTGAATTTTTATCTGAGTATAACCTTTTTCCAAACGAAGTTCTTTAAGCCTGCTGACATTTTTACTATTCA
>JAFUPK010000091.1 GCA_017481265.1 Clostridia bacterium
CGATGTTGAGACCTGTCTTTGCGGATACAGCGGGACAGCCCTCAGCAGGGATACCGATAACGTCCTCGATTTCGTTTCTTACTCGGTCTGCGTCTGCGGAGGGAAGGTCGATCTTGTTGATAACAGGGACTATTTCGAGTCCCGCATCCACTGCAAGGTATGCGTTTGCAAGGGTCTGCGCTTCGATTCCCTGGGTGGAGTCAACTACAAGAAGAGCACCCTCACAGGCGTTAAGGGAACGAGAGACTTCGTAGTTGAAGTCAACGTGTCCGGGGGTATCGATGAGGTTGAGAATGTATTCCTCACCGTCGGGAGCTGTGTAGTCTATACGTACGGCACGTGCCTTGATGGTGATACCGCGCTCTCGCTCAAGATCCATGTTGTCAAGGAGCTGTTCTTCCATGTCGCGCTTGGCAACACAGTCGGAAAACTCCAAAATACGGTCAGCCAGTGTGGATTTGCCGTGGTCGATATGAGCGATTATCGAAAAATTTCTTATATGCTTCTGCTTTTCTATAGCCTCTGCCATGTAAAACTCCGTTTAAACTCCGAGTTTGGCTCGGAAAAATATTTTTTCATTATATTATAACAATTTTTTTGTTATAAATCAAGTAGCGCGGAATAATTTATTAGCTTACAATACTGTCAATACTTTCTTTGTAAAATCATTGACAGTATTTATTTATTATGTTATAATTGACACAATAAAATGTAGTATGAATTCGTGATATTGCTGTGCTTCTTGCGGAAACTTACATAACCAGAAAGGGAAACATCAATGAGACTTAAAAGAATATTATCAGCGGTTATTCTTGCAGCGATGCTTTTAGGTGTGTACACTGCCGGTCAGCTCAGCGTAAGTGCTGAGGACAAGATGCCGTTTGCGGACGTCGGTGAGAAGAAGTGGTTCTATGACGAGGTTCTTTTCGTATACGAGAAGGGACTTATGAACGGAATTACCGAGACAAGATTCGAGCCTAACGGTAATCTGACGAGAGCTATGTTTATAACTATTCTCGGCAGACTTGCAGGCGCAGAAGAGTCCGAGAGTAACAAGTTCCCCGACGTAAAGAAAGGAAAATGGTACTCAGGTTACGTTGGTTGGGCTGTGGACAGCGGTATTGTTACCGGCTATGAGGACGGTACGTTCAAACCCAATAAGGCACTTTCACGTGAAGAGATGGCAGCGTGCATATACAGATATGTAGAGTATATGGGCATCAATATGCCCCGCGAGAATACCGCTCCTCAAAAATTCAGTGATAGCGGCAAGATCGCAAAGTGGGCACGCGACTATGTTGAGCTCCTTCGCCGTTCCGGTATTGCAAACGGAGACCAGTACGAAAAATATAACCCCAAGGCAAATATTACAAGAGCTGAGATGGCGACGGTCATAATGAATCTGATCGCCGCAGAGGCTAAGGCTTGGCAGGGATATACTCCTTCCGCAGACGGTGAGTCTATCATTCTCGGTGCCGGATATCTTTACGCAAACGGAAATGTTGTAGCCGGCGGACTCGGTACTGACCTTGACGAAACAGGCGAGTATCCGTCCCTACGTGCATATCCCGATGCTGTAAACGCCGCCAGAACTTATCTTCCCGAAAACACTGTGGGTGTAAGCTTCAATGTTATCGGACACGATTACAGATCCTATCCTTACGTAAAGCTTTGCTATTCCGCTGAAGGCGCTGAGCCAACGCTTGGTCTCTTTAACGCAGGAGCAGAGAAGGCTGCTCTTACATCGGTTGCCGAAGGTGAGGATAATGGCTTCAAAACTGTCACGCTTGATCTTAGTGAAGCATTGAAGGATAACGCATTTAACGATTCGGCTTTATTCTCACAGCTTCTCTTTACTGCTGCAGATGACGCTGATCTTAACATCCGCTATATTGCACTTTTCAAGGATAAGAAGTCCGCTGACGGCTTTGACAGCGCAGATGCAGATGATTATCTCAAAAACTACTTCCTTTACTCTCCTGTTGAGTTAAAGGAGGCGGACGAGGCTACCCTTGATGAGTACGACCGGCTTCTCAGAAGCAGAATTGATGAGATCCTCAATTCCGAATCCGAGATCACTCCCGAGGATATCGTAGCCGAAGGCGGTACCCGCTATTATATATCCTCAATTAACGGAGATGATAATAACGACGGTCTGTCTCCCGAAACTGCTTGGAAGAGTCTTTCTAAGCTATGGTATAACCCCGTGCCTGTGGTTGAGCTTTCTACCGCAAAGGAAGGAGACGCCGTATTCTTCGAGCGCGGAAGTGTGTTCTATCCCGAAAAGTATCTCAATAACAGCAAGGTCACTCTGCAGCCTGCAAACGGAGTTACCTACGGTGCTTACGGCGAGGGTGATAAGCCTCTCTTTACTGGAGCGATCGACCTCGGCGGCGGTGCAGGTCTCTGGCACGAAACTCAGTGGGAGAATATATACGTCCTCGATGCGATCGATCCCAGGGAAGATTGGCGCGGTGAGAAGGTTGAGGTAGGAAACATCGTCTTCAATGGCGGTGAAGCAGTGGGAATCAACATCCGCCCTGCCGATCAGCAGGATCCCTTCGGCGAGGGTAAGTCAACAAAAAGCTGTCTTAAATTCCATAATGGGTACGAGATTTTTGACGTTAAGGTCCGTCCTTGCGAGAATCCCGGAACGGCACTTCAAAACGACCTTGAATTTATCCACGATTGGAAGGAAGGCAAGCTCTATCTTTACTGTGAAGACGGAAATCCCGCAGACCGATTTGACGAGATAATGTGCGGAACAAGTGCAAGAATTCTAAGCTCAGACGCCAACAACGTGCGCGTTGACAATATCGCGGCAAAGTATTCCTGCTTCGGACTTATCGACGTCAGCGGCAATAATGTAGTTATCTCAAATTGTGAAGCAGGTTATTCCTGCGGCTCCATCAGCTCCATTGACGGAAGCATTGGCGGATTCGGACCGTTTGATAATTACGTTATCAGAAACTGTTACAGCCACGATATAGGTGACGGAGCGGTAACTCATCAGTGCACCTCTACTAATGAAAATCCCGTTCATATCCAGAATATCACATACGAGAACAATGTTTTTGTAGCTACGGGAATAGGAATCGAGACATGGAACCATATGGGTCCCCTCGATGAAAACGGAATAGCTCAGAACAGGATCCGTAATATAACCGTCAAGGGAAATATAATGGCATACACAGGCTACGGTCTTACACAGGTACAAGGCTTCAATGAATACGCGGCGGGCGCTGTCATTGACTCAAGTATGTACGGAGAATTCGAGAATTGTAATATTACCGATAATATCTTTATGTACTGTCAGGGCTCTGTGCTCAGAGCATATTTTGCATCAGATAATCATTCTCGCGGGTGGACCCTTTCAGGTAATACGTATATTATGAATGAAGATTGCGGAAATCTTGCGTATATGTACGAGACTATGCCTTATCTTGTAGATCATAATATGAATAAGCGCCAGAGAATCTTTACTCCATATAACGAGAGATACATCAAGCACCACGCGTCTCTCGGAATTTGCGAAAACGAGACCTTCTACATCTTCTCGGGACTTACCGATGAGCAGAAGGACGGTGTGTTCTTCACAACAGGTTATTACGTCGAGCGCGGGATCATGCCGAGGTAAGAGTGGACTTTTAGGGTAATTAAATAAAAATAAAAGTTTTCGAAGACTTAACAAGATTCTTATTGCATTTTTGCGAAAATGTGGTATACTTATATATAGGACAGAGAAGTCCGTTAAAAATGATTTTATTCCGTCTTAGACGGTGAAAGGAGAACATTATGAACGAAAATGGAAAGAGATACTCTGACGGTCTGAAGGCGCTGTTTATCGTGGTAGGTGCCATCGTTACTATCGGTGCTGTTGTAGCTGTACTTTACAGCCTCTTCAAGAAGTACTTCAAGATCACTTTCGAGACAGGCGCTGATGATTGCTGCGACTGCTTCGGTGATGACTGCGGATGCGAGCCCATCTGCTACTGCGGAGACGACGACGCAGACTTCGATGTTGTTGAGGACGAAATCTAAAAAACAAAAAATAACTGACGCATTTGCGTCAGTTATTTTTTTGGAAATATTAAAATATTATAAATTTTTAAAATCCAAAACCGAATTTTCCGACACTATATTTACGAAAGGAGGCGAAAACATGACGCTGACAGAACGCTTTTGCAGTGAATATCTCGAAAAGATATTTTACTTCAGCCTAAAAAAGACGGGAAACGAGTACTGCGCCGACGAGCTTGCAAGTAACATCAGCTTTGAGATTTTAAAATCTCTCGAGCGCGGCGTTAAGGTGGAAAATTTCAAGTCTTGGGTGTGGGCTGTGGCAAGAAACTGCTACGCAAAATGGGCAACGCAGTATTACTATAATGACAGGGAATTCAAAGTTAGTTCCGATGAAATGCTTGAGTATCTGCCCTCTGACGAGAATATGGAAGAAGAATACGTCTTATCGGAAGACGTAGAGCTTTTACGGCAGTCTCTTGCTTTTATCCGCTCGGATTACAGAAGAATACTCGTTAAGCATTACTTCGAGAATAAGAGCGTTTCCGTCATTGCGCGTGAGTTGGAACTTCCTGTAGGTACAGTCAAAACCAAGCTGAGAAACAGCAGAAAACAACTGAAAGAAGGTATGTATATGGCAAGAAAATTCGGTAAAAGAAGCTTTGCACCCGAGGATATCACTTTTGTAAACAGTTGCTCTTCCTTTGGAGACCGCGGTCAGCCGTGGTCCATCCTCGAGCATCTAATGTATAAGAACATATTCCTTGAGCTTTACGAGAACCCCGAGACAGCAGAGGAAATGTCCCTTGAGATGGGCATTGCACTTCCCTATATGGAAAGCGAGCTTGAATTTCTCGTCCGCGAGACATTTCTCACTAAGGAAGGGAACAAGTACCGTACTGCATTCCCCATAGTCGATAAGGAAAAGCAGAAGGAGGACTTTGAGCTGGCGGAAAAGTACACGGATATGGCGGCACCTCTCATTATCCGACTTGCAGATCGCTTCAACGAGATTTGTGAAAAGCACGGTATGTCCTATTACGGTGGAGGTCAGTCCTACGAGCACGCAAAGTGGACGATCATCCCTCTTATGGTTGACCGACTTTGGGATGAAGTGGAAAAGAGGGCGGCTTCCGATGGCGAAATCCATCGAAGCTATACACCTCGTCCATATAACGGATGCTGGGATATAATAGGGTATGAGCAGGTAGATCTTCCGCATATTGATTACGTTGGACTTCACACTATGGGTTTTGAAAAAGAAAGTTACAGTCAGTATTGCGGCGGTCAGTATAAGTATCAGTACAAGGGTATCCTTGAAAAAACTCCGTCACACCTTACCTGTGATGAGACAAAGGCACTTCACAAGGTTGCCTTCGGCGACTGCGGAAGCTGTGAGCTCAAGCTGCTTCGTTCTCTTGAATCCTACGGCTACATAACCTATAGTGATAACGGTTATAAGCCCACGGTCGTGACAATTGATGACGACAAGTTGAACGAGTGCAAAAATGCCTTCACCGCCGAGGAAAAAAGCGAACTTCACAGGCTTGCCGAGGAACTTATCGATCTGTTCACGGAATATGAAGAGAAGGATTGCGCATTCTCACTCCGCGAATGGATCTGCAATAAAGCAATTACCAACGGTGTCCTCAAGTATGACGAAACTCTCCCGAAGTACGTCGGTGCGTATATCTATAAGTGATTCAGTAATATCACAACAGATGTTTCTCTAAAAAATTTGCTACTCCATCCGTATCATTAGTGCCGCAGATAAAGTCTGCGGCACTTGCCGCTTCATTAATTGCATTAGCTACCGCCACGCCTATACCACAATTCTTTAAAGGCTCGATATCGTCAAAGTCGTCGCCGAAGTATATGGCTTCACTCGGTGATATGCCAAAGCTTTTAAGCATTAACAAAATACCGTTCCACTTCGTCGCAGTGCGGTCCATGACCTGCATTAAGTACCCATTTGATACGGTATAGTAGAGATCATCAGTCAGTATCCTGCTGATGCTGCTTTCCTCTTCAAGGTGGAACAGAATTTTCATCGCACCTTCACTAAGGATCACCTCGGCAAGCTTACTTGTTAACGCCGTTTCGTAATCTGCGATAGGTATGTTAGAGTATGCCATATCTCCCGTTTCAATAGTTATCGGAATATCTCGGTACTTTTGCAAAGTGTCTAACAAGTACATCGCACTGTCAGTCGAGATAGGAAATTCCTACTTTTTTGTGCCGCATATTACTCTCGCACCATTTGAAAGAACCATAGCGTCAAATCCGATAATTTCCGAGTAGGGAACAGCCGTACGCTCGGGTCTTGCCGTAGCCGCCATAAGCTTGATACCGCGTTCTTTGCACCGTTTAAGCACATCATTCGTGTGTTCTGAAATCGATTTGTCCGTACACAGCAAAGTTCGGTCAAGATCTGTGATGATCGCTTTGATGGAATTAAAGTTCATATAGTTCTCCAAAAATCAACAAAACCACTTCATTTTGAAGTGGTTTTGTGTTATAGCTTAAATTACTTGATGATCTCGCCGTAGCACTGACCGAATGCGCAAGCAGCATTGGACTCGTCGGTGTCGATGTGCATAGCAGCAGCAAACTTGGGGCTGACACGAACGACAACATCACCGAAGATGGTGGTTCTGCCGTCGGACTCGATCTTAACGGAAACGATCTCCTTATCAGCAACGCCAAACTCCTCAGCATCAGCGGGAGTAAGGTGGATATGACGCTTAGCAGCGATTACGCCGCAGTCGATCTCAACCTCACCTGCAGGACCAACGAGCTTGCAGGTACCTGTGCCTTCGATATCACCGGACTCACGAACGGGAGCGGTAACGCCGAGTGTACGAGCATCTGTAAGAGAGATCTCGACCTGTGTAGCGGGACGTGCGGGACCGAGAACGATAACGTTTGCGATGGACTTCTTGGGTCCTACGAGAGTAACTCTTTCCTCGCAAGCGAACTGACCGGGCTGGGAAAGGGGCTTCTTCTCTGTAAGGGTTGCGCCAGCACCGAAGAGGGTCTCGATGTCCTGAGCGCTGAGGTGCACGTGACGTGCGCTTGTTTCAACAAGAACTTTTGCCATGACTTATGTATCCTTTCGTTTTTGAATCGTTTTTGTTCTTAGATTATTATACTCCCAATGTCGGCTTTTGTCAATAGCGGCATTGAAATCGGGAATGACCATGAGAGTTTTACTTCTCAAGCTCGTTTATCATCTCAACTCTGCGCAGATGCTTTCCACCTTCAAAATCCGTGTCGATAAATGCGTCGGCAAGCTCGCAGGCAAGACCCTCGCCCACAACTCTTGCGCCGAGGCAAAGCACATTTGCGTTGTTGTGTGCCCTTGTGTACTTTGCACTGAATACATCGGAACAGCAAGCAGCGCGGATGCCTTTAAGTTTGTTTGCAGCGATGCTCATTCCAATACCCGTGCCGCAGCAAAGGATGGTGAGGTCAGCATCATTATCAAGAACCTTGCAACAACCTGAAACCGCATAGGCCGGGTAGTCACAGCTTTCCGTACTGTTTGTTCCGCAATCGATGCAATCGATGTCTCTTGCAGTAAGATGACGGATGAGCGCCTCCTTGAGAGGGTATCCCGCATGGTCGGATGCAAGAGCTACAGTAAGCTTTTCTCTGGTGCTCATGATATATTATCCTTTCAGTATATTATATTTCACCGCTGTTTCACAGCGGATAGATCACAGGTTATTATTCTTTTCGTCCTTCTCGCGCTCGGCTTGTGATTTTCTCAGATATATTGGTGCAAGCTTTTCTTCCGAAAAGAGCGCTTTGTCCTCTGAGTTATCAAGAAAGATCTTAAGTCCTGCCAAGGCTGCTCCGTACCCGCTCGGAGAGGCGAGAAGGGCAGGAGAGCATGAAAGACCGTGAATATCAGCCGCTTCTGCAGCATAAAGTATTTCTTTCACCGAGTCACCTGCAACGTATTTCGGAGCTATAATGCCGGACTCATTCTCGCACCGGTAAATAAGCTGCGGTATGTCCGACACCTTGATAAGATCATCAGAAGTGAGTCTTGTAATATTACCGCGTCCGTCTGAAAGAAACACGGCTGTGTAAGCATTTCCGCGTCTCGCATTGAGAGCAGGACATATAATGCATTTTATCCTTCCGAATACACTTGCCATGGCTTCAAGAGAAGAAACACCTACGCAAGGGGTTCCGAAAGGTGCGGCAAGTCCCTTAGCCGTAGCACAACCGATACGGACACCCGTAAAGGAGCCGGGACCTGCAGAACAGCAGATAAGACCAAGCTCTCTTGCTTTTATACCTGCGGCATTTAAAAGTCCCTCGATGGCAGGAAGGAGCGTTGTGCTGTGAGTAGTCGCAGAGCTTGCTGAATAGTGGCAGATAAGCTCACCGTCGCGGAGCAGTGCGGCGCTTACTGTCGATGCTGTAGTGTCAAATCCCAATGTCCACATTTTCGTCCTCCGTATAAAAGTCATAGCTTGTTTTAATTATTCTTGTCGTGTCGCTGTCCTTAAGGATCTCAATAAGTATGGCATCCTCAGGCACACAGTCACCTATATTTTCGCACCATTCACCGATGCAGATGCCACTGTCAAGATAATCGTCAAAACCGATGCCGAAAAGCTCGTCGGGATCAGATATTCTGTAAAAGTCGAAGTGATATACAGGCACTTCACCCTTCAGGTACTCGTTGACTATGGTATAAGTCGGACTCTTAACTCGGCTTCCCGGAGACATTACGGAGGCAAAGCCTGTGGTGAATACGGTCTTGCCCGCGCCCAGATCTCCGCTCAAGGCGACAAAGGCACGCTTTATGCCCTTGCTTTTAAGATCCCTTGCAAGAGCCGCTCCCACAGCCTCCGTTACGGAATTGGAGCTTGCTTTGATTATATTCATTATAACAGATCCTTTAGCTTTCTGTATTTTTTGCACTTCTTTCTGCTCAGTATGGTAGACCAAGCATCCCCTGCAACGATATAGTGATCGAGAAAAACTGTGCTCTCACATAGGAACCTCCGCCGTATAAGCTCTGTTGTCATAAAGTCAGCCTGAGAAGGGAGAAGTATTCCCGGCTTGTGATTGTGTGCAACTGCGAAGTATGAAGCATTATTAGCTTCAAGCGCATCGGCGATACGTGAGAGAAGAGGCTCTTCCGACATTTCACCGTGCCGTTTAAGACATACTGTTCCTATATATCGCCGCTTTTTATCAAGCATCATGGCGCAGGCAAAGCCGCTTTCTTCACCGCGCATAAGGCAGGTAAATGCATATCCTATCTTTACCGGCGAATCGAGAGGTGAGCTGACTGCTTTTTTGAATTCAGCCATTCCCAATGCTGCGCGGGATACCTTAAGATCAAATGACATAGAAGAAGATACAGAAGAAGTGCATCAGACTTGCGAGAACTACAAACATATGGAACAGCGAATGAACGTACCGTTTCTTTTTGCCGAGTCCATAAAGAACAGCACCTACTGTATACATGATTCCGCCGCCGAGAAGGAGAAATGAACCCCAAAAGCCGAGAGCACGGAACAGCGGTACTGCAGTAAATACAACACACCAGCCCATACCAAGGTAGCAGATCATTGAGAATATACTGTACTTTTTAAGGTCTATGGCGGTAAGTGTAACTGCGAGGGCCGCCATACCCCATATCACTCCGAACACGCCCCAGCCGATAACAGGGTCGATCTCTCTTATCGTGCAGAGTGTAAAAGGGGTATATGTGCCCGCGATCATGAAGTAGATCGTGCAATGATCAATGACCTGAAGTACCTTCTTTGCTTTTTCGGGTCTGAGCCCGTGATATATACTGGACATTGTGAAAAGCGCGGTTACGGATGCACCGTAGATGGCACTACCGACAACTCCCCACGGATTTCCGTGAACAGCTGCAAATATTACACACAGGACAAGATATACAACGCCGAAGGCACCGCCGATGATGTGCGATACCATGTTGAATACTTCCTCTCCCTTGGTGTAGGAGGGGAGTACTCTGTCGGCAAGCTTGGTACGTTTCATAGAGAACTCCTTCAAAAGGGGAATTTATATTATAATATTATAACAGCAAAACGGTGTGCTTGTCAATAAAAAGCTCACAGTCTTTCGGGAATGTCGCCTGATCGGTAGGCATCTATCAGTTCCATTAGATCTTTTGCCTTCTGCTCAAGCATTACTCCGGCTTCCGTGTCGGAAATATTACACCTTGCTTCAAGCTTTTCCACAACCTTTATCTTCGGTGTCTTGTAAAGTCCGCCGTCAGATGGGAAATGCTCCGCAAGCTGTAAGCTGTGAGAGTCATATATCAAGGTATATCCCGCAATGCCTGTTTTCGGTCGATATGCCTTTGATATGCCGCCGTCAATTACGAAAAGTCTGCCGTCAGCCTTTATAGGGCTTTCGCCGTCCTTTTGGTTTACGGGGACATGACCGTTGATGATGTGTCCGCGCTCCGGATCGAGACCAAACTCACGAAGGATGCGCTTTGCATTTTCTTCTGTGTGGCTGAGTGAGAAATAAGGATCGTACAGCTCCTTTGCCTCGGGTATGTGAGAGCCGATAAAGGCTCGTTCAAAAAATGCAAGGCGGCACTTCCCGAAGAGAGGGGAATCCTTGGAGCACCATAAAAACCACATAAAATCAAGGGCGTTTTTTTGCTCTTCGGAATCGTAGGTCGAATAGTATGCTCGACGGACAACTCCGTCAGTAAGATCGAGAAGCGCTTTTCCGCAGGCTCTTCCCACAGGTGTTTCGACCTCTCTGAACTCTCCGTCCTCAGTCATGGGTATGCATCCATGGAACAGCACATTTCCGTTACACAGCTTATACATTGAACCGTGCGAGTAGAGAAACTTTATATGCTCTGCAAGGAGTCTGCTGTGTCGGAAGGAATTCACAAGCACGCTCATAAGCTCACCTTCACCTTCTGACAGCTTTAATGGATCATCAGGGTCGACAGTGGGAAAATTAGTATCAAGAAGCTTATATTCCATGCCTCCGAGAGTAATACATCCGCGCCTAAAGTCCACCTTTTCGAACACAGAACGGTCATCCATGCCGTACTCCGGATGACGCTTTATCAAAGCACCCTCAAGCTTTAGCTGAATTATGACAATCGCCTTGTGCATCTTTGCAGTAAGGCTTTTGTCTATTACGTCGTATTTTACATCGTCGAGGGTCTTTGGCATGAACAGAGCACATTCGTCATCTGCATAGGCCTCTGCGGCAAATACCGAAAGCGGACGAAGATTCAACCCATATCCGTCCTCAAGAACGTCAAAGCCGTTGTACCCGAGTGCGATACGGATGACGTTTGCAATAAGAGCCGGACAGCCTGCCGCGGCACCCATCCACGATACATCGTGATTGCCCCACTCAAAATCAATGTCTTTCACCGAGACAAGCTCGTTCATTATCTTGTCGGCTCTGGGACCTCGGTCGAATACATCACCGATTATATGGAGCTTTCCTATAGCAAGGGAACGGATAACTGCTGCAAGCTCTATTATAAAATCGTCGGCTATGCCTGTGGAGATCACCGAACGAATTATTTCCTCGTAATAGAAATCGCGGTTAATGTCGTCTGTCACGTTGAGAAGCTCGTCAAGGACGTACCCAAAGCTTGCGGGCATTTTTTCTCTTACCTCGCTTCTGGTGTACTTGGCAGATACCTTCTTGCAGACGAGGATCATGCGGTAGAGGGTGATCTGTCGCCATTCGTCGGTAAGAGAAGATCTGTCTGCAAGGGATTTTATGTATTTCTCCGGGTAGTAGATGAGCTGTGCAAGAGCTTCTCTGTCGGAAGCGGACACACTCATGGAAAAAATATCGTCTATTTTGACTTTTATCATTCCCGATGCACTTCGCAGAAGATAGAGGAATGACTCATGCTCGCCGTGAAGATCGCTGAAAAAGTATTCGGTGATCTTGGGAAGGCTCCTCCTTGCATTGAGACTGATTATCTCGGATGCGGCGGTGCTGATATTCGGATAGGATTCGGAGAGGGCGTATAGGTATTTTTCTCTTTTGTTATTATTCATGTCACAAGCTTTTCCTTTGTGCTCGATTTGTCCTGTAGGTGCGTTGGGTGTTATTTTATTATAATATATATTTTCGATTCTGTCAAAGCATAATTAAAGTTTTTACGCTTATTTAAAAACTTCACCGATTTTGAACTTTCTCTATATATAATAATCTCCATTCAGCCTACGGCTGCACAAAAAATAATGAAACAAGCGCGTGTCTGCGCAGCAGACAAAAATCGGACTTTTGATTTTTAGTGCTTGTTTGCGCGTGAAATAGCTTTTACTCAGACTAAGACGGTTTGAACTTTCACGCTATTCATCTTTGATATCATAGCTTCGATACTCATGGCATATTATTCAAGAGCATAGCTGTGAAAGGATGATATTACGGTGGGTAGAGTAAAAAGCTTTCTTATGAGTGCCGCTTTGCTTGCGGGGGTAAATATTTTTCTCCGCTGTATTGCCCTGAGCTTCAACGCCTATGTTTCCGCCAAGATAGGAAGCGAGAGCATGGGACTTTTCACTCTCGTTATGAGTGTGTATGGGCTGAGTGTGACCTTTGCAACCTCGGGTGTCAATCTTGCGGCAGTAAGACTGACCGCTGAGAGAACGGCATTCCTTGTTGATTCATGTGCTGAAAGTGCGGCATATAAAAGGACAGTTCGCAGTGTCATGATTGCGTGCTCTCTCTACAGCCTTATGTTCGGGATGACTACGGGTATACTTCTTTGGTTTGCCTCTCCGTTTGTCGGAGGATATCTCCTCGGAGACATTCGGACAGTGCTTTCTCTGCGAGTGCTTGCTCTCAGCTTGCCCGCAATATCCTTGACATCGGCACTTTCGGGATGCTTCACGGGACTGAGAAAAGTATATAAGAATGCTCTTTCATCACTTATAGAGCAATCAGCAAAGATAATTCTGATCTCCGGTGCTCTTTGTGTCGGGGTTCCCATACTTACGGACAGAGTAGAATACGCTTGCCTTGCTGTGGTTGGCGGCGGAGCTGTGTCTGAGGGACTGTCTCTCATCGTAAATGTGGTCATGTATGCTTTCGACAGCAAGCGTCCCGCCGGCTGTGCGAAGGGGAAGAACAAATACCGAATAACTGCTACCCATGTACGGGACACAGCGGCAGTGTCACTTCCGGTGGCTCTTGGCGCGTATGCAAGGCAGGGACTATCCACTGCCGAGCATCTTATGATACCTTGGAGCCTGAAAAAAAGCGGCCTGTCCGATTCCTCTGCACTGTCCGTGTACGGTGTTCTTCACGGAATGGTTTTTCCCATGATCCTTTTTCCTTCTGCGGTGGTGTCGTCTGCGGCAGGGCTGCTCATTCCTGAACTTGCCGAGCTTCACGCTCTCGGTAAAAAAAGAGAAGAACAAAGTGTGATGCGGACGTCACTTGGGTGCTGTGCCATGTTTTCCGTCGGATGTGCCGCGCTTTTTCTTTTTTTCGGTGATGAGCTTGGCACAGCCCTGTACAGATCGAAAGACGCAGGAAGAATGATCCGTCTTTGTGCTCCGCTTGTCCCCGTAATGTACACAGATATGGTGGTTGACTGTGTGCTTAAGGGGATCGGCGAACAGCTTGCAAGCATGAGAATAAATATTATCGACTCATTTTTAAGCCTTGTGTTTGTTGTGATCCTTGTGCCACGGTGGGGTATCAAAGGATATATCGTGTCGGTGTACGTTTGTGAGATACTTAACTTTTTCCTCAGCTTCTCGCGACTCAGAAGGGTGACGGGAATCGACATAGGTATTCCGCAGCTAATTATCCGTCCGTGCTTTTTGTGCCTCTTTGCTCTATGCGTATCAAAGCTTGTACTTATTCTGTTCCCAACGCAAAGCGGAAGAGCTCCCTTGATATTTTCTTTATTATACTTGATTTTTTCGGGAATATTTACCCATAGTTCCTTGAAACGGAAAAAAGTTTGCTGATATACTTAAAAATGATGTTGAAATTTACATTGACGGATAGTATAATATTAGTTAGAATACATTACCGCTTGAATATTGTGCCGCGTTTTGATAAACTGTACCTGTAATACATATGAAAGCAGGTGTAGTCCTTGAAATACAGTACAAAGCAGCTTGATCGCAGGCTGAGTTACATAATGACGGCAATGTGGGTATATCTGACTTTTTCCGCTATTTGTGTTTTTTATATCGTTTGCTCCATGTACGCAGACCCACAGCTTGCAATTGGAAGATATCACACCGTACCTTTGATGCTTGAATGCTTGCTCGGAGGCTGTGCGGTGATCTTGGGGCTCGGTGCAGCATTTGAGTACCTCAGCGGAAAATGATACAGGCTAAGGAGTATTGGCGTGACGGACGCATACAGAGATTTCTCGCAAAGACTTGAATACAGCGGAACAGATCGGCTAATTCACAGCGCCGATCTTGTTCTCGTTGCTTTTTCCGGCGGTGCCGATTCTTCTTTGCTCCTTCACTTGCTCAACAAGTATCTCTGTGGAAGCGGGACAAAGCTTGCGGCAGCTCATCTCAATCACATGATAAGAGGTGATGAGGCACTTCGCGATGAGAGCTTTTCTGCAGAAACAGCGAAAAAGCTCGGTATAGAGATGTATGTAAAACGCGTGGATATCCCTTCGCTTGCCGAAAAAGGTGGAAGTGTTGAGGAGATAGCCCGGAGAGAGAGATACGCATTTTTCTCCGAAATTGCCGAAAAGCTCGGCGGACGTGTTCTTGTAGCCACGGCTCATAATGCAGATGATAATCTTGAAACGGTGCTGTTTAACCTTATAAGAGGCTCGGGAACCTCGGGAATGTGCGGTATTCCTCACGTAAGGGACGGTATGTTCATACGTCCGCTTATAACCTATTCATCCGATGAGATAAGGAGCCTTTGCGCAAAGCTCGGCGTAGATTACGTTGTTGACAGCACCAATCTTTCTACGGATTATACCCGAAATAAGCTTCGCCATCTTGTGATACCTCACCTTAAAGAGATAAATCCCGCCGCTCATAAGGCCGTTCTTCGTATGACAGCTTCAATTAAAGAGGATGACTCATATCTTGAAGAGCTTGCAGAAGGCTTTTTGTCTGATGTAGGCGAAAATACAGTCAAAAGAGAACGTCTTGAGAAGCTTCATAATGCCGTTCTTTCACGGGTGATCAGAAAGATGTATTCTTCGTTTGCCTGCGGTACGTTACACTCAATTGAGAATATTCACATTCGTGAGATCATATCACATCTGCGAAGCGCAAGCGAACCTTTTTGCATATCCGTTCCGGGAGATGGAGCGTTCTGCTTTGATGGGACAGAATGCTTCTTTGTGAAAAACGGAGAAGGGAAGGAAGCTGACAGCACGCCTCAGCTTCTTGAGCCGGAGAAGCCTTTGGTAAAAAACGGGTATATTATACTGCTTACTCAAGATAAACCGAATAAAAAATATCCCTCTTATGAGAATATTTACAATTTATCAATACACACGGCGATTAAATTTGATAAAATAAAGAGTAAGCTTGAAGTCAGAACGCGCAGAGTCGGCGACAGCTACAGATTCGGCGGTATGACACGTAAGCTAAAAAAGCTGTTCTGTGATAAAAAGCTCACAGAACATGAAAGGGACAGGATCCCCATCGTGTGTGACAGCGAGGGGATACTGTGGATACCGTCATTTCCGCTGAGAGACGGTATGAAGCCCGAGAACGATGCTGACTGTGCATATATCTTGTGCTTCAAAGAAAAAGACCTTGAAATTCTCGGCGTGAGTGCAGAAGACATTTTACCGAAAAACAATAATACAAATTTAAATGGTGACTGACATGATAAAAAGTAATCCTGCAATCGAGGACGTTATTGAAAAAGTACTTATATCAGAAGAAATGATCAACGAAGCGGTTGAGCGTATTGCTGCAGACATTGATCGTGATTACAGTGAAAAGAACCTGCTTCTTTTGGGTATACTTAAAGGAAGCGTGGTATTCATGGGTGATCTTATGAAAAAGATCAAGTCTCCTCTTGAGATCGACTTTATGAAGGTCTCCTCCTATGGAGCCGGAACAACATCCTCAGGAAGGATCAATATTATCCTTGACCTTCACAGAAGCGATCTGTCTGAAAAGGATATTATCATAGTTGAGGATATTATCGACAGCGGCAGAACGCTCTCTTATCTTGTTGAATATCTCAGCCTTAACGGTGCTCGCTCCGTAAAGACCTGTACTCTTCTTGATAAACCTACGAGAAGAACCGTTGAATTCGTTCCCGATTATGTCGGATATGAGATTCCCGATGAGTTCGTTGTAGGATACGGTCTTGATTATGATGAGCAGTACAGGGCTCTCCCCTACGTAGGCGTGCTTAAGCGCGAGGTCTACGAGTCATAAGGTGTAAAATACATCATTCCCGAAAGGAAACGGTTATAGCATAAATGAAAAAAAGCCTTAAGAATGCTGTTATTTATATTATCTTCTTTGCTCTTATCTTTGTTGCAACAACATCGATATGGGATCTTATTCCCGAAGAGGATGTAGGATACAGCGACATCTGTAATTATTTTGAAAATAAGCAGGTAAAGCGCTTCGAGGTCGATGCATCCAACAATCTCGAGCTTGTGCTTTATCATAATGAAAACGGAAAGGAGACCGAAAAGATCGTAGAATATAAGCTCCGTGATCTTGATATGTTCAGGGAAGATCTCGGTGAGCTTATAATCGAGCAGCACGATAAGGGCATCATCGAATCCTATGACTTTCCGGCACCGGTTGAGATACCCGTGTGGGTGTCCTTCATTCCGTATATTCTTGTTATAGTAGCACTCATTGCACTTTGGATATACTTTGCGAAGCAGGCATCAGGCGGTCCCGGTTCAAAAATGGGCTCAGTGGGACGTGCCAAGGCGAAGCTTATCACAGCCGATAAGGCGAAGATATACTTCAAGGATGTTGCCGGAGCTGACGAGGAAAAGGCTGAGCTTGAGGAGATAGTTGAATTTCTCCGCGATCCCTCGGCTTTCACTAAGCTCGGCGCAAAGATCCCTCACGGTGTGCTTCTTATGGGGCCTCCCGGAACAGGTAAGACACTCCTTGCCAAGGCTGTTGCAGGCGAGGCAGGCGTTCCGTTCTACTCGATCTCAGGCTCCGACTTCGTCGAGATGTACGTCGGCGTGGGTGCATCCCGTGTGCGTGACCTTTTTGATACTGCAAGAAAGAATTCCGCGGCTATTATCTTTATTGACGAGATAGACGCTGTCGGACGTCACAGAGGCGCAGGTCTCGGCGGCGGTCACGATGAGCGTGAGCAGACACTTAACCAGCTTCTCGTTGAGATGGATGGCTTCGGTACTGCAGAAGGCGTGATCGTAATGGCGGCGACTAACCGTCCGGACATCCTTGATCCTGCGCTTCTCAGACCGGGTCGCTTTGACAGACAGATCACGGTCAACTATCCCGATCTCAAGGGCAGAGAAGAGATCCTCAAGGTACACGCAAGAAATAAGCCGCTTGCGGCTGATGTTGAGCTTAAAAAGATCGCCCAGACCACAGTCGGCTTTACTGGTGCAGATCTTGCAAATCTCCTTAACGAGGCGGCACTACTTGCGGCACGTAAGGGTAAGTCTCTTATCGGCATGAATGATATCGAGGAAGCTTCTACCAAGATCATCGTCGGTATGCCGAAAAAGAGCCACCGTATCAAGCCCGAGGAAAAGAGAAAGACAGCCTATCACGAGGCAGGTCATGCAGTTATCGCACACGTGCTTCCGTCACTTGACCCCGTTCGCCAGATATCCATTATCCCCAGCGGACGTGCACTTGGATACACGCTTACACCTCCCACCGAGGATAAGTACAGTGTGTATAAGAACGGCTTAAAGGACGAGATCTGCGAGCTTCTCGGCGGACGTGTGGCAGAAAAGATAATCTTCGACGATATCTCGGGCGGTGCATCCAACGATATTGAAAGAGCAACCGCTATAGCCAAGAACATGGTCATGAAGCTTGGTATGAGCGACGAGCTCGGACCTATCCTATACGGTAGCGAGCATTCAAACGATGAGGTGTTCCTTGGACGTGATTTCAATAACTCCAAGAACTACTCCGAAGAGACCGCCGCAAAGATCGACTCTGAAATAAAGAAGATCATTCTTGAGGCATACGAGAGAACAGAAAAGCTTCTCCGCGAGAATATCGACAAGCTTCACTTTATCGCAGAGTTCCTTGTGCGTAACGAGGTCATGGAGCAGGCTCAGTTTGAGCGAGCTATGAACGAGGACGTGTCAATCGAGGAGCTTGAGGAGATGGTTGCCGAAAAACGTCGACTCAGCGAAGAGGAAAACAGACTCCGTGCCGAGCGTATCAAGGCTGAGGAGGAAAAGCGTGAGGCTGAGCGCGCAGAGGCTGAGGCAAAGAATAAAATCGACCTTTCAAGGAAGGATCGTAACTTCTCCGACTACCTCAACGATTTCCCCGATAAGGACGACGACAAAAAGGAATAACACCCAAACCCGAGTGGAACACACTCGGGTTTAGACCGCTGACAAAGGTCTTATGCTGACAAAATGCACAAAAGTTTTGATCGACCTTTTTCAAAAGGTCGCAGGGTCTTGGGGCAGCGCCCTGAGTCGCGCTCCGCAGAGTGCGAAATTCCCCTTATTCGTCCAAAAAGCGACCCGCAGGTCGCGCATCCCCTTTTACTTTTGATTTATCCTTTGTTTAATTTGACAAACCCTGTGCGAAAGCACAGGGTTTGTCATCAAGCTGAACCCGAGTGGAACACACTCGGGTTTTTACTTGACTTTTAGTGTATTCTCTGCTATACTGAGCTTACAAGACCAAGGAGGTACGCCTTATGAAATTCGCCGCAGGCAGCTTTTTTAACACATCCTTTTACGAAAACATCCGCCTTGCATCCGAGTATGGCTTCAAGGGAATCGAAATGCTCTCATGGCAGGATATTGACCTTGAGCTGACTCGTGATACTCTACTAAAGCATGACATGACCCTCAGTGCGATACTGCTCGGTTCACGGGATAAAACGACGCACGCGGCTACAAGCTGGCATCACGGCATGGTTCACGAGGACGCCGTAGAGCCCATTATCAAGGCTTTCCGCGAGACAGCAGAGGCGGCAAAAATACTCGGAACTAAAAATATTGTCATGATAACGGGTGCCGAGCGGGATGACATCTCAAGAGAAGCTCAGCTTGAAAACTGCGCCGCCGCTTTACGCACTATAGCTCCCATGGCACATGAAGCGGGACTTTGCATAGTGGTAGAACCCCTCAACCGACTTGTTGATCACAGCGGCTACTTTCTCAATACCTCCGCTGACGGCTTTAAGCTTATAAAAATGGTAGACAGCCCCGCAGTACGTGTCCTTTTCGATATCTATCATCAGCAGATCACCGAGGGAAACCTTATCCGTAATATCACGGAGAACATTGATCTTATCGGACACTTCCACATAGCCGACAACCCCGGAAGATGCGAGCCCGGCACAGGAGAGATAAACTATCCCAAGGTCTTTGAAGCCATCAAGAAAACGGGTTATGACGGCTGGCTGGCATTTGAGTGCGGAAGAACGGTCAGCGCAGAGGATATGGCGAAGAATATGAGAAGCCTTACTATGCCTTTCGAGAAGTAATACACTTCGTATATAGAACATCTTGTACATTGTGAACAACGGACGGGTCCTTTTTAGGGCATCGTCCGTTATTTTTTGTGCGATCGTACAAAATATGGAAAATATGGAGGAACCACTTGAATTATCATTATATATGATATATAATAAATATGAAGATAAGTAACGATGGATATGGAGGAAGGAGGATAGCTCATTTGTATCCGTTTATTTATCTTACACTATAATTATTGAAAGTTAATAAATTGTTATGATTCTTGAAAGGAGAAATATTATGAAACACAGAATATTTTTAGCTGTTATATCCACAGTTGTTGTACTGTTTGTTGTCGGCGGTATATTTGTACTCGCAGGAAGTGCAGATGCAGGAAGTGCAGATAAAGTTGTAGAATCCAAACCGGTTCTTAAAAGCGCCTCATCTCTTGTTTTGTCCGAAGATGTTGCTTCGATAGATAAGGAATACTATGAGCGCAAGGATGCTCCTTCATCTAAGAAGATAACTTTTGAAAGAGAAGAAGTTGTTGTATCGTATGAGCGTTCCATAATTGACGATTGCGGTAACGTTAAGGACTACTATAATGCAGGAAGACCGAATCGGTATATTCTTGATGAGAAGGGCGAGGTTGTCGGTTTTAATAGGTATTATACAGATGATGTATATGCCAAGCTTGAAGACGATAAATATGCGGAGAGCGTAACTGAAATATCCACTGTCGAGGAAGCGATAGCTGAGGCTGAGATGTATCTCACAGAGGAAAAGGGGATTGATCTTGATAATTGTGAGCTGTTTTTAGCCCGTTACATGGAAAGTTTGAAAGTATATTATATAATGTATACAACCAAGGTTGGCGATTTCATTACAGAGGATACGTATTTTGTGGACGTAGCTATAACAGGAGAGATATTCTCCTTCAATCACAAGGCTTCTCCCGTACCGGAAGAGGAAGCAGTTATCGGCTACAGCTATGATGATATTGAACAGCGTGCCATCAAGGACACGGCAAATTCCTTGGGCAGCAGCTACGACGGATGCACGGTCAAGAATATTTATGCAGTTTCCCTTGATGACGGAGACTATTTCAAAGTAGTTCTTGATGTATACCGAACACTCGGTACTTCCTCCGTTTCAACTGCCGACAGCACCGAGCTGTATTACGAAATAAAGTAAAGCTTAGATATACTACGCTTTGAAAATTTGATTTTTAGCAGAGCCGAAGCTTTTTCGGCTCTGCTTCTTGATTTTAAGAGGGTGTAGATATATAATATGTATAGTTAATTCGAAATAAGGAGACAGATCAAAATGAACGAAACACTTAAAACAATGCATGAAAGAAAAAGCTGCCGCAGTTATAAAGCTGAGCAGATCACGGATGACTTATTACACAAGGTCGTTGACGCCGGACTTGCAGCCCCCTCGGGAAGAAACCTCCAGCCGACTTATATCGTTGCGGTAAGATCAGGTGAGGATATCGAAACCATGAGACGTATAAACGCAGGCGTTATGGGAACGGACAGCGATCCCTTCTACGGCGCGCCCTGTGTTATCGTCGTTCTTGCAAAAAAAGGCAGCCGCACGTCTCTTGAAGACGGAAGCCTCGTGCTTGGAAATATGCTCCTTGCAGCGTATTCTCTCGGTCTCGGCGCTTGCTGGATCCACCGAGCACGTCAGACCTTTGAGACCGACGAGGGCAAAGCGCTCCTTGAAAAGTGGGGAATTACTGACGATGTGTATGGCGTCGGTAACTGCATCCTCGGATATCCCGATGGAGATCTCCACCCCGATCTTGAAAAGAGAGCTGACCGAGCATATTATATCAACTGAATTATTGACGGTACCCGAGTGATTTCGGGTGCCGTTTTTCGGTATAACGGGTATTCTTTAAATTGTTAATACTGCGTTCACAATACAATGTTATAATGAATAAAATATCCACACAAGGAGAACAAAAATGAAAGCAAAACGCCTACTTTCAATGATCCTCAGCCTTGTTATGCTGGCGAGTGTATTCGTGCTCGGCACAACGGCTGCGGAAGTGTCCCCTTATAAGGACGTAAATACTTCCCGCTGGAGCTATGCTGACCTTATGTACGTCACCGAAAAGGGACTCATGAACGGCACCACCGCGGACAAGTTCGCACCCGCCGAGACCATGACCCGCGCCATGGTGGTAACGGTGCTTTACAGACTTCAGGGTGAGCCTGAGACCCAGTACAAGGCTACCTTTACTGACGTAAAGAATAATAAGTGGTTCACAGATGCCGTTATCTGGGCGGCAGAGAACAAGATAGTTGAAGGAAAGGGAAACGGTATCTTTGCTCCCACCGAGACTATCACCCGCGAACAGCTTGCGACTATCATCATGCGCTATGCTCCCATGGAGTATATCATCACGGAAGAACGTGCCGACATCACGCACTACGCGGACTACAAGAGAGTCCATGACTACGCAAAGGATGCGCTTTCATGGGCAAACGCTATCGGACTTATCACAGGTAAGACCGCAGACACCCTCGCACCTCGCGAAGGCGCGACAAGAGAGCAGTTTGCGAAGATCCTCAGATGCTTCAAGGAGTACGACAGCTACAAGTATGAGCTTGTTTACAATACTCCGAAGCCGCTGAGCACCTATACCGGGAAGCCCTACGAGCTCGTCACCGATGCTGATATTTACGTAGCCGTTGACGGAAACGACACGAACCCCGGAACTCTCGACAAGCCGGTTGCAACCTTCGCAAAGGCTAAGGAAATGGTGCGCGAGCTTAAGAAGACTGCCAAGGACGAGATAGTTGTAGCCTTCAAGGCAGGCGACTACGGCGTGCTTGATAATCTTCAGTTTACCGCAGAAGACAGCGGAAGCGAAAGCGTGCCCGTTACATACTGCGCATACGGCGACGGTGAGGTGTACTTCACAAACGGTATCTATATTGCAGAGGATGAGTTCAAGCCTCTGAACGATGTTGACAAGGCGTTCTTCGCTGAAGCAAATTACGATAAGATCAAGAAGGTAGATATCTCCGGCCTGATGATGGCAAACAATCTTGATACGGTGACGGGATTATTCTCCGAGACAGACTTCTGCTATCCCGCAAGAACACCTAATAAGAGTACCTCCGGTGCGGATAACTACTATGTCGGATTTACAGATTACGTAGCGACTCCCGACAGCCCTTACACTATGGAAGAGATCAAAGAAGAAGCTTCAACTAACGGATATCTTAATGCTGATACAATAATCATCCCATATACCGAGCAGAAGAAGCTTCAGGCCCTTTTCATTCTCAAAAAGAAGCTTGACAGCTATGACAGCTATGATGGCGTACAGCTCTGCGGATACGTGTCAAAGGTATGGCATCAGGATTACCTTGACATTAAGTCCTACGATAAGACAACAGGCGTTATGGAATTCTATAACGAAACACAGTACGGCTTTATAAACGTAGACGAGGAGACTAAGGCATACATCAGTAATGCTTCAAAGGAGCTTGACTGGAGCGGCGAGTTCTGGTACAATCCCGACCTTGGAGTACTTTATGTGTTCTCACCCGAAGGCGACTACAGCATCGCTACAAACGGCAGATTCATTACAATGGATAAGGCTTCGAACATCTCCTTTGTGAAGCTTAATTTCCGTGTCACCACCGATGATGCTATTGTAGCAAATCAAAGTGATAACGTAACCATCGACCGTTGTAAGATTTCGAATATTGCCGGCACACAGGGCATCTACTTTGAAAAATGCCTCGATCTTACTGTCAAGAATTCCGAGATCTATACAACCGCAGGTCACGCTATCAAGGTTCGCGGTGTGGGTCCCGGCGAAAGAAGCGACTATGACTATATGGCTCTTGAGAACTCAGGGCTTGTTATCGACAATAACCTTATACACGATGCTTGTGTCACAGATATCCACTCTGATGCAGGCGCTATCAAGCTCACCGATTACGTGATCGGCGCGGTCATCTCTCATAATGAGGTCTATAATGCCACAAGACACGCTATCTCCTTTGGTCCTACCAACGGTGACGTTGTTATCGAGTATAACTATTTCCACCACTGTATGACAAACTCCGCAGACGGCGGTGTTATTCATAACGGACGCGATATGATAAGACCTGTCAACGTTATAAGGTACAACATTATCAGCGAGATCCCCGCAAGTCTCCAGGGCGGTACTTACGGTATCTATCTTGACGATTATGAAGCAAACAACGAGATATACGGTAATATATTCTACGGAGTTGCTACCGCTATCGTTACGAACCGAGGACGTGATAACGTAATTACCGATAATACTCTTATCTACAGTGGCAGTATGTTTATCAATCCCGACACAAGTGATATGATGTCCGAGTGGGCACCGGGTTCGCTTTACTATGATCAGTTCCATTCCATTCTTCCGAAGGAAGGCTCGCCTTACTATGAGATATGGAAAGAGAAGTGTCCATTCGCTTATGAGTACGATATCGATCCTGAAAATCCAACAAGCAAAAACAGTATCTTCTTAGTATCCTCAACTGTCAAGGATAATATCATGGTCGACGGTGAATTCAGCTTCAGTGACGAGGTTGTTGCTAACGGTACGTATGAGAATAACGTTACCTATGCTGAAACGGAGAATCCTTTCTTCGCAAATCCCGCAATCGGAGACTACTCCATCCGAGAAGGCGCTGACTTTGCAGACAATCACTTTGCAGAGATCGGAAGATATTAAGTAAAACATAACCCGTTGCGAAAGCAACGGGTTGGCTTTTTGTTTTAAGTTATTTCTGTAAAGCTGCTCTTTCGCGGCAAACATCAGCCCACTTCGGCATTTTCGATATTCTGTTGGCAAGATCGCTCATGGCTGCGGGAATATCGATCTTCTGAGGACAAATGCTGCTGCAGGCACCGCATGAGATGCAGGCAGAGGGAAGCGTAGCCTCGTCAGCTCCTTCAAGCCTCATGGCACTTACGATATTTGACTGGAAGCGAAGCTCATTGTAGATCGAGATAAGATTCGGTATGTCAAGTCCTATAGGGCATCCGTCAACGCAGTATGCACATCCCGTGCAGGGAAGAGAATCCTTCATTCCCTCGGCAACGTCAGCAAGATAAGCTCTTTCCTCTTCAGTCAGGACTTCTTCCTTGTCAAAGGTCGCAAGATTGTCGCAAAGCTGTTCCATGTTTGACATTCCCGACAGGATCACGGAAATGTTACTGTAGCTCTGTAACCAGCGGAACGCCCATGAAGCGGTGGAAGTACCGGTTCTCATCTCGCGGAGTTTATTTTCTATACCCTCATCAAGGCTTGCAAGCTTGCCTCCGCGGACAGGCTCCATAACGATAACGGGAATAGCGCGCTCTGTCAGAAGCTCGTACTTTTCTCCCGCATTTTGCAGAGTGTCGTCAAGGTAGTTGAACTGTATCTGGCAGAACTCCATATACTCGCCGTATTCATCGAGAAATTCCTTTATCATCTTCACTCCGCCGTGGGTGGAAAATCCGAGGTGGCGGATGCGTCCTGCCTTCTTCTGCTCAATGAAGTAGTCGATAATACCCCACTTTGGATCCTTGTACACACCGATAGAGTTTTCGTTCACATTGTGGAGAAGATAAAAGTCAAAATAGTCGACGTTACACTTTTTGAGCTGTTCTTCAAAGAGTCCCGCGGGATCGTAGCTGTCCGCAGTCTGGTGACCGGGGTACTTGTCAGCAAGAAAATAAGATTCTCTCGGGTATTTTGCAAGTATTCTTGATACAACTCTCTCGGAATCTCCCGAATGATAGGGCCACGCTGTGTCGATATAGTTCACGCCTGCGGCAATGGCACAGTCGAGCATTTTCTCGGTTTCGTTATAGTCTACCTCGCCGTCCTTTACGGGAAGTCTCATAGCACCGAATCCGAGTAGTGAAACCTTTTCTCCGCACAGATCTCTGTAAATCATAATATATCCTCGTTTCAATTGTTCTTATACGTCTATTATATATTAAACGCTCTTCATTTGCAACAGAAAGTGACCGTTTTGTGAAAATTATCTTTCTTTTCCGATGGATGTTGAAATAAAACAAAAAAAGGAGTATAATAACAAGAAGGAATGAGGTGAGTTTATGACAAAGAAGCAAACTGTCAATATGTGTGAAGGACCTCTTTTAAAAAATATCCTTCTTTATGCTCTTCCACTTGTGGCAACGGGACTTTTGCAGCTTCTCTATAACGCTGCAGATATGATCGTGGTAGCGCGCTTTGCGGGAGGCACAGCTCTTGCAGCTGTCGGATCAAACGGGCCGTTGGTGAATTTTATCATCAATGTCTTCGTTGGACTTTCAGTCGGTGCATCGGTAATAATCTCACGCTTTTACGGCGCTAAGGATTCTCGGAATCTTCATGAGTCTGTTCATACTGCTATGGGAGTAAGTCTTATCTGCGGTGTTATCACTATGACTATCGGACTTCTCATATCGCGTCAGGCTCTCCTTCTGATGTCTACGCCGAATGATGTCATTGATCAGGCTACTCTTTATCTCCGTATATACTTTCTGGGTATGCCTGCATTCATGGTATATAACTTTGGTGCTGCTATTCTTCGTGCAGTAGGAGATACAAAGCGCCCTCTTTACATACTTCTTGGATCGGGCGTTATTAACATAGCGCTAAATCTTGTTCTTGTTATCCGTTTTCAAATGGGCGTTGCGGGAGTTGCCATAGCTACGACCGTGTCACAGGTCGTGTCTGCTGTGTGTGTTGTGGTGTGCCTTATGAGAACGAATGATGACTATAAGTTTGAGATAAAGCGTATTCGCATATATAAGGATAAGTTTATTGCAATGCTTCGTCACGGCATTCCGGCAGGAGTACAGGGCTCTATATTTTCTCTGTCAAATATTATTGTTCAGTCATCTGTCAATTCTTTTGGATCAGCAGTTATGTCGGGAAACTCTGCGGCGGCAAATGTCGAAGGCTTTGTATATGTTGCCATGAATGCCATGCACCATACCTGCCTTGCATTTACAGCGCAGAATATTGGAGCGGGGAATTTCGATCGACTTAAAAAGACATTCCGCACCTGCATGATCCTTGTGGTCGTCATAGGAATTGTTCTCGGTTGGACTGTTTTCCTTTGCGGCGAAGAGCTTCTTACTTTGTATACTGCAAATACTTCGGTTGAAAGCACGGTAAGACCTGATCAGATCATCGAGCATGGAATGGTTCGTCTCGGATATATCTGCACCTGCTATTTTATTTGCGGCGTTATGGACGTGCTTGTCGGTGTGCTTCGCGGAATGGGTTTCCCATGGATGCCTATGATAGTCTCCATAGTCGGAGTCTGCGGTGTGAGAATACTGTGGATATTCACGGTTTTCGCATTCGTGTACCATTCTCCCGAATCGCTGTACCTTTCATATGCCGCTTCGTGGTTATTTACATCGGCGGTTCATTATATTTGCTATCTGAAAGCAAGGAAAAAGTATATTACTTGATATTAACAGAATGTGAACATACACATAGCGGTTCCATACAAACCGGTCTTAGAATATGATATTTTGAGCGTTTTGCCAAATGTAATTGGATGTGCAAACTTTGGTTGACTGCAAAAGATATTTTTGATATAATTTAACTTAAAAGTAAATGAAATATATTGGAAAGGAATGATAAACAGTTGATAAAGACACTTTCAAAATGTATCCGTGAGTATAAGAGAGCTTCCATAGCAACTCCGATCTTAGTTTCCCTTGAGGTCGTTCTTGAATGCGTTATTCCGTTTATTATAGCGGAGCTTGTAAACAACATTGACAAGGGCTGTGATCTGTCTGTGATCCTCAAATATGGCGGAGTCCTCGTTGTAATGGCGGTGTTTTCTTTGCTTTTCGGAATGATCGCGGGTATGACCTGCGCCAAGGCATCCTGCGGATTTGCAAAAAATATGAGACACGATATGTTCCACAGCATTCAGGACTTCTCATTTGAGAATATCGATAAGTTCTCTACATCTTCTCTCGTTACAAGACTTACAACAGACGTCACCAATGTTCAAATGGCGTATATGATGCTCATTCGTACTGCAATAAGAGCACCGTTCATGCTGATATTTGCTTTCGTTATGGCGTTCAGAATGGGTGGTAAGATGGCGGCGATCTTCTTCCTCGTCATTCCCGTACTCGGAACGGGTCTCATCCTCATTATAAGAAAGACCATGCCCCTTTTTCGTAAGGTTTTCAAAAAATACGATGCTCTGAACAGCTCCATTCAAGAGAACATAAAAGGTATAAGAGTTGTAAAGTCCTTTGTGCGCGAGGATTATGAATCGAAGAAATTCGACTCCGCAGCAGGCGATGTTTGCCGCGATTTTACAAGAGCTGAACGTATTCTTGCACTTAATAATCCCCTTATGCAGTTCTGTATGTACTGTGTAATGATCTTCGTTCTCACATTCGGCTCGTATCTCGTAATTACAACATCGGGCGTTGCATTGAATGTGGGTAAGATGTCAGCACTTCTGACATACAACTTCATGATGCTTTCAAGCCTTATGATGCTCAGCATGATCTTTGTTATGATAACCATGGCGATAGAGTCCTGCAAGCGTATTGCCGAGGTCATAGAGGAGAAGCCTACCATCATTTCTCCTGAAGCTCCTCTCACTGAGGTGGCTGACGGTTCTGTTGAGTTCGACTCTGTAAGCTTCCGTTATTCCGAAAAGGCTGAGCGTATGGCGCTGTCTGATATTGATCTCAAGATAGCCTCCGGTGAGACTATCGGTATCATTGGCGGCACGGGTTCTTCGAAGTCTACTCTTATCCAGCTTATCTCACGTCTTTACGATGCAACCGAAGGCACAGTTAAGGTTGGAGGACGTGATGTTAAGGAGTATGACCTCAATGTGCTGCGCGATAATGTTGCCGTAGTTCTGCAGAAAAATATACTTTTCTCCGGAAGCATCAAGGATAACCTCCGCTGGGGAAATAAAAATGCAACGGATGAAGAAATGGCTGAGGCTTGCCGCCTTTCCCATGCGGATGAATTTATCAATACCTTCCCGCAGGGTTATGATTCGTATGTTGAACAGGGGGGCGCCAATCTCTCAGGAGGTCAGAAGCAGAGACTATGTATTGCCCGCGCGCTTCTCAAGCGACCGAAAATACTCATTCTCGACGACTCAACAAGTGCTGTTGATACAAGGACAGATGCATCTATAAGACGTGCAATGAAAGAGTATATTCCTACTACAACGAAGATAATCATTGCTCAGCGAACAGCCTCCGTTGAAGATGCTGATCGAATAATCATTATGGACGGCGGAAGGATCGCTTCTGTCGGTACTCACACAGAGCTTCTCAGAGACAGCGAGATTTACCGTGAGATATACACATCTCAGAATAAGGCAGGTGCAGACAATGAATAAAAAGATGCCCTCTAACAAGGCAGGTGCACCGCTTAAGGCTCGTCGCGGAACTGTGGGACGGCTTATTCGTATGCTCCGTTCCTTTTATCCTGTGATGCTTCCCATAGCCCTTCTGTGCGTTATCATAAATGCCGTGGTCGGTGCTGTACCGTCCATCTTCATGCAGAAGGTCATTGCCGTAATCGAGAAGGCGATGAACGAAGGACTTTCATGGAAGGCTTCCTCCGGTGAGATATTCTCATTCGTAGCTGTTCTTGTTGCATTCTACATTCTATCCCTCGCGTCCGGAACCCTGTATAACCAGCTTATGGCTATCATGACGCAGGGTACATTAAAAAAGCTCCGTCAAAAGATGTTTGACCGTATGCAGACACTTCCTGTAAAGTTCTTTGACACAAACAATCACGGCGATGTCATGAGTACGTATACCAATGATATTGATACTCTCCGACAGCTTATTTCCCAGAGTATGCCACAGCTTCTTATCTCAGGAATAACCGTTGTAACACTCTTTTGTATCATGATCTACTTCAGTGTCTGGATGGCACTTGTGGTCATTTGCGGCGTTTCTGCCATGTTTTTTGTAACAAAGAAGGTTGGCGGAGGCTCAGCAAAATATTTCGTGCGCCAGCAGAGAGCTGTCGGACGTGCCGAAGGCTTTGCTGAGGAGATGATGAACGGACAGAAGGTCATTAAGGTGTTCTGCCATGAGGAAGAGAGCCGCGCGGAATTTGATGCTATAAATGAAGAGCTCTTCCGTGAGGCTGAAAAGGCGAATAAATATGCCAACATCCTCGGACCCATTCTCAATAATATCGGTAATGTGCTTTATGTTATCGTAGCAATAGCAGGCGGACTTCTGCTGATTTCCGATGTTCCAAATCTCGGTCTCAGCTCTATACCCTTCGGTATCAGCATTGTTGTGCCGTTCCTTAATATCACAAAGCAGTTTGCAGGAAACATCAGCCAGGTGTCCCATCAGATCAATGCGGTTGTCATGGGTCTTGCAGGTGCAAGCAGAATTTTTGATCTCCTTGATGAGGATTGTGAGAAGGATGAAGGATATGTTACACTCGTTAATGTAAAGACAGTGGACGGAAAGCTTGTGGAATGTGATGAACTAACTCACGAATGGGCTTGGAAGCACCCTCATTCCGACGGAAGCATAACGTACACACCTCTCATGGGTGATGTAGTCCTTGATTCTGTTGATTTTGCTTATGTGGAGGGCAAAACAGTCCTTCATGATGTGTCCCTGTATGCAAAACCGGGACAGAAGGTGGCATTTGTCGGTGCAACAGGTGCAGGTAAGACCACTATTACTAACCTCCTTAACCGCTTCTATGATATAGCCGACGGTAAGATACGTTACGACGGAATCAATGTAAATAAAATTAAAAAGAGTGATCTCAGACGTGCTCTCGGTATCGTTCTTCAGGATACCAATTTGTTTACGGGTACTGTCATGGATAATATCCGTTACGGAAAGCTCAGCGCATCCGATGAGGAATGTATTGCGGCAGCCCGTCTTGCAGGCGCAGATGATTTTATTACAAGACTTCCCGAGGGGTATAATACAATGATAACAGAAAACGGCGCAAGCCTCTCGCAAGGCCAGCGTCAGCTTCTGTCCATCGCACGTGCGGCGGTTGCCGATCCTCCTGTTATGATCCTTGATGAAGCAACATCATCCATTGATACACGAACAGAGGCAATAGTACAGCGCGGCATGGATGCTCTCATGAAGGGAAGAACGGTGTTCGTTATTGCTCACAGGCTTTCGACGGTTAAAAATTCCGATGTTATTATCGTTCTTGATCACGGACGTATAATTGAGCGCGGTAATCATGATGACCTTATTGCAAAGAAAGGTCAGTATTACAGTCTCTACACAGGTGCATTTGAGCTTGAATAAAAACATATAGACCTTATGAAAAAAGCGGTTGCCGGGATATGATACGGCAACCGCTTCTGATATTACTCATTACATTATATATAAAACTGGCTAAAGTCATCAAC